>CAVCDC010000034.1:0-25329 GCA_963600865.1 Firmicutes bacterium CAG:103
TCTCTGTCATCAACGTCGACGACGACGTGGTGACATGGAAATTTGACAAACCACGCATGGGCAACGACTATGACGCTGGCGTCTGCATCCTACGTGATGGCGATAGAGTAGCTTTCAACGACTGGCTGGTAAGTCCTGCCTTGAAGCTCGAGAAAGACCACGAGTACAAAGTGTCGTTCAGAATCAAGGGATATTCCAAGTACTATGACGAACAAATTGAGGTGAAATACGGCAATGCACCTACCGTTGAGGGTATGACCGAGACATTGTTGGCAGATACCACTCTCAATTCGTCCGACTTCGAGACCTTGTCATTTAAGATCAACGCAACAAAGGATGAGGTAATCTACCTCGGCTTCCACGCCCTCACACCCAAGAACGATGCCTCAGGTATCTACATCGACGACGTGTATGTCACAGCAGGTGTACACAATGATGCACCCGACGAGGTTACCGGTCTTAAAGCAGTAGCCGATAAGAACGGAAAACTCAGCACAAAGCTCACCTTCACCGCGCCTACCAAGACACGTAGCGGAGGTACACTCAAAAATATCACAGGCTTCCAGTTGCGCCGCACAGGTAGAATCGTGGCAGAAATCCCTGCTGCTCAGCCTGGCACAGAAGTTACCTTCACCGACAACTCGGCAACCAACGGCATCAATATCTACAGTGTGGCAGCTGTCAACGCCAATGGCGTCAGCTACTTCAGCAAACCTGCACCAGTATATGTAGGTGAGGATGCTCCTACCGTACCTGTCAAGGACAAGACAGAGACAAGTGACGACCACGTGCGTCTCAACTGGACGGCTCCATCCATAGGTTCTCACGACGGATTCCTCAACCCCAAGAACATGAGCTACAACATAGCCACAAAGGGCGGTTCCGAATACTATCCTTCCTACGACACTTTTGATAGCGTACAGGCGAAGACCTACTACGACTATGCAGTCAACACCAACGACGGTGCTTCGCAGGAGCTCTATACACTCTACGTGAATGCCGCCAATAAATATGGTGAAAGTTCATTCATTCCACTGCCATCGTTCATCATCGGTAAGCCCTATGACATACCGTTCTCGGCAAGTGTGAAGAACTACATGTTCTACGGCATCCTGTGGTCGTCATGGGGAACTGGAACGAGCGACTTCGAGCTCTCTACCGAGTCTGTCGACAACGACGGAGGTAGCTTCTACGTCATGCCCAAGAACGCCGACGACATCGCATACCTCGGTTCTGGAAAGATTAACCTCGGCGGTGCGGAAGCCCCCAAGCTGATATTCCACTACAAGGCATCAAGTGCCCAAGACAAGATCAACGTAGAGGTGGAGACTCCCGACGGCCAGAGCCGCGTAGCTGGCACCATCGACTGCAGCAAGGGCAAGTTAAACGAATGGCAGGCTGCCGCCATCGACCTGAGCGAGTGGACTAACGAGAAGTTCATCACCTTCGACTTCGCTGTACAGGGCAATGCTTACTCAAGTGTATACATCGACCGCCTCTTCGTACGTGACACCCAGAGCGACGACCTCAACGCTGAGATTTCAGCTCCTGAGACGATGAAGAAGGGTGGCGAGGCACAGGTACAGGTAAGGGTGAACAACTTTGGCGAGAGCAGTGCCAAGAACTTCACCGTAAATCTCTATGCCAACAACAAGTTGGTGGATAGCAAGAAGGTGACTACCGCTCTTGCCGCATACAACTTCACTGATGTGGTGTTCGACTACAAGAGCAACATCCTCGACCAGAGCGAGTCGTTGGAATTGAAGGCAGAGATCGACTACACCAACGACCTCAACGAGGATGACAACGTGGTATCTACTACCATCAAGTACACCACCAGCAACAAGCCTCAGCCCGACCAGTTGAACGCAAGCGTTTCGACAGAGGGTGTCAACCTGACATGGACGCCTGTAACAACCAACACGGAAAAGGTAACTGAGAGCTTCGAGGAAGGTACCTCATGGAGCATGGACAACTTCTGCGACTTCACATCAGTGGCAGTCAACAAGGGAACAACGGGTGGCGTATTCGACAGCTACAAATTCCCCAACGATGGTTCCAACTTTGGATTCATGCTCTTCGACCCCACCAACGGATGGCTCACCGAGACACAGCTCAACGCAGTGCCCGACTTCAAGGCACACACTGGCAACAAGTACCTCGCCTCACTCTATCGTGTAGACGACGAGGGATATGATGTAAGCCAAGACAACTGGCTCTACAGTCCTGAGCTCTCTGGCGACGAACAGGAGATCAGCTTCTGGGTGAAGAACTACGCAGATGCAGAAAACGTCTACAAGGAGACCTTCAACGTACTCTACTCTACCACTGACAAGTCAAAAGACTCCTTCCAGCAGATAGGCACAGAGTACTCTCTGTCAAGCGGAAAGTGGGAAGAGGTGAAGGTGACACTGCCAGAAGGCGCCAAGTACTTCGCCATCAACCAGAACACCTATACCTGGGACTCTCCGTTCTTCTTCATGGTGGATGACATCACCTACACCAAGGGATCAGGCAAGGTAAAAGGTTACAACATCTACCGTGACGGCAAGTTCTTGGGAACTGTAACGGCAGATAAGAACAACTTCACCGACACAGAGATCAAAGCAGACGACAGCAATACCTACCAGTATGGTGTCACTGCCATCTATGTTTCGGAAGAGTCTGAGGCAACCCTCGCTTCTCCTGTCACACCAACTGGCATAGAGAACATCACACTCGACGCAAAGACCTACGACGTGTACACCACCGACGGTATCTGCGTAGCCAAGGGCGTGAAGAATCTCCACTTGCTGAAGAAGGGTGTCTATGTGGTGAACGGCCAGAAGGTCATCATCAAGTAACAACAAGTTTTTGACAAGAAGAACAGAAACAATGAATATTCTATCATTCAGAAACAGAATAGCATTGGCAACGGTGTGTCTGGCAATATTCCTGCCAGGCACACTGAGTGCCAAGCTACGCAGCCAACAGCAAATGTTGCAGGCTGCACAGCAAGCTCTGTACAGCGGTGGCAACGCAAGCACCAAGGCTAAGGTGAAAGGCAACGCAGTCAAACGACTCGTGGCTGCCGACAGTTATACGGTCTACGGCACGACGACGGGTGGCTTTGCCGTCATCGCCAACGACGACTTGATACCTGCGGTGCTCGGCTACTCTGACCAGAGTTATGACAACAGTCAGAAGAACACCAACTTCAAGTGGTGGCTCGATGCCGTCGACGAGGCTGTGAAAGCGAAGGTGAAGGCAGGCAAGGCAATCGAAAGAACCACCAAACCGGACACAAGCAAGTATCCGGAAGCCGTGGCTCCTCTTCTGACAACCACATGGGGACAGGATGCTCCCTACAACAACCTCTGTCCGATAGCCACCGACGGCACAGGACGCTGTCTTACGGGATGTGCCGCCACCTCTACCGCCCAAGTGCTCTATTACCACAAGGGTCCCAAGAACGGTATGGGAACGAAGACCATCTACTATCCCTATGGCCAGACATCAGGTATCGCCATCTCCGTCAACTTCGAAAATGAAGTATACGACTGGAACAACATGATCGACAACTACTCTGGAAGCTACACCTCCGCCGAGGGCGATGCCGTGGCTATGCTGATGAGAGACATTGCTGTGGCAGCCGACATGGAGTATGGTTCTGACGCACAGGGTGGCAGTGGTGCCCTGCACTCAACACTTGCCACTGGTCTACAGCGCTACTTCGGACTGGAAGACGTGAAATATCTTGAGCGCGAAGACTATACCGAACAGGCATGGATGAACATCATCTACGACCAGTTGAAGAACAATCTCCCCATCGTCTATGGCGGTTTTACCAAGAGTAAGGAAGGTCACTCCTTCGTCTTCGACGGTTATGACAAGGACGGACTCGTACACGTGAACTGGGGATGGGACGGTTCCCACAACGGTTACTATGACGTGGCGATACTCAACCCTCCTGCCGGTTATGTGTTCAGCGAGATGCAGGAGATGGTCATCGACATCAACCCTGAGTCTGCCATCAGCCTCATTGATGGTGAAGTGACAGTGACAGAGCCTGGTACACTCAGCTCACTCATCGATACGGACAATTTCTTCAACTACAAGTCGCTGAAGGTCAACGGCACCATCAATGCCACCGATGTCCGCACCCTCCGTGAGATGTCTGGTGTTGACGAGAACGGCAGCCGCACACACGGTCAGCTCGCCACACTCGACTTGAGCAATGCCTCTATCGCCGCCGGTGACGACTACTACATTATTGACAAGAACAAGAAGCTCACCATCACAGCTGACAACACCTTGCCCGACAAGATGTTCTATGGTTGCAAACTGCAGGAGATCAACTTCCCTTCAACTGGCATCAAGAGCTTTGGCACAGGTGTATGGGCCTACTGCAACAAGTTGGCGACTGTCAAGCTCACCAGCACCGACGATGCAGACTTCGTGATGGACGGAGATGTCGTCTATGACAAGAACAAGCAGAAGGTGATAGCTGCCGTACCTCTCCACCGCGACGACATCACTGTCCCTGCCGGTGTGACAACCATCAGCGACTATGCCTTCGCAGGATGCAGCATGGTACGCAACCTCACGCTTGGCGACGACGTGAAGAGCATCGGCAAGGAAGCCTTTGGCTACTGCTGGTCATTGGAGCAGTTGAAGGTTCGCAGCAAGGACGTGCCACAGCTCACGGGCGCTGATGTCTTCTCAGGTGCCAGCACCGAATCGTGCAAGTTGACTGTACGCGCTGGTATGAAGACACGTTTCAGTTCCCTTGCCCAGTGGAAGGACTTTACCAACATCGTAGAGTTCGGTACTACCGTGAAGGTGCGCAACGCTTCCCGTGAATATGGTGAGGAGAACCCTGAGCTTAAGTTCACCATCAGTGGTGACAAAGTGGCAGGTACTCCCGTACTCGCCTGCGAGGCTACCAAGACATCGGGCGTAGGACGTTACAAGATAACCATCAGCCGCGGTACCATCGAGGGTGAAGACGTAGAACTACAGGACGGTTACCTCGTCATCAAACAGGCACCGTTGGAGGTTATCGCCGAAGACAAGTCTCGCGAGGTAGGCAAGGAGAACCCTGAGTTCACACTGCGCTACGAAGGTTTCAAGAACGACGAGACAGAGAGTGTCTTGACCGAGAAGCCAACCATCTCCTGTGTGGCTGACAAGGATTCTGAAGCCGGCATCTACGACATCATCGTGGAGGGTGGCGACGCAGACAACTACGAACTGAGCTACACCAACGGAAAGCTGACTGTCACGACAGCCTCAGCCATCGAGAAGGTGAGCGAAGACGGAACTATCCATCCTTTCGACATTTACTCTATTAGCGGACAACTCATCAAGAGCAAGGCAACTGGCTTTGCCGGTCTCCCATCAGGAGTATATGTAGTCAAAGGCAAGAAGGTCGTGATCTCTGGAGAGCCTGCTCTCTAAGAATATATTCAACTTTCGGAAGTAGCGAAGTTATAGAAGTTATCGCTTCGCACAGAAGTTAAAGACATATCCGTGGATCTCTGAACATCAGAAATCCACGGATATTTTTTGTTTATGGACATAATGGTTTACTACATGGATTGCCGATGGAAGCAAACAGGTTTGCTGACTATAGTCGACAGACTTGCTGACTACCGTCAGCAGACCTGCCGACTGCAGTCAGCAGAGCTGCTGACGGTAGTCGAACGACCCAAGAAGCTATGAGTTTTCACCTACTATCCTATGTTTCCTTACCGTCTATCCTATGTTTCTCTACCTTTAATCCTATGTTTCAATACCTACTACTCTATGCATCCAGAATCTCCTACCCTATCTTTCTATACCGATTACACTATACTTCTAAATTATGAAGGAGCTAAAGGAAGTAAAAAGCAATTACTCTCACTTTTCCTTTGCGTTTCTCCTTATTTTTTGTAACTTTGCCCCAAATCATCAGAAAAAGTCGCAATATGAAATATCCTATAGGAATACAGAGCTTCGAAACAATCATATCAGAGGGATATGTCTATGTTGACAAGACAGCCTTGGTTTATGATTTGGTTCATAATGGGCATGTTTACTTTCTGTGTCGCCCTCGGCGATTCGGAAAGTCCTTGCTCGTCTCTACCCTCAAATGTTATTTCGAGGGGAAGAAGGAGCTGTTCAAGGGGCTTGCCATCGATAAGTTGGAGAAGGATTGGAAGCAACACCCTGTGTTCCATTTATCTTTTGGCGGACAAAACTTTGTAAAACCTTATGTATTGGACAAGGTGTTGGAGGAATTTATTGCTACGGCAGAGACCCTTTATGGTAAAAATGAATTGGCACAGACATTGGGCAGCCGTTTCAAGGCCGTGATAAGGAATGCTCACCAAAAGACAGGAAATCGGGTGGTAGTGTTGATAGATGAATACGACAAGCCTTTGTTGGATGTCATGGATTTGGATATCCCCATAGAGACAGACCTTGGGGAAATGACTTTGGAGGATTATAACCGCAATGTGCTCAAAGGTTTCTATTCTGTGTTCAAGGAAGCAGATGCCGACTTGCAGTTTGTCTTGCTCACGGGTGTCACCAAGTTCTCGCAAGTAAGCGTGTTCAGCGGTTTCAACCAACCTGACGACATCAGTTTGGACGATCGGTATGAGGCACTCTGCGGCATTACCAAGGAGGAACTGTATTCTGTTTTTGATGAGCCAATCAAGGAGATGGCTGTAAGATACAAGGTGTCAGAGGATGAAATGAAATGCAAACTGAAGCGCAAGTTCGACGGCTATCATTTCAGTCCGAGTATGCTTGACATCTACAATCCCTTCAGTATCCTGAATTCATTGAGCAAGAAGATACTGAGCGACTTTTGGTTTGCCACTGGCACGCCCACTTATCTGGTGCGCTTGCTGTCACATTGCAAGGAAAACTTGAATGAACTGACGGGCAAGTATTATCTACCAAGTAGTTTTATGATGTATGATCCAGGCATAAAATCCATGTTGCCATTGTTCTATCAGAATGGTTATCTCACCATCAAGGACTGGAACATGGGTATGGACTCCTATCTCTTAGATTATCCAAACGAAGAGATAAAGTTGGCAATTGCATCTGCATTGTGATTATTCCTCGGACAACAGGACCATTTATCAGATAGGCTGCAGCTTCTCTTCGAAGACTGGGACAATAGATGGATGGAGAGTGAAATGATTTTCCTTCGCTCAAATTAATCAAACAACCAAACTATAACTACAAAATTATGAAAAGAAAAATTTCCTTTATCGTTGCACTGTTGGCAGTGGCGACGTGTGCATTTGCACAGCCGGAAGCCGGCACATTTTCACTTACCCCGAAAGTAGGTATCAATGCATCATTGCTTACTGGAAATGTTTATGACCGTGGGCTTGACATTAAAGGAGAGGTAAAGGTAAGCACCATCGCAGAAAGCTTTTCCAAAGCAGGATTTGTAGGTGGCGTAGAAGCTGGTTATCAAGTAAGCAAGTGCTTTGCCGTTACTGCAGGACTTCTCTACTCACAGCAAGGAGCAGAAAGAGAGGGTGCCCTTGACTATCCAAAGTATGGAGGCATAAAAGACAAGAGCAAGTTGACTCTGTCCTACCTCAACATTCCCATATTGGCTAACGTCTATCTGTTCAAGGGCTTTGCTGTAAAAGCAGGTATACAACCTGGCTTTTTACTTGATGTAAATGACAAAATTGACAGAACTACTACAGGCGCTGTCAGAGAAGAAAACCCTGAGGCGGGAAAAATAAGCAAAGAGGATTGCAACACGTTTGATTTCTCCATTCCTGTAGGTCTTTCGTATGAATTCTACAATATCGTCATTGACGCCCGCTACAACTTTGGCATGACAGAAACACTGAAGAAATATGCTTCAGGGCGCAACAGCGTATTCCAGTTGACATTGGGATATAAGTTCAATCTGTAAGGACATAGGGTGGTTATTCATGAACCACGCATATACAATATTCCCAAACTGAAAAAAAATCGGCGGTCGAAGCTCCCATGTAGTTTCGACCGCCGATGTTATTAAAGCGAAGCTGGTTATTCTTCGCAAGCCAAAAGCCTACTGCTGTTCCTTTTCTACGAGGACAGCACGCACTTTGGCATCCAGTTCTTCCAACAGTTCGGGGTTGTCCTTGAGGATAGCCTTGCAAGAGTCAATACCCTGTCCTATCTTGGAACCGTTATAGCTATACCAGCTACTGTTCTTTTCGATGATATTGTTTTCCAAGGCAAGATTGAACACCTCACCGGCATGGCTGATGCCTTCGCCAAACATGATGTCAAACTCTGCCTTGCGGAAAGGAGGCGCCACCTTGTTCTTCACCACCTTCACCTTGGTAAGGTTACCGATGACTTCTTCATGATCCTTGATGGGACTTGACTTGCGGATGTCAAGGCGCACGGAAGCATAGAACTTCAAGGCGTTACCGCCCGTCGTCGTCTCAGGGTTGCCGAACATGATGCCAATCTTCTCACGCAACTGGTTGATGAAGATGCAAGTAGTATTGGTCTTGCTGATGGTAGATGTCAGTTTGCGGAGCGCCTGACTCATCAAACGAGCCTGCAAGCCCACTACATTGTCGCCCATGTCGCCCTCAATCTCCTTCTTAGGAGTCAAGGCAGCCACAGAGTCAATCACCAAGATGTCGATGGCAGACGAGCTGATGAGCTGGTCTGCTATCTGCAAAGCCTGTTCACCATTGTCAGGTTGTGAGATCCACAGATTGTCAACATCTACGCCCAACTTAGCAGCATAGAAGCGGTCGAAGGCATGCTCAGCGTCGATAAAGGCAGCGATACCGCCAGCCTTCTGAGCCTCAGCGATGGCATGGATGGCAAGAGTAGTCTTACCAGACGACTCCGGTCCATAGATTTCGATGATACGTCCCTTAGGATAACCACCCACACCGAGTGCCCTGTCGAGGGCGATACTTCCGGTAGGGATGACATCGATGTTCTCCACGTGCTCATCGCCTAATTTCATGATGGAGCCTTTGCCGAAGTCTTTCTCTATCTTCGCCATGGCAGCCTGAAGGGCTTTCAACTTGCCCTCGTTGGGATTCAAAGTTCCCTCCTGTATGTTTTTTGCCATAATATTAAATTGTTTTATAGTTAATCAATCTCCAAGTCACCGTCAAACACCTCGTGCCAAGGCAAGCCCTGCTTGTTGAGCTGCTCCATGAATGGGTCAGGGTCGAACTCCTCGACGTTCCATACGCCCGGTTTCTTCCAGATGCCCTTGATGAACATCATGGCGCCAATCATGGCAGGAACACCAGTGGTGTAGCTTACGCCCTGCATGCCAGTCTCGTTGTATGCCTCCTGGTGCTTGCAGTTGTTATATACATAATAGGTGTGCTCCTTGCCGTCCTTCTTGCCACGGATGCGGCAACCGATGGAGGTCTCGCCGTCGTAGTTCTCGCCGAGGTCCTGTGGGTTGGGCAATACAGCCTTGAGGAACTGCAATGGAACGATCTTCACCTTCGCTGTCTTGCCAGAGCCGTCAGCCAATGGAGCCTCGTACTCGATTTCGTCGATGCGGCTCATGCCGAGGTTCTGTATGCAGTCGAGGTAGGTGAGATACTGCTGACCGAAGGTCATCCAGAAGCGAGCCTCCTTGATGGTAGGATAGTTCTTCACCAGGCTCTCCAGCTCCTCGTGGTGCATCAGATAACTCTCGCGCGGACCGATATTAGGATAGGTAAGAGGTTTGTGGATAGACAGCGGGTCGGTCTCTATCCATTCGCCATCCTTGTACCAGAGGCCCTTCTGGGTAATCTCGCGGATATTGATCTCCGGGTTGAAGTTGGTGGCGAAAGCCTTGTGATGATTACCGGCGTTGCAGTCTACGATGTCGAGCACCTCTATCTCGTCGAAGTGGTGCTTGGCGGCATAGGCAGTATAGATACCAGACACGCCCGGATCGAAACCACAACCGAGGATGGCGCAAAGTCCAGCCTTCTCAAACTTATCCTTGTAAGCCCACTGCCAAGAGTACTCGAAGTGTGCTTCGTCCTTCGGCTCATAGTTGGCGGTGTCGAGATAGTTGCAACCGCAAGCCAGACAGGCATCCATAATGGTAAGGTCCTGGTAAGGCAAGGCAAGGTTGATGACCAGTTCGGGCTTATAGCTGTTGAAGAGAGCCTTCAACTGCTCCACGTCGTCGGCATCTACCTGTGCCGTCTGAATATCCATCTTATATCCTTTGTCGTGGATGGACTTCACCAGTTGGTCGCACTTCTCCTTGCGTCGGCTGGCAATCATAAACTCGGTGAAAACATCTTGGTTTTGCACAATCTTGAAGGCTGCCACGGTAGCTACGCCACCTGCGCCGATCATAAGTACTCTGCTCATTTTATTTAAATTATAATTAATAATTAACAATTAATAATTAGGCTCACGCGATACCAAACTATAGGTTTGTCTTTTACGGATTGGGGTAAACCTGAGGTAAACTTGATACTGAGAAAAGCTATTGGATTTTTCACTCTTCACTCTTCGTTCTTCACTTAATCTCGTTTGCCGAGATTCCAAGTGCGTTCATCAGTGAATAACCGAGAATCTCCTGTCGGAAGTTGCCGCCAGGCATAGGCTGCATGGCAAAGAGAGTGACGCGCTTCTCGTCGTCCACGTTGCGGAGCATGTCGCGCAGGCGGTCGTAGGCATCACCATCCTCAGAGTTGGGGATGACCATCACTCGTTTTACTTCCTTGGCGTTGCACACGGTGCGTGCCACATCGATGAGGAAGTCGTCCTTGCCCACGAGGTTTTCTTCCGTAGGATACGAGGAGACGACAAACTCGCCGAGTTTCCCGTCCTTGAAAGCCTGGGCATTCAAGTCTTTCTCGTAGTGGGAAGGATGGAAGTTCTTCATCGCCTCGGAAGCCTTGTCGTGGATAAGCACCACTTGCGTCTCATGCTCCCCTTCACGGAGTCCACCATCGAGGGCGATGCACACCGCCCACTGCGCCATGTCGGCAGGCTGTATGCGGCGGTTGATCATACGTTCAAAGTTAACCGTCAGGTTGAATGCCACCCTGTCGATGTAGTCTGCATCGGCAATGATGACATTCTCACTCCATTTGATATTATTTGTGTCTAATGCATTCATTGGTACAAAAATACGACTTTTTTTGCATCCATCCCTCATTTTGGCAGATTATTTAATAAAAAAGACCACTTTTTCATGATTTCGTCATGCCAAGGGGATGCCCGAGACGAAAATCAATTATCGTCTTTTTGCTTGAAAAGGATACGGGCAAGACCATATACATAACGTCTGAAGCCCGGTTGATAAGCCAACAGGCGGTCGAACCATCCGAGATGCTTGCCCACGAGGCGCACCACCATACCGACATAGACCATGGCGAAGAGCGTACCGATGCCAACGATGTACCACTGCCATGCGCCAAAGAACACATAACTGAAGACAACCGCCAACACGACAAGCGAGACATCCACGGCAATCTTCACTTTCGGGAACTCAATGCCCGTCACGGCACTCACCGCCACAGGGAATCCCTCTCCGGGCATGGTGACAGAGCCACACCTCACCTCTACGGCAATACCCAAGCCAAGAACCGTACAACCGACAACCTGGGAGCCAATCTTCTCTCCCAAGGTAGCGGGCACAAGCCACGAGGTAAGCGACATATTGACATCGATAAGCGAACCGAAGACAAAGCCAACCAACAACTGGAACAGTTGCACGGCTTCAAACCTACGGCGCAACACAAGAATCTGTCCCATGACAAGGACAGCGTTCATCACATAAGTATACTGGCCAATGGTAAGTCGGGGGACACCCATATCGTTCTTACCAGCCGTCTCAAACACGTAAGGCAACGTGGAGATAACACTTGACCCCAACATGCTGCGTACGCAAACGGCTACGCCAAGGGTCATAATACACAAAGAAACAAGCAGCAAAACGTGCTGCCACAAAAATGATACAATCTTTTCTTTTCTACTCATATATTAATTTAAAAATCAATCTTTTGCGAGGGGAGTTAAAGGAGTTAAGGAGTTAAGACATCAGCCTTTGTAGGGAAGTTAAAGAAGTAAGGGAAGTTAGAGGGAAGTTAGAGGGAAGTTAAGGGAAGTTAAGGGACAACAGCCTTTGCGGGTATTGGATTTTTCGTTCTTCACTCTTCGTTCTTCACTTAAGATTGCCTTTTTCCTTTACAGAAGATGCGGCGTCACGCCGCATCCTCTATATTCTTATCCTATATTTACTCTTTCTTCTCATCGTCGAAATCAGCATCAGTAAACAGACTCTGCTGTCCTGTCAGTTCGTCTATTACCTGCTGTTCACTCTTCCCTGCATCCGGGTCAAGGTTCTCTACGGGTTCTGTCGTTGCTGTCTCACTGTCGCCATTCGTTTCTTCACCGTCGTCCTCTACCTCTGCAGGTGGTTCCGGGAAGCGAACAGGTTCGAGTTCCTCCACGCTCTCCACAGTCCAAGTGGTGAGTCGCTTGCCCTTTGCCTTAAAACTCTTTTGGGCAATAAACTGCTCGGCGTCAATCTCTTCAGCTGGACGGACAGCATCCGCACCACCATAAGTAACCAGAAGACGAGGATAAACGGTATCCGACAACAGGATGAGTTTGTTGTCGGCATTCTCTCCGAGGAAGTTCTGATGGCGCTTGGTGGCATCCATCGTAAACCGCTTGACGTAAGCATAACCATCATTGTCGGCATCATAGAGCACAGCCGTCCATACTTTGTGCTCATCCCATTTCTCCAGTCTGAGGATGTTATCTTCGTAGTGGTTGTTGGCATCAAAGTTGGTGATGTAGAAGTCACCGTTTTTCAGAACGACAAGGATGCTCTCGTCATCGCTGAACTCACCAAGGAATCGTCCGTTACCATCGTAGTTGATGCGGTTGACATCCGGGTCAAACCACACCTTTCTACCGCCGAGCGTACTGTGTCCGTGGCTCTTCAGCCCGATACGCCGTATGGGACGTTTTGTCAGCAGGTTTCCCTTGGCGGCACGCCCCTTGATAAGGATGGTAGAGAAATCCTTTTCCAAGAAGATGTTCTGCCGCTTCTTCGACAGGTCGGGTTCGAGTGTCACCTTGATAATCTCCGCCTCACCATTGGGGTTGGCAGTGAAATAGATGACACGGCTACCGGGAGTTCCCTGTGTGATGTCATACATCTTGTCGCGCGTCATAGCGGTGACATTAAACCGTTTGATATAGTATTCGCCCTGCTTACCGTCACGGTACACGCAGTTGTAGATGGTACGCTTGTCATTCTTCTTGAACACCTGCACATGGAGGATGTTCTTGCCCACGAATATCTTGTCAGCCACCTTCATCACCTTGAACGAACCGTCACGGAAGAAGACGATGATGTCGTCAAGGTCAGAACAGTTGCATACGAACTCGTCTTTCTTCAAGCCCGTACCGACGAAGCCCTCCTGTCTGTTGATGTACAGTTTTTGGTTCGCCTCCACCACCTTGGTCACCTCGATGGTATCGAAGTTGCGTATCTCCGTCTTGCGCGGATGCAGTTTGCCGTACTTGCCCTTGAGGTACTCAAACCAGTTGACGGTGACATCCGTCATGTGGGCAAGGTCATTCTCTATCTCCGCCAGTTCCGCCTTGATCTTCAACAGCAGTTCGTCGGCCTTATCCTTATTATATTTAAGGATGCGCTGCATCTTGATCTCAAGCAGTTTGAGGATGTCTTCACGGGTTATCTCACGGTGGAAGGCATATTCCACCATTCCCTTGCCGTCAATCTCAGCAGAGAATATCTTGTCTTTGAAAGGCTCTAACTTCGAGTCGATGAATTCCACGACCTCGTCCTGGCTCTTGCTCTGTTCGAACTTACGTTCCTTGTAGATACGTTCCTCGATGAAGATGCGTTCGAGGGAAGAGAAGAAGAGTTGCTCTTCCAGTTCTCCCTTACGTATCATCAGTTCCTTGCGCAGCAGTCCCATGGTGCGGTCCACGCTATGGCGTAGCACATCGCTGACGGTAAGGAACTGTGGTTTGTTATCCTCTATGACACAGCAGTTGGGCGAGATATTGATCTCGCAGTCACTGAAGGCATAAAGGGCATCAAGCGTCTTGTCAGACGATGTTCCAGGTGTGAGATGAACCAATATCTCGACATTGGCAGAGGTGACATCCTCTATCTTGCGCGCCTTGATCTTTCCCTTTTCCACAGCTTTCTTGATGCTCTCTATCAAGCTTTCCGTCGTCTTGCTGTAGGGTATCTCGGTGATGACGAGCGTCTTGTTGTCGAGTTTGTCTATCTTCGCACGCACCTTCAGCACACCGCCTCTCTGTCCGTCGTTATACTTACCGACATCGATGGCACCACCCGTAGGGAAGTCGGGGTAGAGAGCGAAGGGTTCTCCTTTTAAATAATGTATAGCCGCATCGCAGAGGTCGTTGAAGTTATGCGGCAGCACCTTGCTGCTCAGTCCTACGGCGATACCCTCCGCACCCTGTGCGAGGAGCAGCGGGAACTTAGCGGGCAAGGTAATCGGTTCCTTGTTACGTCCGTCGTAAGAGAACTGCCAGTCGGTGGTCTTGGGATTGAACACGACATCGAGGGCAAACTTAGACAGTCTTGCCTCGATGTAACGGGGAGCCGCCGCACGGTCGCCCGTGAGTATGTTACCCCAGTTGCCCTGGGTGTCTATCAAGAGGTCCTTCTGTCCCATCTGCACAAGGGCATCACCGATGGAGGCGTCACCGTGTGGATGAAACTGCATGGTGTGTCCCACGATGTTCGCCACCTTGTTGTAGCGCCCGTCGTCCATACGTTTCATGGAATGGAGAATGCGTCGCTGCACAGGTTTCAGTCCGTCCTCGATATGGGGGACGGCACGTTCCAAGATGACATAAGACGCATAGTCGAGGAACCAGTTCTGGTACATTCCGCTCAGATGGTGTACAGCGGAAGCATCGAATCGGTTTACCGGCTTGTAATCAGAATGCTGTTCGCCTGTGCCGTCAGTTTCTTCCGAAGCATCTGGAGAAGCATCAGAATCTGTCTCCTGCGAAACCGCACTTTCTACAGCCTCCCCTTCCGTTTTTTCCATGTCAGGTGTCTGCTCTTGCTGCTCTCCGTCTTTATCTTTAATTTCGTCGCTCATTGATAGGCTTTTAATACTAATTTTCTTAATTTATGGCAAAAATACAAAGAAAATTCGAGAAAAAGGCGTATCTTTGCCGAAAATTAGCAAAAAACAAGAAATAGACATGGCACAGGAAGATGTTTTTAAGAAAATCGTAAGCCATTGTAAGGAATATGGCTTCGTGTTTCCAAGTAGTGAAATTTATGATGGTTTGGCAGCCGTTTACGACTATGGTCAGAACGGTGTCGAACTGAAAAACAATATCAAGCAGTACTGGTGGCAGAGCATGGTGTTGCTGCACGAGAACATCGTAGGTCTCGACGCAGCCATCTTCATGCACCCCACCGTATGGAAGGCTTCCGGTCACGTGGATGCTTTCAACGACCCATTGATAGACAACCGCGACTCCAAGAAGCGTTACCGCGCCGACGTGCTCATCGAGGACCACATGGCGAAGTACGAGGAGAAGATCGCCAAAGAGATTGCCAAGGCAAAGAAGAAGTTTGGCGACAGCTTCGACGAGGCTAAGTTCCGCGAGACCAATCCCCGTGTTTTGGAGAACCAGAAGAAGCACGACGACCTCCATGCCCGCTACACCGAGGCTATGCAGGGTCCCAACTTGGAGATGCTGAAGCAGATTATCGAGGACGAGGGCATCGTTTGTCCTATCAGCGGCACGAAGAACTGGACCGACGTGCGTCAGTTCAATCTAATGTTCTCCACCCAGATGGGTGCTGCCAGCGATGCTTCCAGCACGGTTTACCTCCGTCCTGAGACAGCCCAGGGTATCTTCGTCGACTACCTCAGCGTACAGAAGACCGGTCGCATGAAGTTGCCTTTCGGTATCTGCCAGATTGGTAAGGCATTCCGCAACGAGGTGGTGGCTCGCCAGTTCGTGTTCCGCATGCGCGAGTTCGAGCAGATGGAGATGCAGTTCTTCTGCCAACCCGGCACAGAGATGAAGTGGTTTGACTACTGGAAGAAGGTACGTCTTGCTTGGCACAAGGCTCTCGGCATGGGCGACGAGAACTATCGTTACCACGACCACGAGAAATTGGCCCACTATGCCAACGCCGCTACCGACATCGAGTTTAAGATGCCGTTCGGCTTCAAGGAGGTGGAGGGCATCCACAGCCGTACCAACTTCGACCTCTCACAGCACGAGAAATACAGCGGACGTAGCATCAAGTACTTCGACCCAGACAAAAATGAGAGCTATGTGCCTTACGACGTGGAGACATCCATCGGCGTAGACCGTATGTTCCTCAGCGTGATGTGCCACTCTTATTGCGAGGAGCAGTTGGAGAACGGCGAGAGCCGCGTGGTACTGAAGTTGCCCGAGGCATTGGCACCTGTGAAGTGCGCCGTGTTCCCATTGGACAAGAAGGACGGTCTGCCCGAGTTGGCACATGAGATCGTAGACGAGCTGAAGTTCCACTTCAACACCCACTATGGCGACCCGAAAGACTCCATCGGCAAACGTTACCGCCGTCAGGATGCCATTGGTACACCGTTCTGCGTGACCGTAGACCACGATACACCGAACGACCACAAGGTGACCCTCCGCTTCCGTGACACCATGGAACAGGAGCGTGTAGCTATCAGCGACTTGCGCAGCATCATCGAGGATCGCGTAAGCATCACAAGTGTACTGAAGAAACTGGGTCAGGAAATAAAAGACTTCTAAATGAAACTGAAAAATATCAAGACGATTCTTGCGCTCATGATGTTGGTGTTGACACTGGCATCATGCAGCGAAAGTGACGGAGACCAGACGAACGAGTTTGCTAACTGGCAGGCAAAGAGCGACCAGGCTTTTGCCGACACATTGGCTTATGCCAAGGAGCAGATTGCCAACGGCAAAGACAATTGGAAGATTTTCCCTTGCTGGAGCATGGACAACCGCACTGGATACGAAGGCAACACACCTACCTTCAATGAGAAAGAAGACAACATCGTTGTCCAGGTGTTGGACCCAATAGAAATAGACACCACCGATGCCCAACCGCTCTACACCGACTCGGTAGAGGTGAGCTACAAGGGTATGCTCCTGCCATCGGCAAGTTATCCCACAGGATATGTCTTCGACAGCAACTTCACTGGCACCTATGACAAAGACAGGGCGCTCACCACTAAGTTTGCCGTCAAAGGACTGATAGACGGTTTTACTACCGCACTGTTGAAAATGGAGCACATCGGTACTCATTGGATGGTATATATTCCATATAACTTAGGGTACGGTTCGTCTGACAGCAACAGCAGTATCCCGGCATACTCCATGCTCCGATTTGAGATTATCCTCAAAGGAACTTACAAGAACGGAAAGTGGATACGCTAATGTCTTTCCCTGGTCTTTGAGAACAATGCCTTCCCAGTCTTTGCGAACAACGGTAAACGAAGTCTAAAAATATGTTGCAAAGCATAAAATAGTGTATGTGTTCGCACACAATCGAGCATTTTACACACAAAAAATGTTATTTACGAGCAAAAAGTTCTGTATTTTTCTTGCATATTCAGATAATGTTAGTACCTTTGCAGTGTAAATAAGTTTTAGGTTTTTAGTTAGGTAATAGATTGTCAAGGTTATTAGTTTACGGAGGTAAAACTAAAGATTGTTTTCAAGGACAACGGATATAGGTTATTAGTTCCAAGTTAAGGTAACAAGATAAGTATTTTGGGATTGACATAAGTAAGAAATTATTTTTAAGAATCTATAAAGAATAGCGGTTCCACGAATACGGAATCGCTTTTTTTGTTAACATACCACTCATTTGATTCATGCAAAAGCGACATTTCAGACATGAAAACAGACAAATTTACAAGATTTCAGTCCAAAGGTTTGCATTGCCGACATATTTATCGTACTTTTGCATCAAAATTGGAAACCGCACGCAAATAAATAAAAGTATGCGGGACAAAATAGAACCGCACGCGAGACAAAGGATAAAAAGTATGCGAAGCACATATAATATGTACGCGCGTACCTATATATATTTATTAAATAAAAGTTTATGAAACTAAAGCACCTTTTTTTAGCAGCCTCCTTGATGCTGCTTTCTGCAGTAGGAGCCATGGCACAGGAAATGCCATCCATCCCTGTAGACAAGGATGTGAAGATAGGACGCCTTGACAACGGGCTTACCTATTACATCCGCCACAACAGCTATCCCGAGCATGTGGCAA
The DNA here is from genome assembly GCA_963600865.1 of Firmicutes bacterium CAG:103. Lineage (GTDB taxonomy): Bacteria > Bacteroidota > Bacteroidia > Bacteroidales > Bacteroidaceae > Prevotella. The sequence continues at coordinate 18,279 of CAVCDC010000034.1, forward strand.
GTTTCTACATCGCCCAGAAAGTGGGCTCCATCAACGAGGATGACAACCAGCGCGGTCTGGCCCACCTCCTTGAGCACCTTGCCTTCAACGGTTCGGAGCACTTCAAGGGCAACAGCCTACAGGAATATCTGCAGAGCATCGGTGTAGAGTACGGAAGGAATCTCAACGCCTACACATCCATTGACAAGACGGTATATTTCTTCACAGACGTGCCCACCACACGCGCCACAGCCGTAGACTCCTGCATGCTGATTCTGAAAGACTGGAGCAACGGCATCACCCTGAGCAAGGAAGCAATAGACGACGAGCGCGATGTCGTACACAACGAATACCGCATGCGCATTGTCGGTCAGCAGCGCATCTTGGAGCGTGCCCTCCCCAAGCTCTACCCCGGCAGCAAGTATGGCGAGCGTATGCCCATCGGTTTGATGGAGGTGATAGACAAGTGTAAGCCTGAGACCCTGCGCGCCTACTACCGCAAGTGGTATCGTCCTGACAACCAAGCCATCATCGTAGTGGGAGACATCGACGTCAACCACATAGAAGACCAGATCAAGAAGCTCTTCTCAGGCATCAAGGTTCCTGCCAACGCAGCCAAGGTGGTACCCGAGAATGTACCTGACAACAACAGTGCCATCTATGTCATAGACAAGGACAAGGAGCAGCAGGTGAACATGGTAAACATCTTCATGAAGACAGAAGCCCTCCCCGACTCTATGAAGTCGGGTATGGAATACCTTGTCAAACTGTATTGCGACAACGTGTTCTCAGCAATGATGAACGCCCGTTTCAGTGAGATGTCACAAGACGCCAACTGTCCGTTCCTCACTGCCGGCTGCGGCATGGGCGACTACCTCTTGTCTCGCACAGTCCAGGCACTCACCACCTATACCATCCCCAAGGACGGAAAGCTCAAGGAGGCATATGCCGACGTGATGAGAGAACTGAAGCGTGCACACGACTTCGGTTTCACGGCAACAGAATACCAGCGTGCACAGGATGAGTTCATGAGCAAGATAGAGAAGGCTTACTCCAACCGCGACAAGATGAAGAACGAGCAGTTCACCACCCAGTATGTGGACAACTTCATCTCCAACGAGCCCATCCCCTCTATAGAGACAGAATACATGATCTACAAGATGTTGGTTCCCAACATGCCTGTAGATGTGGTCAACGAATATGCCAAGGAAGTTATCTGCCAGAGCGACACCAACTTGGTCACGCTCGTCATGATGTGCGAGAAAGACGGCACCATCTATCCCACCGAGAGCGAGCTTGCCTCTGTTGTCAAGGAGGTACGCGGCGAGAAGTTGGAAGCCTACGTGGACAACGTAAAGCAGGAGCCTCTCATGGCCGAGAAGCCCAAGGCAGGCAAGATTACCGCCACAAAGGAAAACAAGCAGTTGGGCTACAAGGAACTGACCCTCTCCAACGGAGCCAAAGTCATACTGAAGAAGACCGACTTCAAGGACGACGAGATTGTCTTCTCTGCATCAGCCAATGTAGGTTACTCAGGCTTTGACAAGAAAGACTTCATCTTCGGCGGCATCGGTTTGGGCGACAAACTGATGGATGCCAACGGACTGGGCAACTTCAGCAGCAATGACTTGGAGAAAGCACTTGCTGGCAAACAGGCAAGCGTGTCCTACTCCGTCAGTCAGAACAAGCACGGACTGGCAGGTAACTCTACCCCCAAGGACCTTGAGACACTGATGCAGCTCATCCATCTCAAGATGACAGCCATCAGCAAGGACGACAAATCGGTAGACAATGTCAAGAACACCTTGGCTACCATCTTTGCCAACCAGAGCAACACACCAGCATTGGTATATCAGGACTCAGTACTGAGCACCGTCTACATGAACAACAAGTTTGCACGCATCCCGACAGCAGACGACCTCAAGTCTGTTGACAATGCACACCTTGTAGAGATGGCAAAGGCTCTGTACGGCAACGCCAAGGACTTCACCTTCTACTTTGTCGGCAACTTCGACGAAGCTACCCTCCTGCCACTCATCGAAGAGTACATCGCCTCTCTCCCCAACAAGGGCTTCAAGATGAAGAACAAGGAACTTCCCGTTGCCTTGGGCGAGGTGAAGAACAACTTCGAGAAGGGAATGGAGAACCCACAGTCACAGGCCACAGAGATCTGGTACGCCAAGACACCATACACCCTCAGCAACTGTGTCCTCGCCGACGTCTCTGCACGTCTCCTCGAAATGGACTACCTGCGTAACATCCGCGAGAAGCTCAGCGCCGCCTACCATGCCGGTGCAGAAGCAGACACAGAGGTGGACTACGACGGCAAACTTGCCATAAGCCTCAAGGGTTCAGCACAGCTCAACCCCGAGAAGACAGACGCTGCTGTGCCCTACTTCTTCTCAGGCATGAAGAGCACCGCATCCACTCCTAACAGCAGTGACCTTCAGAAGGTGAAGGAGATCCTGTTGAAGCAGGCAGGTGTCGACGCCAAGGACAACTCCTACTGGATGGGCATCCTCCGCACATTCGCTGAGAATGGCGTAGACCTGCACACCGACTATGCGAAGACCGTGAGCGGCGTTGACGGAAAGGCTATCTCCGACTTCCTGCAGAACACCATCCTCAAGAGCGGCAACCATACCGAGGTCATCATGAAGGCTACCAAGAAATAAGACCAAGAAATAATAATAAGAAGAAGAAAAGACAAGAAAGAAGCTGTAACTATCAAAACTACAGCGCAATGATAAGAAATCCCGATACAAGTTTGGTTTGTATCGGGATTTTTCGTAACTTTGCCGCTCGTAGTGCCTAAATGTACAACTACATTGATCTTCAAGTAGAACAATATCCATTTATAAAATAAGTAAAAGAAAGAGAATTATGAAAAAATTGATTATGTCACTTGTCCTCTTGTGTTGCTGCACCATAGCCACACAGGCACAGTTGCTCTACGAAGTAAGCAAGGACAGCACCAGCAAAACATCTTATGTCATGGCATCATGCCGTCTGCTCAACCCGATGGGTCTCATCAGTCAGATGCCCGAGTTGAAGGAGGCGATCACCAAGACCGACCAGATGTACTTCGAGGTAAACAAGAACGCATATGCTTCCAGCATCAAGGAAGCCCAGAAACTCAGCAACGGAAAGAAGTTGCTCAGCCTGTTGTCAGAACCCCAGCAGCAGAAGCTCAACGCCTTCCTGAAGAAATACATGGAGGTAGACTTCCGCAGTTCGTATGTCCAGAACAAATATGGTAACCTCACCCCTGCCGCCCTTCTCGAAGACCTCGAACAGCTCCTCTTCGTGGCAAACAACATGGGCAAGTACGACCCTACCAATACCTTCGACACCTACTTTGAGGCACAGGCAAAGGTGAACAACGAGTCCATCAAGGGACTGAGCGACATCGACACCTACATCAACGACACATACAAAGGTGACTTGAAGCAGCAAGTAGAGAAGCTCTCCAACTTCCTTGAGAACGAAGACACAGAACTGTCAAAGATCAACAAGGGCATCGAAGCGTTCAACGCCAAAGACCTTGACCGCCTCTCCAAGAACATGCCACACACAGTGAGCACAGAGACTCTCAAGGCATGGACAGAGAAGATGGGACAAGTCATGACCGAGAAGCCCACTCTCTTTGTCATCGACGCCGCCAACATGGCTGGCACAGACGGTCTGCTGCAGCAGTTGCGCAACGCAGGATATACGCTGAAAGCAATGTAAAGAGTGAAGAGGTAAGAGTGAAGAGTGAAGAGTGAAGAGTGAAGAGTGAAGAGGTAAGAAACAGCGTTCGCCGGCCGAAGGGAAAGGCAATCCAACGGCCTTTCCATCTTTCAACGGTGCAAGCCTTTTTTACTTTTTTACCTTTTTACCTTTTTACCTTTTTACTTTTTTACCTTTTTACCTTTTTACTTTTTTACCTTTTTACCTTTAAAAGAACAGAGTCCAAGGCTTACGTCTTGGACTCTGTTCTTTTGGGGCAGTGCTGCCCCTCTCTCTCATACCTTTCCCTTTTACAACGGGGAAATAATCCGACACATGACGTGTCTACTGAAACAAACTGCGGTAGCCCGCAAAATTTCTTTAAGCTCTCTTACGGCACTTTTCAGCCAGAGCCTCGCGACGACCTTTGAGCATCTGCTGGCACATGTCCTGAGCACGGCTCTCAGTCTCTGCGTTAACCTTAATCAAACTGTAATCCATAACCTATTGTGATTTGTAAACGTTGCAAAGGTAGGTCATTCCTGTTACAAGTAAAAGAAAATGCAGAAAAAATGCAGTCTTTTTCCTCTATTTTTTGACCTACATCAAAATAAATAGGGATAAGCCTACGAATAATAGGTAATTTCTCTTCCCGTTTTGGATATTTTTTGCGAAATTTGCACTCGAAAAACGAACGAAATAAAAAACAGAAGCATGAAAAAAGTATTTTTGACCGCTGCCCTCGTGATGGCTTGCAGTTCTGTCTGCCTTGCTAATACGCTGACAGTTAGTGTGTCTCCGTCTGAGACGACCAGTCTTCCTGTCAAGAAGACTACTAAGAAGACAACAAAGAAAACGACCAAGACAACGACTGCCACCACTACAACGGCAGCCACTAATTCTGCAGCCACCACTACTTCTACTGCTACAAGCAGCAGTTCCACTGCTTCCAAGGTAGGTAGTCTGTTGGGTGGTCTGTTGGGCAGCAAGAGCAGTTCAAGCTCTTCAAGCTCAAGTTCATCAAGTTCCAGCACGTCAAGCACAGCCAGCAGTCTGCTCGGCGGTTTGCTCGGTGGCAGCAGCAGTAGCTCAAGCAGCACTGGCAGCAGTCTCATCGGCAGTCTGATAGACAAGGTGATTGGCGGCGGCACGTTCAGCCAGTCAGACCTTTGCGCCTACACCTGGAAGTACAGTTCTCCAGGCTGCGCCTTCACCTCAGAGAACCTCCTTGCCAAGGCTGGTGGTGAGATCGTAGCCAACAAGATAGAGAAACAGCTTTCCACTTATTATCAGAAGGTAGGTTTCTCCAGCAGCAACACCTACTTCAAGTTTGAGACCGACGGCAGTTTTGCAGCCAAGATAGACGGCAAGTCATGGAGCGGTACCTACACCTTCGACGAGAGCACCCATGCCATCAAGCTCAAGGGCAAGCTCCTGCTCAGCATCTCCGGTTATGCCACCAAGACATCATCAGGCATCAGCCTTCTGTTCGAGTCAAAGAAGTTGCTGACCATTCTCCAGACCATCACGTCACTGAGCGGTAACTCTACCCTCAGCACCATCGGAGACCTCTCCAAGAACTACGACGGTGTCCGCATCGGTTTCGACATGACGAAGTAATAGCTAAGAAATAGCTGAAAAAGAATAGCAGCTAAGAAATAGCAGAAAATAATAGCAGAAAATAACTGCAAAGAAATATTAGCTGAGGAGATGCCCTAAAACAGGGCACCTCCTCTTTTTTATTTTCAAAGAGTACTCGTCAATTGGATTCTTCACTCGTAGTTCTTCACTCAAGCACTTGGATTGCCTTTCCCTTCGGCCGGCGAACGTTGTTTCTTCGTTCTTCACTCTTAACTCTTCCCTCAAACAATTGGATTCTTCACTCTTCCCTCTTCATTCTTCCCTCAAGCAATTGGATTCTTCACTCTTCACTCTTAACTCTTCCCTCATCCCTCTCCTTCTGCTAAAATATGCAAAATTATCTATAATAAAATTTATCCTACCTTAAAAACTTCTTTTAAGTCGATAAAAAGCCTTAAATTTGTACAGTTTTTCAAGAAGAGACGACCTATGATAAAATGGCGTAAGACAAACATCAACCACTCGTTTGCAGCAAAGATATGCTTCTGGCTTGGTCTTGCTACAACCTGCGTATTCATGCGCAGTTGTACGCAGATAACCAGCACGACCTATGAAGTCATGGTGGGGAATGCCTACAAGCGAGCCAATCTGGAACTGGACAAATCCATCCTCTTTATAGATACCGAACTGGAGTCAGTGGAGATTGCCGCCGAGAACTTGGCAGCATTTTTGGACAAGCAAGACAAGATGTCGCAGGAGAGAGCCTACGCCATCTGCAGCGACTTTCTGAACACGAATGTCAACATCCAGGGCATCGCCCTCTGCTTCGAACCAGACGTTTATCCCGAGGTGAAGAACGGCTTTGCCCCTTATGTCATGCAGGACTTCAAGACTGGCAAACAGAAGAAGATGAACCTTTCCGACAGGTTTGTCTACTACAGGAGATACTGGTATTTAGAGGCGAAGCACAAGCGCGGTCCAGTGTGGACAGACCCCTTCACTGAGGCCAACGGCAGTGTGGTGTGCAGCTACTGTATACCTATCTATACGCGTGACAACAAGTTTCTCGGAGTCATAGCGTTCGATTTCAACTTAGAGGAATTCACCGAGGAGGTACAGAGCATCAAGCCCTATGTCAACTCGCACATCTCCATCCTCGACCGCAACTACAGTTTTGTGGTACACCCCAACCCAGCGCTCATCATGAAGCAGAGCGCGAGAAGCATGTTCGAAAGCGGCAAATACGAAATCACCAAGAACATCCTCTCCGACTTCAAGACTCACAAGAGGGGCAGTTGCGAGATCATCTGCCATGACGAAAAAGTAAGAAACGGCGACAAGATCATCTACTATGCCCCCATCAAGCGCATGGGCTGGACCGTCATCCTGTCATGCGACAAGGACGAGATCACCTCCGGCATCAAGAACATCCGCCTCTCGCTGTTCGGCATGTATGTAGCCTGTGTCATACTGCTCTGCGTCATCATGTTCTTCCTCATCTGGCAGTTCCTGCGCCCCGTCTTGCGCTTTGCCTGGGCTGCCCAGCGCATCGCCAAGGGCGACTTCCACGTCAAACTGCCGACAGTAAGGAACCACGACGAGCTCTACTACTTAGGACGCGCCTTGGGCTACATGCAGCACTCCCTTGCCAACTATGTCGACGAACTGAAGGACATCAGCCAGGAGAAGGGACGCATCGAGAGCGAGCTGACCATCGCCAGTCAGATACAGATGTCGATGATACCGAAGATCTATCCTCCCTACCCCGAGCGTGACGACA
>CAVCDC010000035.1:0-25092 GCA_963600865.1 Firmicutes bacterium CAG:103
ATATATATAAATATAAAAATATAATTAACTCTTCTTAACCCTCTTTCCTTGACTTGGCTATGAAGGAAGGAGAGGGTGCGGAAAATCTAACTGTCAGTGTCAGTGTCAGTAGTTCTATGCTTCTCGGAGCGTAAAATTATGTGATGCGCATCCTAACTCTACGTTTTCGTCCTTATCACACGCTGAAATTTGGTGGACTCAATTTTTCACCGTAAATTTGCACGCGGATAAGGGGAAGCTTACTTGTTCTTGCGTCGGGGTTTGTTGCTGTTGTCGAAGTTGGGGTTGAAACTTTTCTTCTTCTTGTCCTTGAAGTAGCCTGCCTGGTTGGAACTGTGAAGTTCCTTGCGTGCGGCGGCAACCACATCACGGATGTTGGGCCGTAGAGACTTGCCACCGTTCAGGTATTTCTCCTCATCGTAGCAGCCTACGTTGCCGAAGCCCTTGGGTTCGAATCGCTCTGAGCGGCGTGCTGCCCTGCTGTCAGGACGTGAGTCTTGTCCCCTTGCTTTCCTGTCTGTATTTCTGTTCCTGTCTGTGCTTCTGTTCCTGTCTGTGCTTCTGTTCCAGTCTTTGTCCTTGTTCTTCCTGCCGTTCTTCGCAGCTCGTCCCACTCCGGGGTTGTCGTAGGTGGAGCCGATAGCCTTCTCGTCGTAGACGCTGCGCCCTCTGAATCCGCTTGGCTTGTCGTAGAGCTTGGCTATGAGGTCTGCCCTTCCGATGCGGCGCAGCTCGGTCTCGATGGCGTGCCTCTCCCCGGGCTTGTACCAGAAGAAGAACATGCGCTGAGCCAGTTTCTCGCGGGGTGTCTTCGCACTGAACACCGGTTGGAGCGTATAGGGGTCGTAGCCCGTGTACCACGTCTCCGTGGAGATGGTCATGGGCGTAGGCGTGAAGTCCTGCACCTGCTCCAGGTGGAAGTCGAGTCCCTTGGTGATGACAGCCAGTTCTGCCATGTCTTTTTCGTGGCATCCCGGGTGTGAACTGATGAAGTAAGGGATGATCTGCTGGTTGAGTCCCTCTTCCTTGTTGATCTTGTCGAAGATGCGCTTGAACTCGTAGAAAAGGCTGAACGAGGGCTTCCTCATGAACATGAGCACCTCGTCGCTGGTGTGTTCCGGTGCCACCTTAAGTCTGCCGCTCACATGCTTGGTGATCAGCTCGCGGGCGTATTCCATCGAAATCTTGTTGAGATTCTCGTCCTTGTTCTTGTGCAGAATCAGGTCGTAGCGTACGCCACTTCCGATGAAGCTCTTCTTGATGCCGGGCAAGGCATCTACGGCATGATAGATTTCGAGCAACTTGCTGTGGTCTACGTTGAGGTTGGGGCATATCTGCGGATGCACGCACGAGGGGCGCTTGCAGTGCTCGCAAGCCTTCAGGTTCTTGCCGTGCATCCCGTACATGTTGGCCGAGGGACCGCCCAGGTCGCTCAGATAGCCCTTGAAGTCGGGCATCTGGATTACTTTCTTCACCTCCTTGAGGATGCTCTCCTTGCTACGGCACACCACGAATTTGCCCTGGTGGGCGGAGATGGTGCAGAAGGAGCAGCCGCCGAAACAGCCGCGGTGCAGGTTGATGGAGAACTTGATCATCTCGTATGCCGGGATGGTCTTGCCCTTGTATTTGGGGTGTGGCAAACGGGTATAGGGCAGGTCGAAGGCAGCGTCGAGCTCCTCCGTCGTCATGAGTGGGAAGGGTGGGTTTACCACGACAAACTTGCCGTCCACCTGTTGTATCATGCGCTGTGCGTGCATCTTGTTGGCCTCTTCTTCGAGGTGGCGCACGTTCTCTGCCTGTCCCTTCTTGTTGCGCAGGCACTCCTCGTGGCTGTGCAGTATGATGTCGTCGTCACGGTAGCCTCCTGGTATCTCGTTCTCCTTGACGTAGAACACGGCCTGCGGCATGTCGCGTATGTCGCTTATCTTCTTGCCGTTGGCAAGGGCATCGGCAAGGTAGACGATGCTTTTCTCGCCCATGCCGTAGAGTATCATGTCGGCGCCCGAGTCGCAGAGGATGCACTTGCGCAGTTCGTCCTTCCAGTAGTCGTAATGGCTGATGCGCCTGAGCGACGCTTCGATGCCGCCGAGCGCTACGGGCACGTCGGGGAAGAGTTTCTTCAGGATTTGGGTATAGACAATGGAGGGGTAGTCTGGCCTCATGTCGTGGCGTGAGTCGGGGCTGAAGGCATCCTCGCTTCTCATGCGCCTGTTGGCAGTGTAGCGGTTCACCATCGAGTCCATCGCTCCTGGCGACACTCCGAAGAAGAGCCTGGGCTTCCCCAACTTCTTGAAGTCGCGGAAGTCGCCGTGCCAGTCGGGCTGAGGAACAATGGCCACACGATAGCCGTGCGACTCAAGTATCCTGCCGAGTATGGCTGGCCCGAAGGACGGATGGTCCACATAGGCGTCGCCTGAGAAGAGGATTACGTCCAGTTCGTCCCATCCTCTCAGTTCGCATTCTTTCTTGGTCGTAGGCAGAAAGTCTGTCAACTTATATTCCATTGTCTTTTCTCTCTTTCTTTCTCTTCTGTTTTTATTTTCTTAGTCGTTTGCTTCTGTCTTGCTTTAGTCGTTAACGTCGTCGGCGTCGGTGCCGTCGGCGTTTTCTGCGTTTCGCTTGTCTTTCCACTCCACGAAGAGCAACACGAGGTTGTGGAGTCCCAATGCTTTCATGTTCTGGTTGTAGATGACGTCAAGGCAGAGGTCGAGCAACGCCTTGTCCTGTGTGCCTGCCGATTCGAGCAGTGAGCGGACATTGTATTTCAGTTTGTCGAGCACTTCCTCGTCGATGATGCCGTTGCTGTCCACGAGGTTGCGCAGCAGTTGGTACTTTTCTATGGTCTCTAAATGCTGGTCACTCACTTCTATGGAGCGGGTGCCCGACTGGTTTGCTTGGATCTTGTACATAGTTTTTATTTTTTTTATTGTTATATTTTCTTTTTGAGGAGTCAAGGAGTTAAGACATCAGCCTTTGGGGAAGTTAAAGAAGTTAAGGGAAGTTAGAGAAGTTAAGGGACAAATGTTTTAGGGATAAATACATCCTTTAAGCATTTGGATTCTTCGTTCTTCACTCTTCACTTAAGCATTTGGATTCTTCACTCTTCCCTCTTCGTTCTTCCCTCTTACTCCGTAAGGAACTTGAGGATGCCCAATAGGATGTTCGACCTCTGTTTTTCGTCGGTGATACACTCCAAGGGGAATCCCATGGTGAAGGAGCGGTAGTCCTTGCCACGGTAAGCCACGGCGGCACTGGTGCCTGTGGCGTATCTCATGGCAGAGAAGGCGCCTGTGGTCTTCTGTGGGTTGAGTATTTCGGGGTGTGTGGCGGCATAGTGCTGTTTGTTCAGTGTGTTGTGATAGTCGAATGTCAGTCCGAGTCCGCTCACCTCGGCTGAGGTCTGCACGGTGCTGTCCCTCAGGAGGATGGTGGAGTCTTCCGGTTCTACGGTCTCTATGGTGTAGTGGGTGCCCGTCGGTTCATAGCTCAACTTCAGCACGTCGGCAAGGAAGCCTCGCTCCTTGTTGGTCGCCATGTCGGACCCCGTGTAGGACCCGCTCACGAGCAGTGCTCCACCGCCCTGTGTGTATGAGCGCAGTTGCTGTTGCAGGGTAGAGGGCAGCGCCTTGTAATAGGTACGCGTATATCCGTCGTAGCGTTCCAGTCCGTTGATGAGGTCGACGGCTTGGTAATGCTCCATCTTCACCTTTCCGGAGAGCAGGGCCTCGGCAGAGCAGCTCGCCACGTTGTACTTGCCCGAGGCGACAAGGGCGGAGGTATGTTCGGCCACATAGTCGAAGTCGTTGCCGGCTATGAAGTGGCCTGCCATCTCGTTGCCGCAGTAGCCCAGTCCCGAACTGCTCTCGTTGCCCATCCGTCTGCGGTCGAAGACGCATTGCTTGCCAGCCCATCCTGCCGTGAGTCCATAGCTCACGCCTGGGTCGGCGTCCATGTCGAATCCCTGCAGCGAGTCGTTGTCTACCACCTGTGGTGCAGCCAGTCTGTGGAAGTTGTTCACCACGAGGATGTTCTTGCCAGTGTCTGACGACCGCAGCACGCATAGCTCTTCCGAAGGGAAGCTCTCGCCTCCGCGGTTGACGGCGGCCACTCTGAACTTATATAGTTTTCCTTTCTCTATCGGTATCTTGCAGTAGGTACCCTTTACCGCCGTCCCGTTGTCGAAGCCTCCGTTTCCGCTTGCCGTATAGACGATGTAGGAGTCGGGCAGGGCGGATGGCTCGTCCTTGTCATACTGTGGGTTCCACGAGAGGTGGGCGTATCCGTCACTGCCTGTCTCGACAGAGAAGTTGTCGGGGGCAAGCGGCTGGACGGTGTACTTCTGTCCGTGGTTGGACGAGACAAAGCGCAGGATGGTCTTGTAGATGGAGCGGGCTATCCAGAACTTGCCGTTGGGGTCTTGCGCTATCTTCATGTCGGGGAAGCTCTGATGGGAGAGCATCTCGATGATGGCGGACGGCACTTCCGGCAAGCGCGTCTCGGAGTAGTTGCGGTCCCACAGATACCTCTCGCCAAACTCCCCGTAGTGGGACCTCAGGTCGGCAACGAGGTTCTTGAGCAGCGCCTTGGCGAAGTCCTGTGACGTCATCCTTGGCACACCGCTGCAGAGCATCCCGTCGTTGAAGTCGGTGGTGCAGATGGCGAGAGCTCCCCAGGTGGTTCGCCCGTCCCTGTTGTATCCAGCGTCACTGTGCAGTGCCAACGACAGTTCGATGGGCACATTGCCGCCTTCGAGGGCTGGCATGTAGACACTCCCACCGCCGAGCCAGTTGGTCATCAGCGAACGGCTGTTGATGTCGTCGGCATAGTCGTTGGCACCGTTCCTGCCGCCATAGACAGAGTAGGGGGCACCAGCCCACTGGGCGTAATAGCGTGCTCCCTCCAGGCAACGGGGCAGTCCACTGCTGTATCCTCCCCTTGTGACATTGCCCATGCCTCCGCCGAAGCGCACGGCGTCGCTTGTCACGACACCCCGTTTGGAGGCATGGTTGGTGACGACAACGCGGTTGAAGGCGTTGCATCCCTTGTCGAAGTCGAAGGTGCCAAGGTACACCCATGTGCCGCCTCCCATGCGCTGGTTGACGGTAAACTCGGTGGCCTGTCCCTTGTGGTATACGATGTATTTTGCGTCGGGGACACTCTTGGGGAGCGACTGATAACTGACGTACACAGCGTAGCGTCCCGCCTCGGGCAGAGAGGGCTGATAGCTTATCTCACTGTAGTTCTTGCGGCGCGTGGCCTTCGCCTGTCTTACGGTGCCGCTCCTGAAGGGGTTTTGCCCGTCGGCATAGGTCGTCTGTCTGTGTGCGAAACCGATGGAGTCGCACGTCTTCCATTTCTTGCCGGTCTCTATCTCAAGGTAATAGGGGCGCTTGATGGCATCGTCGTTGTCCACGATGACCTCGTTAGTCTGCCAGTCGCGCTCGCGTGGTGTGAAGACGATGGCGCCTGCGTTCTGCAGCATGGGGATGAGAAAGGGCACGACGATGGTCTGCGTAAACAGGTCTTCGTTGGTACAGAAGAGGTTGGGGCGCTGCCATTTCCATTGGTTGGTGCCCGTGTCGTAATATCTTCCGTGCGAGGCCCACACCGACAAGTGGCGGTTTTGCAGTCCTTGGGTGATGAAGTAGGGGCGTGAGGCATTGAATACCCAGGGGTCTCCCGTGTACTCTATGTCTCCCCAGGCTCTTGTGTTGCCTTCGAGATAAGAAGATGTCGTTGCGTTTTCCTGTTGTGACGCCTGGAGAGGCAATGGCTTGCTGGCTTGTACCTGTACGGTCCATGCCAATGGCAAGTATGCCATTGCGAAGCATACCCTCCAGGAGGTGCTATGTCTGTTTCCTTTCAATGTCTTTTCCTTCCTGTGTCTTTTCCTTCCTTATAAGGATGATAAAGAATTGATATATAGTTGTTTAACTATTCTAATTGCTTTAACTTCTTTAACTGCCCTTACTTCTCAAAAAAGCTGTTGTCTCTTAACTTCCCTTAACTTCTCTAACTTCCCTAACTTCCCCAAAACCTTAAACCTCCCCGATGGTGAAGTTCTCGGGTTTCTTGCCTTTGAAGTCCTTGAAGTAGAGCTTGATATCCTTCATCTCTGCGTTGATGTCGCCCGTAGGGGTCAACTGGCGTGTGCAGCGTATCAGTTTCTTCTCGTAGTCCACGCCATAAAGGAGAATGGGTATTCCGGCTTTCAGGGCGATGAAGTAGAAGCCCTTCTTCCAGTCAGGGTTGGGAGAGCGTGTGCCCTCGGGGGTGATGCACAGGCAGAAGTTCTGCCGCTGTTGTGCCTCTTGCGCCAGGTGGTCGGTCATGCTCGTGTGCTTGCTTCGCCAGACGGGGATGCCGCCCATCTTTCTGAACAGGGGTCCCAATGGCCAGAAAAACCATTCCTTCTTCATCAGGAAGTTGCAGGTCATCCCTTCGGCATGGGCATACAACTGCCCCAAGATGAGGTCCCAGTTGCTGGTGTGTGGAGCCAGGCAGATAATGCACTTCTTGGGAATGTCGACGGTCACGTCCTTTTTCCATCCCAACCAACTGTAGAGCACCCATCTGCAGAAATTCTGTATCATGTCTGTGTATATATAATATAATAATGTGTAACCCCGCACCTCACGTTATGCGAGGTTCGAGAGCTGGTCGAATATCTCGTCTATCTGTTTGTTGAAGTCCTCCTTCAGGTTCTTGAAGTATTGCTTCTTTGCCATGCCTGGCTCGGGATGCGATATGCGCGCGATGAAGTCGGAGCGCATCAGGACGATGGCGGCAAGTATGTCGTCCACTTCTTCCGGGGTAGACTTGCTGCTGTAGAAAGACGCAGCTACACACTCGGCGAAAAGCCTGCTCATGATGTAGTTGATGGATTGTTTTAGTTGTCTTTTGTTAGCCATAGTTTTTATGAATTTAATGTGGAACATATAAAACATCGTTCAAAGATAGTAATTATAATTGAAAAACAAGCAAAAGAAAGAGAAAAAAATAGTTATTAACTCTATTTTAGCATAAAATGTTTCATAATCTGAAAAAAAACAATTATTTTTGCATTGTTTTTGAAGTTTCAATTAACTAAATTTTGACAAATAACTATGGAAAAAAGTGCATTGCAGAAAGCAAGAGCTGCTTACCAGCCTAAATTGCCCAAGGCTCTTCAGGGCCCGGTCAAGGCAGTGGAAGGAGAAGCAACACAATCAGTAGGCAACCAGGACGAGATCAAGGCTCTCTTCCCTAACACATACGGTATGCCTGTCATCACTTTCGAGGCTGGAGAGGCTCAGTATCTCCCGGCTTTCAACGTGGGCGTTATCCTTTCGGGTGGTCAGGCTCCTGGCGGCCACAATGTTATCTCTGGTCTTTTTGATGGCGTGAAGTCGCTCAACCCCGACAACAAGCTCTATGGATTCATCCTCGGCCCTGGCGGACTGGTGGACCACAAGTACATGGAGATCACTGCCGAACTGATGGACGAGTACCGCAATACGGGTGGCTTCGACATCATCGGCTCGGGTCGTACAAAGCTGGAGAAGGAAGACCAGTTTGAGAAGGGTATCGAGATTCTTCGTGAGCTTGGCATCAAGGCGCTCGTCATCATCGGTGGTGACGACTCTAACACCAACGCTTGCGTCCTCGCCGAATATTATGCTGCCAAGAAGTATGGCGTACAGGTGATCGGTTGCCCCAAGACCATCGACGGCGACTTGAAGAATGAGCAGATCGAGACCTCCTTCGGTTTCGACACGGCTTGCAAGACCTACTCAGAGCTTATCGGTAACATCGAGCGCGACTGCAACTCTGCACGCAAATACTGGCACTTCATCAAGTTGATGGGTCGCTCGGCTTCTCACATCGCATTGGAGTGCGCCCTGCAGACTCAGCCTAACATCTGCCTCGTCTCTGAGGAGGTGGAGGCTAAGGAGATGTCTCTCGACGACGTGGTGACCTACATCGCTACAGCCGTGGCAAACCGTGCTGCAGAGGGAAACAACTTCGGTACTGTGCTCATCCCCGAAGGCTTGATAGAGTTCATCCCTGCCATCAAGAAGCTCATCGCCGAGCTCAACGAGGTGCTCACCGACCCAGCAACAGGCGAGAGCCGTGAGTTTGCTAATGCCGAGGAGCAGATTGCATTCGTGAAGGGTGCCATCGCCAAGGAAAACCTTGCCGTCCTGGAGTCTCTGCCTACTGACGTGGCTCGCCAGCTCTGCCTGGATCGCGACCCTCACGGAAATGTTCAGGTATCGCTCATCGAGACAGAAAAGTTGCTCTCTCGCATGGTGGCTAAGAAACTCGCTGAGTGGAAGAAGGAAGGCAAGTTCGTGGGCAAGTTCTCTGCACAGCACCACTTCTTCGGATATGAGGGTCGTTGCGCAGCTCCATCCAACTATGATGCTGACTACTGCTACTCTCTCGGCTTCAACGCTTCTCGCTTGATAGCCAACGGCAAGACGGGCTATATGTCTATCATCAAGAACACCACAGCTCCTGCCTCTGAGTGGATCGCCGGTGGTGTGCCTATCACCATGATGATGAACATCGAGCGTCGCAACGGTGCCAACAAACCAGTGATTCGCAAGGCTCTCGTAGAGCTGGACGGTGCTCCATTCAAGTATTTCGCTTCCAAGCGCGACGAGTGGGCAAAGGAGACGGCTTACGTTTATCCTGGTCCTATCCAGTACTGGGGTCCAACAGAGGTATGTGACCAGCCTACCAAGACGCTCCAGTTGGAACAGGGCAAGTAATATTTAAGTAATTATTTATGTCAACAAGACGAACGACTTCTTCACCGGAAAAAAGCTCTATGTCGAGGAAACAAAAGCCTCGGCGTTCGGGCAACCGTGGTGGAAGGAGGCGTTCGTCTTCTCTTTGGCAACGCTATCCCAAGTGGGCATGGTGGCTCGGTGGCATCGCAATCGTGTCTCTGTACATTTGGGCTTTCTATCATTTCTTCGTGGGACCTACGGGGTTCCGATGGCGTGCGCTCTATGGCGACACGGAATATCCCGAGGGATACGAGATACACGGCATAGATATCTCTCACTATCAGGGAGATATTGACTGGGAACAGTTGAAGAACGCCATGATACAGGGGTGCCCTGTGCGCTTCGTCATTATCAAGAGTACAGAGGGGGCTTCGAGCATCGATGAAAACTTCCGCAGCAATTTCAACCAGTCACGCGACTATGGCTTCATCCGTGGGGTCTACCATTTCTGGAGCAATAAGTCGACGGCACGCGAGCAGGCTTACTTCTTCCTCGACAAGGTGCATCTGACGGACGGCGACTTGCCTCCGGTGCTTGACATCGAGCATAAGCCCGAGGACAAGAGCGTGGAGGACTTCCAGCGCGATGTGCTCACATGGCTCCACATCGTGGAGGACCGCTATCACGCCAAACCCATTATCTATACCTATTATAAGTTTAAGGAGGACTATCTCAGTGCGCCTGTCTTTGACGACTATCCTTACTGGATAGCCCATTACTACGTCGACAAGGTGCAGTATAAGGGAAAATGGAAATTCTGGCAGCATACCGATGCTGGTAAACTGCCAGGGATAAAGGGGTATGTCGATTTTGACATCTACAACGGAAGCTATTACGACTTGCGCCATCTGTGCATCGGTGCCAACAACAACGAGCGTACCTTCGACAGTTATGACGATGACTTTTAAGCTGGGCTCTATGCCGTCAGTATGATGCAAGCCCAGTCGTTGTCTGTATATTTCTCGCTGAGCCTTAATCCCAATTCTTCGGCACGCTGGATAAGGGCAGGGATGTCGCTCTCGTAAAATCCGCTCAGGATGACTTGTCCGCCTGTGTCTATCACACTGCGGAAGGCTCTCATGTCTTCGAGCAGGATGTTGCGGTTGATGTTGGCGAGCACGATGTCAAAAATGCCACTGATGTGATTGATGACCGAGGCATTGCCGTGAAGCACCTCCATGTTCTCCACTCCGTTGAGCTGGGCGTTGTGGCGGGCGTTGTCCACGCTCCACTCGTCTATGTCGTAACCTACCACTTCGCTTGCGCCCATCTTGCTGCAGGCGATGCCCAAGATGCCCGTGCCACAACCGCAGTCGAGGATGCGCTTCTTGTAGAGGTTCATGCCGAGCAGTGCTGCCACGATCATGCGCGTCGTCTCGTGGTTGCCCGTGCCGAATGCCAACTTGGCCTCGATGCCTATCTCGATATGGTCGGGAGAGGTCGTAGGGTGTAGCTCGGGGTGCTTGGCATCGTAGATGAGTACCTGGTCGTTGATGCAGATGGGCGCAAAGCCCTGGTCTTCCCATTCCTCGTTCCAGTCTTTGTCCTCCGCCTCGGCAATGGTGTACGTGATCTCGGCAGAGGGGATGGGGAAGGAGGCGATGAACGCATCCAGTGCCGACTGGTCGAAGAGCTCTTTCTGCACGTATGCGTCAAGACCCTTCTCTGTTTCTTCAAATGCCTCAAATCCTGCCTCTGCGGCTCCGTCGGCAAGGAGGTCGCGGCATGTCTGCATCAGCGACTCTTCCGCCTTGATGCTGAATGATGTGGTTAAGTATTTCATCAATTATCGTTTTATTTTACTGCAAAAGTATAAAAAATAGGGAAAAACCTATCACGTATTAGGGATTTTCTTTAATTTTGCATATCGATATACTATAATTTTGTACGTGATTTAGTAGTAAGTACTGAATTTGATACATGAAAAGCGACAAGATGTGAGGGAATGAAAGTCCTGTACGTCCTGTCTGAAAGAACTTAAAATAATAAGGAGCAAAAATATGAGAAAGTCAGTTTTACTTGCAATCCTCATGGCGTCCATGCCTCTTCTCTCGATGGCTCAGGACGACGACCTCTACTTCAACCCTAAGCAGGAGGCTAAGAAAGAGGCTGCCCAGCGTGCGGAACGTGCCAAGGCTTACGCACAGCAGCGTGCTCGACGTGACAGCATCTATGCACTCTACTGGTCGGGCAGTACGCGCTCTGTCGACGAGTACAACCGTGGCGGACGTATCCTCAGCCACTATCAGAACATCGCTACCGACTCTACGGGCAATGACATCATCACCTTCCGTCTGGACAAGGGTGTCAGACCGGACTCTATCTATGACGACGATGCTTTCGTGCAGAAATACGTCAAAAATCGTGATGATGACTTTGAGTACACACGTGACTTGTGCCGTTGGGACGGTTACTACGACCCTTGGTTTTATGACTATTATGGCGTAGGTCCCTACTACTGGCGCAGTACCTACTGGGGCTGGCGCAACCCTTGGCGCTATGGCTACTATTCTGGGTGGTACGACCCATGGTATGACCCCTTCTTCGACCCTTGGTATTATGGCTATGCTGGTTGGTATGGTGGATGGTATGACCCCTGGTATTATGGATGGGGTGGATACTACAGACCATGGTATGGACCGGCTGTGGTGCATGTCAACCATGGGGGTGGCTATCCTGGTCGCCGTTCTTGGGGTGGCCCCACAGGTCCTAACAATGGCAATGTAGGTCGTTTTGATGGCGGTAGATACAATGGCGGACAGTTTGGTGTACGACAGAATGGTAACCACTTTGGTAATATGACTCGCCGTAATGCGGAGAACCGCGATGCTTCTACGTTCCAACGTTCAGGCAGTAATATGAACAGAGGAGGTAGTTCCTTTGGTGGAGGAGGTGTACGCTCAGGAGGATTCAGCGGTGGTGGCTTCGGAGGTGGAGCTCGCTCTGGTGGAGGAGGCTTCTCCGGTGGTCGCCGATAAGGTTGACAGATTTTCAATAACATTTTAATTAGGTATGATGAAGAAAAATTCTAAATATTTGATGTTGGCGGCAATGGGACTCTTGACAGTCCCTGCCGTTGCACAGGAGACGTACCAGGATACCAAGATGGCAGAGAATGACCTCACTGGTACTGCTCGCTATGTAGGTATGGGTGGAGCTATGGAAGCGTTAGGCGCAGACATATCCACTATGTCTTCCAACCCTGCTGGTATCGGTCTCTTACGAAAGAGCCAAGTGAGCTTGTCGGCAAGTGTACTGGCACAGGGGGATGACAATTCTGTTTCTCTTAGTAATGGTGGTTGGGATCTCTCCTTGAAAGATGCCAAGAAGTCGAGGGCGAGCTTCGACCAAATCGGATTCGTGTGGTCTACAGCTGCAGGGAGAGCAAGCTATGTCAACTTGGGATTCAATTTCCATAAGAGTACCAACTTTGGACAGATTCTCAGTGCAGTAGGGAATTTGGATGGAGCCTCTCAGAACAGGCTTACAACAGCAAAGTATGCCTATATGGTGAGGAACGGATGGAGTAAAAATGACATGGGTTATGCTTGGACGGGCGTTGACCAGGGATATGAGACCATGTTGGGCTACAGCAAGATGGATGGTGACATCAATTCTGTAAGTGGCAACTCGTTCCTCTATGGACAGTATCAGCGTGGTTATATTGGTGAGTATGACTTCAACATCAGTGGCTCCATCAAGAACCGTGTGTGGTTGGGTGTCACCTTCGGCTTGCATGATGTACACTATCGCAGCAACTCTACCTATGGAGAGGGACTGCTGAACAATACCGCTGCATCTGCTTCCAAGGAACAGTTGCAGATTACAGGAACTGGTTTTGATGTGAAATTTGGCGCCATCTTCCGTCCTGTCGAGTCTTCGCCTTTCCGCATTGGTGTCTATGTGAATACGCCGGTGTTCTATGATTTGTCTATGCGTAGTGCTATCGATATGGACATCATTGACCTCCCAGCCTCTTATGCACTTTCGGAATCTATGAGTTCAGATGGCTTGTATAATGCTTCTTATTCAGCCAACGCAGACTACGATTTTCGTCTGAACACACCATGGAAGGTCGGTGTGAGTCTCGGTCATACGGTGGGCAGTCAGTTGGCATTGGGTGCCACTTACGAGTATGCATGGTACGACCATATGGACAACCGCGTCAAGAATGGTGGTTATTATGACTATTATTATGACACTTATTACGAGACAAGTAGCAGCGATAAGTATATGAACGACCATACACGCCAAACTCTTAAGGGCGTGAGCACCCTGAAGTTGGGTTTGGAGTATAAGCCAATTTCGATGCTTGCCCTTCGACTGGGTTATAATTATGTCAGCCCGATGTTCAAGGAGAGTGGTTTCCGCGACCAGACGGTAGGCTCGGCTGGCACTATGTATGCCACTTCATCAGACTATACAAACTGGAAGGCTACCAACCGTATTACGGCTGGTGTGGGTTTCAGCTATGAGAAACTCTTTATTGATTTGGCTTATCAGTTCACTACAAAGAAGGGTGATTTCTATCCTTACATGGATTACATCGATAAAACGAATTACCCCACTCCCGCTGGCGAATATAAGAAAAACTACTACAATGCGGTATCTGCTACTCCTGTGAAGTTCAACCGCCATCAGATTTTGATGACTGTAGGATATAAGTTCTAAGAATACAGGTTTAAGAATATATTATCCTAAGAAATATTGTTCAAATACTGGTCTTAAACCATCCAGCAGAAACAATACAAAACAATACCCGGGTATTTCTCTTTCGAGATACTCGGGTATTGTTTTTTTATTCGAGTGGTATGGTCTTTCCCTTATTCGAGCGGCTTCGTCACTCTGTCGTCTTGCCATGTCCCATTTTTCTTTGCGAGGGCTATGGCTTTGTATTTCTCCTGATGGGCGGCAGCACGCTCTGCGGCATGTTCTGCTGCAGCCTTTGCCTCGGGGTTCTGCTCTATGTCTTCGGGAGTGATGCGCCATGTGCCGGCAAGACGTACCAAGTCTTTCACCACCTCACCACCGCAGATGAGACCTGCTGTGGCTGGCACAAAGGCATTGCTCGCCGGGATATCTCGGCGGTCGGTACATTTGCGCATGTCCTTGTTGGGACAGATGCAGTGGAAACGACAACTGATGTTCGGGTCGTCGATGGGGCGCAACGGTTCCTCCTCACTGTACACCACCTTCAGACGGTTGATGTGCAACTTGCGCAACTTCTTGCGTATCACCTTGGCGAGTGGGTCCATCTGCGTCTTGTAGATGTCCGTCACGCGGAAGGCTGTAGCATCCATCTTGTTGGCTGCTCCCATACACGAGATGATGGGGATATGGAGAGCATGGCATCGCTTGATGAGTTCGAGTTTGGCAGAGACGGTGTCTATGCAGTCCACGACATAGTCATACTGTGAGAGGTCTATCTCGTCGGCGTTCTGTGGTATGTAGAACATCTGGTATTTGTGTACGATGCAACGCTTGTTGATGTCATGTATGCGCTCTTCGCAAACGTCCACCTTGTGCTTGCCTACATTGCTCAACGTGGCAATGACCTGCCTGTTGACATTGGTGAGGCACACGCGGTCGTCATCGAAGATGTCGAGTTCGCCTACGCCGCTGCGTGCCAATACTTCCACTACGTATCCGCCTACACCGCCTACACCGAAAACGGCAACCCTGCTGCCCATGAGCGTGTCGATGGCTGGCTTGCCCATAAGCAACTGTGTGCGAGAAAATTGATTTTGCATGGTTCCTGTTGTCTGTTGATTTGGCTTGCAAAATTACTGCTTTTTTGCCTTAAAAAGCCCTTGACAGAGACATTTAACTAAAATTTGTATACTATTTGACGAAAAATTTTATTCCGCACCTTGTACGATGAATAAAAAAACGTAACTTTGCAACTGTTTTCGCATATATTCACAAGATGGAGGGTGTCGTGAGACTGTACTCCATTTTCTTTTATGGTACGACCATAGTTTTATGCACTTGTTTCATGCACTTAATCTCGTATAACAAAACACACTTAACTTGTATAACAAAAAATGAAGATACGTCCCGAAGAACAATATAAATACTTGAAAGTGACTTTGCCTGACGGCAGTATGCCCGATGGTAGTATGCCAGACGGTCGTCAGCCCGACGCCCATTCCGTACTTCTGCATGCCTGTTGTGCTCCTTGCTCTGCCGCAATCGTGGAGTGCCTGTTGCGCAATGGCATCAAGCCAACCGTCTTCTTTTCCAATTCAAATATTTTCCCGTTCGAGGAGTATGAGACGCGCAAGGAAGAACTGAAGCGATTCCTTTCTGCCCAGCAGGTGCCCTATGTGGAGGATGAGTACGACCATGCCGAGTGGCTTGGAACGGTAAAGGGGCTGGAACACGAACCGGAACGAGGCAACCGCTGTTCGGCATGTTTCAAGTTCCGACTTTGTCGTGCTGCACGTTATGCCCAGGAACATGGCTTCCGTTGGCTCACCACGACATTGGCTTCCTCACGCTGGAAGAACATCAGTCAGATAGACCGTGCCGGCCATGAGGCTGTTGCCGACTGTCCTGACGTGGAGTGGTGGGAACAGAACTGGCGCAAGGGTGGACTACAAACAAGAAGAGGCGAATTGCTTCGCCTCAACCAGTTTTATAATCAGCAGTATTGCGGTTGTGAGTTCAGTTTCAGAACGAGTGTAACAGCAGAATCATCTTCATCAGCAGAATCATCTATTTCAGAACGGGAACAGCAACGGCAGGACAAAAGTCATGACGATGCCGATAATGATCTGTAAGGGCAGTCCCACCTTGACATAGTCCATGAATGTATATCCTCCCGCCTTCATGACGAGGGCGTTGGGCGGTGTGGAGAACGGCGAGGCGAAACACATGCTGGCACCGAGCGTGACGGCAAAGAGATAGGCATGGGGAGCAACACCCACCTGTGTTGCTGCAGCAAGGGCTATTGGAGCCATAAGCACCGCCGTTGCCGTGTTGCTGATGAACATGGTGAGCAGGGAGGTGGTGAAGTAGATGCCGGCAAGCAGAACGATCGGTCCCATCGAACCGAGGCTTTCCACAAGTGTCTGTGACACGAGTGCCGAGACTCCTGTCTTCTCTAAGGCTGTCGACATGGGCATCATAGCTGCGATGAGCACGATACTCTCCCAGTTGATGGTCTTGTATGCGGCCTCTACATTGCGGAAACACCCTGTGAAGACAGTGAGTAGTCCGGCTATGATGACTGCAGTGACTGGTGCTATGGGGATGAAGTCGAATACCATGAGTGCCACCATCAACAGCATGATGGCCGCAGCAACAGGCGCCTTGTAGTCGAGCAGCACCTTGTCCTTTGTCTTTTCGGGTTGTCCTAACATCACCCAGTTGGTCGTGTCGTCGGCAAGGTGGGTCAGACTGGTCCACTCTCCTTGTACCAGCAGCACGTCACCACTCTTCAGTTTGCTGTCTATGATGTCTTGGGTGATGTATTCGTCTCCGCGCTTGATGCCAAGGACATTGATGCCGAAGCGTTTGCGCAGGTTGGCTTCACTGATGCGCAGACCGGCGAAGTTGGAGGTGGGCATCACCACGATTTCCGTTAGTCCGAGGTCGTAGAAGTCGATGTTCACATCCTTCAGTTTCTTCAGTCCGTAGTCTGTAGCCAACTGTTTCAGGCACGTCTCTTCGCCAATGATGTATAGGATGTCGTGTTCGGCGATGACACTGTTGCTCTTCGCCATGTTCTGGTTTACGTCCTTAACTATTCCTAAGCGCGACTTCTTTTCATTTCTGATCTCTATCACGCTCACGTCATACTGGCGCTGCACGTCCAGTTGTTTGAGACTCTTGCCTATGGCTGACGAGGTGGCAGGGACAGCATAGCGGTGGAGATTGCTGAGCAGGTTGTATTCATCGACGAGGTCGTCGAGCGACTTGCCTTTCCTTTTCTTCTTACCTGTATTTTTCTTACTGAGGAAGATGCGGCTCAATGGCATGAGCACGACAATGCCGATGGCAATGCAGATGATGCCGACAGGGAAGAAGGAGAAGAAAGCAAGCGGTTCGTAACCAGCTTCGGTGAGTGCCTCGTCGATGACGAGGTTGGGCGGTGTTCCTATGAGGGTAAGCATACCTCCAAGACTACCTGCGAAGGCGAGTGGCATGAGAAATCTTGATGCCTGCATGCCCGAGGCGGCAGCTAAGCTCATGATGATGGGCATCATGAGTGCCACTGTTCCAGTGTTGCTTACGAAGGCACCGATAAAAGAAGTGACGAGCATGACAAGCAGGAAGGTGGCTGTCTCGTTGCCTCGCGAGAGTGCCATGAGCTTGTTGCCCGTCAGTTTTGCCAGTCCTGTCTGCATGATAGCCCCTCCCACGACGAAGAGTCCTATCATCATGACAACGATGGATGAGGAGAAGCCTGCCAAGGCTTCTGCCGGTGTGAGGATGCCTAAGGCCAGGAGTGCAGCCAAGGCTGTAAGGGCCACGATGTCGGCCCTTATCTTGCCCCAGATGAACATGGCCACGGTGAGAATGAGGATGGTCAGCGTGATGGTCATGTTGTATTTGTTTTTATTGTTATTTCGTTATGTATCAGGAGAGACCGGTTATCTCGCCGTCTACCACGTCTATGCGCTCAGCCTGTGGTGACTTGGGCAGTCCGGGCATACGCATGATAGGACCGGCAATGACTACGATCATCTCGGCACCCATGTTCAGGGTGATGTCCCGTACATGCAGTTCAAATCCGTCGGTAGGCCCATAGGCTTTGGCGTCGGTAGAGAAACTGTACTGTGTCTTGGCGATGCATACTGGGAAGTGCTCTACTCCCAGACGACTTATCTCAGCGATCATAGCCTGTGCACTGTCGCTGAGTGTGACGCTTCCGGCTCCATAGAGGTTGAAGGCTACCTTCTCAATTTTCTTTACCACTGTGTCATTGTCTTCGTAGGCGAAGTGGAGTGGGGCAGAAGGACGCTCGTCTATGGTCTTCACCACGAGTTGGGCGAGTTCGACAGCTCCCTTGCCACCTTCTGCAAAGGCACTGTTGACGGCAAAACCGCAACCTAACTCTTCGCAGTGCTTGCGCAGTACGTCTATCTCTTCATCTGTGTCCGTGGCAAAACGGTTGAAGGCGATGACTACCGTCTGTCCGAAGCTCTGCAGGTTCTTCACATGCTTATCGAGGTTCCAGTAACCGTTTTCCATACCTTTGACATCGGGCTTCTTGATGTCTTCCTGTGCCACGCCTCCGTGCATCTTGAGTGCCTGGAGTGTGACGACGAGGACGGTGAGGTCGGGCTGGAGTCCGGTCTTGCGGCATTTGATGTCATAAAACTTCTCTGCGCCAAGGTCGGCACCGAAGCCTGCTTCTGTGATGGCATAGTCACCATACTTCAATGCAGCTGCTGTTGCCATGACGGAATTGCAACCATGGGCGATGTTGGCAAAGGGACCGCAGTGTACGAATGCGGGTGTTCCTTCGGTGGTCTGTACGAGGTTGGGCTTCAGGGCGTCGAGCAACAGTGCCACGATACTTCCTCCCACACCCATGTCCTTGACACGGAAGGGCTTGTCATCGTCGGTGAATCCTAAAAGGATGTTGTCTATGCGGCGGCGCAGGTCATCCACGCTTGTGGCAAAGCACATGATTGCCATGATCTCTGAGGCTGGTGTGATGTCAAATCCTGTCTCCGTCTCTATGCCGTCCTTAGGACCTAATCCTGTGATGATGCGGCGCAGACCACGGTCGTTCACGTCCATGACGCGGCGCCACAGTATCTTCTTCAGGTGGAATCCTTCTTCCTCATGCTGGAAACGGTAGTTGTCGAGCAACGCTGCTATCATGTTGTTTGCCTCGGTAATGGCATGGAAGTCACCAGTGAAGTGGAGGTTGATCTTCTCCATAGGCAATACCTGGGCATAGCCACCACCGGCAGCACCGCCTTTCATGCCGAAGCAGGGACCCAAGGAGGGCTCGCGCAGGGCGACGACGGCATTCTTGCCTATCTTCTGCATACCGAGGGCAAGACCGACAGAGACGGTTGTCTTGCCGTTGCCTGCCTTGGTAGGACTGATGGCGGTCACGAGGATGAGGTGATGGTGGCGCAATTCTGTGTTGTCGATGTCACCTGTTGCAATCTTGGCAATGTACTTGCCGTAGTTTTCTACTTGTTCGTCGTTGATGCCAAGCTCTGCCGCAATGTCGTTGATGGGACGGAGCTTGGTTTGTTTGGCTATTTCGATGTCTGTCAACATAATGTGTTTGTTGTTTTGTTGTTTCGTCTGCAAAGGTAACATTTTTTCTTCTTACTACGTACTACCATATACCTTTTTATATAGGATTAAGGCAAATTCACACTGTAAGTAGGGAATATTTGTAGGAAGTTTTGTAACTTTGCAAATTGGATAAAGCAAAACAATGAACTTATGAAGATAGGAGACAAAGTAAGATTTCTGAGTGAGACTGGTGGCGGAAAGGTTGCCGGTTTCCAAGGTAACAATATCGTCTTGGTAGAAGATGAGGACGGATTCCAGATTCCAACACCTGTCAACGAAGTGGTGGTGGTAGAACAGGATGACTACGCCATGGGCAAAATGATTGCTGCCAAGATGGATGCCAAGCAGAAGGCAGAGGCTCATGCTGCTACCGAACTGCGCAATGACAGCCGTAGCATCAAGTCGATACTCAACGAGCATGAGGCTGAGGTGGATATGTCGGTGGAGGAATATGATGCCTCTGACCGCGAGATAACCTATCAGGCTCCTGCCCGTGAGCGTGAGGGCGGCAATAAGTTGAGTGCTTGCCTCGCCTTTGTGCCCATAGATGTCAAGGATGTCACCAACACGCGTTTTGAGACCTATCTGGTCAATGACAGCAACTATTATGTTCATTTCACCTATCTTGTAGCAGAAGGAAATGCCTGGATGCTCAAGGCTCAGGGTGAGGTAGAACCGAACACGAAGCTCTTTGTGGAGGAGTTTGGCAGGGAGGCGCTCAACGAGATGGGACGTATCGCCATCCAACTGACCGCTTACAAAAAGGACAAGCCTTTCCTGTTGAAGCCTGCTGTCGACGTGCAGTTCCGTCTTGACCCGGTTAAGTTCTACAAACTGCATGTCTTTGAGCAGAACGCCTTCTTCGAACAGCCTGCCCTCCTTTATCATATCGTACAGAATGACGAGGTGGCGCGTACCCTCGTGGTGGATTCCAAGCGACTGAAGGAGCAGATGTACAAGGAAGAGAAGGTGGTGGCACACACAGGAAAGAAGACTCGTCGCAAGGATGACGGTACGCTCGTGGTAGACCTCCATGCCGATGAGGTGCTCGAAACAACGGCTGGTATGGGTGCCGCTGACATCCTCCACTACCAGGTGGGTGTGTTCCGCAAGACTATGGATGAGCATAGACGACTGCACGGTCATAAGATAGTCTTCATCCACGGCAAGGGTGAAGGCGTGTTGAGACAGGCTATCCTCCAGGAACTGAAATATCGCTATAAGGGATGTACGTGGCAGGATGCCTCTTTCCAGGAATATGGATACGGGGCTACGTTAGTAACGGTAAAATAAGAAAAAGGCTTTCGGGGTTCCGAAAGCCTTTTTTATGGAGTTTTCCATATTTTCACGGCGTATGCCTCTTTTACCTTTTTACCTTTTTACCTTTTTACCTTTAAAGTCACTTTTTCTTGACTCCTTTGTAAATCAAGAATGCTACTACGATGACGGCAAGGGCGAGTAGTACGTGTCCTATCTCACTGCTGTATTTTGTTGCCTGTTGGTAAACGTCCATGGTAGTCTTGTAGTCTGTGTAGCGATAGATGCCCCAACCGATGAAGGCGAGTACCGTGTTCCACACTCCAGCGCCAAGGGTGGTATAGAGCAAGAACTTGTCCAGACGCATGCCAGCCAGTCCGGCTGGTATACTGATGAGCTGTCGCACGGCAGGAACCAGTCGACCAAAGAAGGTGGAGGCTGCTCCATGCTTGCGGAAGAACTCCTCTGCCTTCTCCACAGCAGCACGGTCTATGAGACACATATGTCCTATGCGGCTATCAGCAAAGCGGTAGATGATGGGACGTCCCAACCATTTGGCAAGGTAATAATTGATGAGAGCACCAATGTCGGCACCAGCTGTGGCAAATACGATGACTAATACAAAACTCATCCCACTGGCAGGATCCATTGACTTCCATGCCGCCGGAGGCACGATGACCTCCGACGGGAATGGTATGAATGAACTCTCTATTGCCATGAACAATGTGACAACCCAATAGCTCAAGTTGTCCAAAATCCAAAGAAACAAATCTGCTGTATTCATGTTCTGGAAGTTAATGCGTTTTATTTGTTCAACTTAGCCCAGGTATCTTTCAGACCGACGGTCTTGTTGAATACAGGTTTCTCGGGAGTTGAGTCGAGGTCAGCCATGAAGTAACCGATGCGCTGGAACTGGAGGTATTCGCCAGCTTTCTTCTTGGCGGCATATTCCTCCACGTAGCAGTTGGGGAACACATGGAGACTCTCGGGGTTAAGCAACTCACGGAAGTCACGGTCGTCGGCAGAGGGGTTCTCCACATTGAAGAGACGGTCGTACTCACGAACCTCAGCCTTCACGCAGTGGTCGGCTGATACCCAGTGCAGGGTGCCCTTCACCTTACGGTTGGCTCCCTCCATACCGCTCTTGCTCGTGGGGTCGTATTCTGCCTGTATCTCTGTGATGTTCCCGTCCGCATCTTTGGTGCATCCAGTACATTTCACGATGTAGGCATTCTTCAGACGCACCTCCTTGCCAGGTGTCATGCGGAAGAATTTCTTCGGTGCATCCTCCATGAAGTCGGCACGCTCTATCCACAGGTTCTTAGAGAAGGTGATGGTGTGTGTGCCGTCAGCCTCGTTCTCTGGGTTGTTGATGGCTTCCATCTCTTCTGTCTCGCCGTCGGGATAGTTGGTGATTACTAATTTCACTGGGTCGAGCACTGCACTTACGCGGCATGACTTCTTGTTGAGGTCTTCGCGTACGGATGCTTCGAGGAGTGCCATGTCGTTGAGGGCATCAAACTTGGTGTATCCGATGCTGTCGATAAACATACGGATGCTCTCGGGAGAGTAGCCGCGGCGACGCATACCACAGAGGGTAGGCATGCGTGGGTCATCCCATCCGTTGACGAGATGCTCGTCGACGAGAGAGTGGAGCTTACGCTTGCTCATGACCGTGTAGGTAAGGTTCAGACGGTTGAACTCTATCTGTCTTGGACGGTTGTCGCTCAGGTTGTCGTCAGTGCCGTCCATTTCTTTCAGGAAGTCGATGAACTTGTCGTACAGTGGACGGTGGGGCACAAACTCCAATGTACAGATGGAGTGGGTGACACCCTCGAAGTAGTCGCTCTGTCCGTGTGCAAAGTCATACATGGGGTATGCGTGCCATTTGGTCCCAGTACGGTGGTGGGGTGTATGGATGATGCGATACATGATGGGGTCACGGAAGTGCATGTTGGGGTTCGCCATGTCGAGTTTGGCGCGCAATACCATGCTGCCCTCTTCTGCCTCCGGGGTGTTCATCTTCTCGAAGAGAGCAAGACTTTCCTCTACAGGGCGGTCACGGAATGGACTTGCCGTTCCTGGTGTGGTAGGAGTACCTTTCTGTTCGGCAATCTGCTCTGCAGTCTGCTCGTCTATGTAGGCGTGTCCGTTCTTGATCATCCAAACGGCAAACTCCCATAGCTTCTCGAAGTAGTCGGAAGCATAATAGATATTGCCCCACTTGAAGCCAAGCCACTGTATGTCCTGGAGGATGTTCTCCACATATTCATTGTTCTCCTTGCTCGGGTTGGTATCGTCAAAGCGCAAGTTGCAGACTCCGTTGTACTTCTCTGCCACTCCAAAGTCCATGCAGATGGCTTTGGCATGGCCTATGTGCAGATAACCGTTTGGCTCTGGCGGAAAACGTGTCTGTATGCGCCCGCTGTTCTTGCCGTCCTTGAGGTCTTCTTCTACAAATTGCTCTACGAAGGAGATACTTTTCTTCTCCTCGTTCAGGTTTTCTTCGTTTGTTGCCATAATTGTGTGGTATGTGTTTTGGCACGTGCGGAGTACCGTGTGTAGGAACGCCGTCAGTGCTGTTATGTATTTAATGTGGTGCAAATTTAGATAAAATTTCCGAAATATAAGCCAGTAAGAAGAAAAACTTAAATGATTTTCGTATATTTGCACCCATATTGTCACCAAAGGAGGCAAGATTGACACGATTCTTGGCGTCTTCTTTGTCCCATTATGTAGTACACTTCTCCCTCTAAGTAGGAAGTACTACTTCATCCATCAAGAAAGTACTACTTCAACCTTTAATGAGGTACTACTTCATCCTCCAAAGAGGTACTACTTCAACCTTTAATGAAGTATATCCTTACTTTTTCATGATACTGAGGCTTAGTGTTGCTTCATACGTATGTACTTGGTCAGTGCAATGTTGAAAACGGTGTATAAGAGGATATCGGTAAACAACAATACATTGAAGTCTGTTCCCACAAACTCGTATATCGCCAAGTTGACTGCCACAAAGATAAGTGCCAACAACAGGATGGTTGCCAAGGTCTTGTGCTGTGTTAGTCCTGCTGCCATCAGTTTATGATGGATATGACTCTTGTCAGCATCAAAGATGGGCTTGCCTATTCTCAATCGATGGATGACGACACGTACTACATCAAAGGTTGGGACAATCAGTAGACTATAAGCCAAGATAACTCTTGAAGCGGAGAACGGCATGACTTGCGGATTGTTCATGGATGTTTTTACGAACAAGAACCCCAAGATAAAGCCTAAGGTGAGACTGCCCGAGTCGCCCATGAATATCTTGCGGTTTTTCTCTGGGTTGCCTAAGACATTGAAGTAAAGATATGCGGTGAGTACGCCCACAAGTCCTGCTATCAGCACTGCATAGACCACGAGTCCGTTATGGATAAAACTATAGAGAAATCCCAAGAGGGCAAGGATGGAAAGACTTGCCGAGAGTCCGTCGATGCCGTCTATGAGGTTCATCGCATTGTCTACAAAGACGAAAAGCAATACTGTCAGTGGAAACCCGACACAAAAGGGAATCTCATGGAGTCCGAAAAGTCCGTAGAGATTGTTGATGTAAAGTCCGCAAAGGGGAAGGATGGAAGAGGCTACTATCTGCACGACAAACTTCACCTTAGCATCCAGTCCGATAAGGTCGTCCACGATTCCCACACCATAGATGAGCAGCAGACTGATGAGCAATCCCAAGGTCCATGTGCTGATGGTAATCTTTGAGTCAACAGCATGGCTTCCCATGAACAGAGTGACGATAAAGAATGCAATCAGCATACTGGGCATAAAGGAAATGCCGCCTAACCTGGGTATCATGCACTTGTGTACTTTTCTTTGGTTGGGTATGTCATACAAGTTCTTTCTCTTGCAAAAGTTAAGAAGTGCAGGAATGAAAAGAAAACCGCATAGTGTACTTAGCAGGAATGCCCCCAATATAGCTATAAAATCTTGTGTCATATTTGTGATGTCAACTTTGCAAATTGTGTTTATATTATATATAAACTATAAAGTTTGGATAATATTGTATGAGCCGTTGAAAAAAGTTTTCCAACTGCAACAGGCTCTGGAGACGGACAATGACTACGACCTCCCCTTCTGACAGGAGAACATTGTTCTCTGGTCGGCAAGAGATCCAAAAGTGTGGCAGGTGCGGCAGGTGCGGCAGGTACTTTTTAAAAATCCCTTCGTGCGCGGGCAGGAAAAACAGTTTTCAATTTTGTAAAACGAAAAAGTATCTATAGAAAGTTTAAAAAACTACTGATTTTACTTGCCACCTGCCGCACTTCAAGAGTCGGACCGGCAGCAGAAGCATCTGGATTACATATCGCAAGTGCCATAGTTAGACCTCGTAAGTGCCATACTTAGGCATCGTAAATGACTTGGTTAGACCTCGTAAGTGCCATCGTTAGAAGTCCAACAGATGACAAACATTTCTTGAGATAAATTTTGTGATGTCCGCAAAAAGGTTTATCTTTGCGAAAAAATAGAGAACAATCATGAAATATCCTATAGGAATACAGACATTTGACAAAATAATCGAAGGCGGTTACGTTTATGTCGACAAGACTGATTTTATATATCAGTTAGTACAGGGGAGTGTTTATTTCTTAGGACGCCCTCGGCGATTCGGGAAGAGCCTTCTTGTATCTACATTAGAGCAATATTTCTGTGGCAATAAGGAATTGTTCAAAGGGCTCGCCATCGAAAAACTCGAGAAAGATTGGAAGCAATATCCTGTATTCCACTTGGATTTCAGCACAGG
>CAVCDC010000036.1:0-24955 GCA_963600865.1 Firmicutes bacterium CAG:103
TCTTACAGTTGGATACTCCGCCTGAGGAACGCAAGAACGACGGTTTGTATAAGGTATTTGCAGAGAATTTCCCTATTACAGACACGAGAAATAATTTCGTCCTTGAGTTCTTGGATTACTATATTGACCCGCCTCGTTATACCATTGACGAATGTCTGGAGCGAGGTCTTACGTATAGTGTGCCCTTGAAGGCTAAGATGAAACTGTATTGTACAGACCCTGACCATGAGGATTTTGGCACTTTTATCCAGGATGTTTTCTTGGGTACGATTCCTTACATGACAGAAAACGGTACCTTTGTAATCAATGGCGCTGAACGCGTTGTTGTTTCTCAGTTGCACCGTTCTCCTGGTGTCTTTTTTGGCCAGGGTGTTCATGCAAATGGCACAGTTCTTTATTCTGCCCGTATTATCCCGTTCAAGGGTAGTTGGATTGAGTTTGCCACTGACATCAACAATGTTATGTATGCCTATATCGACCGTAAGAAGAAGTTGCCTGTTACAACTCTTCTTCGTGCTATCGGTTATGAGCAGGATAAGGATATTCTTCAGATTTTCGACCTTGCAGAAGAGGTGAAAGTTAACAAGAAGAATATGAAAACTGCCATTGGCAAGAAACTTGCAGCTCGCGTTTTGAAGAGCTGGAATGAGGACTTCGTTGACGAGGATACCGGTGAGGTTGTTTCAATCGAACGTAATGAGGTTATCATGGAGCGTGAGACCGAACTAACTGAGGATAACGTCGATGAAATTCTTGAAAGCGGTACATCTACCATCCTTTTGCATAAGGATGAAGAGGCTGCTAATAAGTTTACTATCATCTTCAATACTCTGGCTAAAGACCCCAGCAACTCTGAGAAGGAAGCTGTCAATTATATTTATCGTCAGTTGCGTAATGCTGACCCTGCTGATGATGCCAGTGCACGTGAGGTCTTCCAAAACTTGTTCTTCTCTGATAAACGTTATGACTTGGGAGAAGTGGGGCGTTATCGTATCAACAAGAAGTTGGGGCTTGATACGGACATGGATGTTCGTGTCCTCACAAAGGATGACATCATAGAAATTATCAAGTATCTGATTCAGCTCATCAACTCAAGTGCTACTGTTGATGATATTGACCACTTGTCTAACCGACGTGTTCGTACGGTAGGTGAGCAGTTGGCTAACCAGTTTTCTATTGGTTTGGCTCGTATGAGTCGTACTATACGTGAGCGTATGAATGTGCGCGACAATGAGGTGTTTACACCAACTGATTTGATTAACGCTAAGACTATTTCCAGCGTAATCAATTCATTCTTTGGCACCAACCCATTGTCTCAGTTCATGGATCAGACCAATCCTTTGGCTGAGGTGACACACAAGCGTCGTCTTTCTGCCCTCGGTCCTGGTGGCTTGTCACGTGAGCGTGCTGGTTTTGAGGTTCGTGATGTACACTATACTCACTATGGCCGTCTCTGTCCTATCGAGAGTCCTGAAGGTCCTAACATTGGCCTTATCTCTTCTCTCTGTATGTATGCTAAGATCAACGACCTTGGCTTCATTGTGACTCCTTACCGCAAGGTAACTGATAGTAAGGTGGATATGGCAAACGAGGATGTCGTTTATCTGACGGCTGAAGACGAGGAGAACAAGATTATCGGACAGGGTAATGCTCCGTTGACAGAGGATGGCTCATTTATCCGTGATGTAGTGAAATGTCGTCAGGATGCTGATTATCCAGTTGTTGCTCCCGGCATGGTAGACTATGTAGATGTCTCTCCACAGCAGATTGCTTCTGTATCAGCTGGTTTGATTCCATTCTTGGAGCATGATGATGGTCACCGTGCTTTGATGGGTTGTAACATGATGCGTCAGGCCGTTCCTTTGTTGCATAATGATGCTCCTATTGTTGGTACAGGTCTTGAAAAGCAGGTGTGCGAGGACTCTCGTACAATGATTACTGCTGAGGGCGAAGGTGTCATCGAGTATGTTGATGCGACAACAATCCGTATTCTCTACGATCGTTCTGAGGATGAGGAGTTTGTTAGCTTTGAGCCTGCTCTTAAGGAATATCGTATTCCTAAGTTCCGCCGTACTAACCAGAATATGACTATTGACCTCCGTCCTATCTGTGACAAGGGGCAGCGTGTGAAGAAGGGTGATATCTTGACTGAAGGTTATGCTACAGAAAATGGTGAACTTGCCTTAGGTCGCAACTTGTTGGTTGCTTACATTCCTTGGAAGGGTTACAACTATGAGGATGCTGTTGTCATTTCTGAGCGTATGGTACGTGAGGATGTGTTGACATCTGTTCATGTGGATGAGTATTCTCTTGATGTCCGTGAAACCAAGCGTGGCGTTGAAGAGTTCACTTCTGATATTCCTAACGTGAGTGAGGAAGCTACTAAGGATCTTGATGATAATGGTATTGTTCGTGTTGGTGCACGCATCGAACCTGGTGATATTATGATTGGTAAGATTTCTCCTAAGGGTGAGAGTGATCCTTCTCCTGAAGAGAAATTGCTGCGTGCCATCTTTGGTGATAAGGCTGGCGATGTGAAGGATTCTTCTTTGAAGGCTAATCCGTCTCTTGCTGGTGTCGTAATTGACAAAAAATTGTTCTCTCGTGCTATTAAGACGCGTGAGTCAAAGAAGCAAGATAAGATTATTCTTGCCAAAATTGACGACGAGTATGAGGCTAAGGGTAACGATTTGAAGGATATCTTGGTAGATAAATTGCTCACTCTGACTGAAGACAAGTCTTCTCTTGGTGTGAAAGATTATACAGGTGCTGAGATTATCACTAAAGGAAGCAAGTTTACTGCTGCGGCGTTGAAGAACTTAGAGTATGATGGTGTGCAGTCTAACAACTGGACAGATGATGAGCATACCAATGCTTTGATTCAGAAGCTTATCATGAACTATATACGTAAGTATAAGCAACTTGATGCTGAACTGAAGCGTCGTAAGTTTGCGATCACTATTGGTGATGAACTTCCTTCTGGTATTCTTCAGATGGCTAAGGTCTACATTGCCAAGAAACGTAAGATCCAGGTTGGTGATAAACTTGCTGGTCGCCATGGTAACAAGGGTATTGTTTCTAAAGTGGTACGTATGGAAGATATGCCGTTTATGGCTGATGGCCGTCCAGTCGATATGGTGCTCAATCCATTGGGTGTGCCTTCTCGTATGAACCTTGGTCAGATCTTTGAATGTATCCTTGGTGCTGCAGGTAAGAAGTTGGGGGTTAAGTTTGCTACGCCTATCTTCGACGGTGCTAAACTCGACGATCTCTCAGAGTGGACAGATAAGGCTGGGTTGCCACGTTTCTGTTCTACATATCTCTATGATGGTGAGACTGGTGAACAGTTCGATCAGCCGGCTACTGTGGGTATGACATACTTCTTGAAACTCGGTCATATGGTGGAGGACAAGATGCATGCTCGTTCTATTGGTCCTTACTCTCTCATTACGCAGCAACCTCTCGGTGGTAAAGCACAGTTTGGTGGTCAGCGCTTCGGAGAGATGGAGGTTTGGGCTATCGAGGCATTTGGCGCAAGTCATGTCCTTCAAGAAATCCTTACCATCAAGTCGGATGACGTGGTAGGACGTAGCAAGGCGTATGAAGCTATCGTCAAGGGCGATCCGATGCCAACACCTGGTATTCCTGAGTCTCTCAACGTATTGCTCCATGAGCTTCGTGGTCTTGGACTGAGCATCAAACTTGACTAATTTCGAGAACCCCATAATACATATAGAAACATGGCTTTCAAAAAAGATATAAAGGTAAAGAATAATTTTACGAAGATTACCATAGGTCTTGCCTCGCCGGAGGAGATCTTGGAAAATTCGTATGGTGAGGTGACAAAGCCTGAAACCATCAATTATCGTACATACAAACCAGAACGTGATGGTTTGTTCTGTGAGCGTATTTTTGGCCCAACTAAGGACTATGAGTGCGCTTGCGGGAAATACAAGCGTATTCGATACAAGGGTATCGTCTGCGATAGATGTGGTGTCGAGGTTACCGAGAAAAAAGTACGTCGTGAGCGCTCTGGCCATATCGAACTGGTTGTCCCTGTTGCTCATATCTGGTATTTCCGTTCGCTCCCCAATAAGATTGGCTATCTTTTGGGTATGCCAACCAAAAAACTTGATGCTGTCATTTACTACGAAAAGTATGTTGTTATCCAACCAGGTGTGTTGGAGGGAAAGACTGATGCTGATGGTGGTGAAATGAATGGTTCACACAAGCTCGACTTGTTGACAGAAGATGAGTATATCGACATCATAGACAACAAGATAAGTCAAGATAATGACAACTTGGCTGATGATGATCCTAACAAGTTCATTGCTAAGATGGGTGCAGAGGCTATCTACGAACTCCTGCAGAAGATAGACTTAGATTCTCTTTCTTACGAATTGCGAGATCGCGCCAATAATGACAATAGCCAACAGCGTAAGACTGAGGCTTTGAAGCGCCTTAACGTGGTTGAGGGATTCCGTGCCAGCAAGGGTATCAACAAGCCTGAGTGGATGATCATGAAGATTATCCCTGTTACACCTCCAGAACTCCGTCCTTTGGTTCCGTTGGATGGCGGACGTTTCGCTACCTCTGATTTGAACGACCTTTACCGTCGAGTAATTATTCGTAATAATCGTTTGAAACGACTTGTTGAAATAAAAGCTCCTGAGGTTATCCTCCGAAACGAGAAGCGTATGTTGCAGGAGGCTGTTGACAGCTTGTTTGACAACTCTCGTAAAAGTTCGGCTGTCAAGAGTGAGAGCAATCGTCCTTTGAAGTCACTCTCTGATTCTTTGAAGGGTAAGCAGGGACGTTTCCGCCAGAACTTGTTAGGTAAGCGTGTTGACTACTCTGCACGTTCAGTTATTGTTGTCGGTCCTGAGTTGAAGATGGGTGAATGCGGTCTACCTAAGTTGATGGCTGCAGAACTCTACAAGCCGTTTGTTATTCGCAAGCTTATTGAGCGCGGTATCGTGAAGACGGTTAAGAGTGCCAAGCGTATTGTTGACCGTCGTGAACCTGTGATTTGGGATATCCTTGAGAACGTGATGAAGGGACACCCCGTTATGCTCAACCGTGCTCCGACACTTCACCGTCTTGGTATTCAGGCATTCCAGCCTAAGATGATTGAGGGTAAGGCTATCCAGTTGCATCCTTTGGCTTGTACCGCGTTCAATGCCGACTTCGATGGTGACCAGATGGCTGTCCACCTTCCTTTAAGCAACGAGGCCGTTTTGGAGGCTCAGATTTTGATGCTTCAGAGTCACAATATTCTTAATCCTGCTAATGGTGCACCTATCACCGTTCCTTCACAGGATATGGTACTCGGTCTCTATTATATTACCAAGATCCGCCCAGGTGCCAAGGGAGAGGGCCTCTCTTTCTATGGTCCAGAGGAGGCGTTGATTGCTAATAATGAGGGACGTTGTGACCTCCATGCACCAGTTAAAGTCGTTGTCAACGACATTGTGGATGGTAAACCATTGAAGCATATCGTAGAAACGTCCGTTGGTCGCGTCATCGTCAATCAAATTATTCCTGATGAAGTAGGATTCTTTAATGATGTCATTTCCAAGAAGACCTTGCGCGGTTTGATTTCGAGTGTTATTAAGGCTGTAGGTATGGCTGAAGCCTGCGAGTTCCTTGACGGTATCAAGAACTTGGGTTATCGTATGGCTTATGTCGCAGGTCTTTCCTTCAACCTTGGTGATATTATTATCCCGCCTGAGAAAGAAGGTATTGTTGACAAGGGACGTAAGGAGGTTGAGGAAATTACCAATAACTATAATATGGGTTTCATCACCGACAAAGAGCGTTACAACCAGGTTATCGATGCATGGACTCATGTTAACAAGAACCTTGGTGATGTCTTGATGAAGGAAATGACCGAGGCTGACCAGGGATTTAACGCTGTGTTCATGATGCTCGACTCTGGTGCTCGTGGTTCTAAGGACCAGATTAAGCAGCTTTCGGGTATGCGTGGTCTGATGGCTAAACCACAGAAGGCTGGTGCTGAGGGCGCTCAGATTATCGAGAACCCTATTTTGTCAAACTTCAAGGAAGGAATGTCCGTGCTTGAGTACTTCATTTCTTCACACGGTGCCCGCAAGGGTCTTGCCGATACTGCTATGAAGACGGCCGATGCCGGATACCTCACTCGTCGACTTGTTGACGTTTCTCATGACGTTATCATCTCTGAGGAAGACTGTGGTACACTTCGTGGTCTTGTCTGCACGGCTCTGAAGAATGGCGATGAAGTCATTTCTTCTCTCTATGAGCGTATCTTGGGTCGTGTATCTGTACACGATATTATACATCCTACTACTGGCGAACTTATCGTCAAGTCTGGTGAAGAGATAACCGAAGCTAAGGCCAAGGCTATCGAGGATTCTCCCATTGAGAGCGTTGAGATTCGCTCAGTGCTTACTTGTGAGAGCAAGAAGGGTGTATGTATGAAGTGTTATGGACGCAACCTTGCCACTGCTCGAATGGTTCAGCTTGGTGAGGCTGTGGGTGTCATTGCTGCGCAGGCTATCGGTGAACCTGGTACTCAGCTTACTCTTCGTACCTTCCACGCCGGTGGTATTGCATCCAATGCTGCTGCTAACGCTAAAATTGAGGCTAAGAATAAGTCTCGCCTTGAGTTTGATGAGTTGCGCACAGTTCCTTTTGTTGAGGAAAACGATGAGGGGAATGATGTTGAATGCGAGATGGTAGTGAGCCGACTTGCAGAGGTTAAGTTTGTAGATCCGAATACGAACATTGTGCTCTCTACGCTTAGTGTTCCTTATGGTTCGACTCTCTATCACAAACATGGTGATGTTGTTGACAAAGGTACTATTATCGCCAAGTGGGATCCGTTCAATGCCGTTATCGTCAGTGAGTTCGCTGGTACTTTGCGTTTCAATGATGTTCAGGAAGGTATTACTTATCGAGCCGAGACCGATGAAACTACCGGTTTGACCGAGAAGATTATCACTGATTCCAAGAACAAGACGATGGTACCTACCTGTGATATCGTTGACAAGAATGGTCAGGTTCTTGGTACATATAATTTCCCTGTAGGTGGTCACGTTGCTGTGGAGGATGGCCAGACTATTAAGACTGGTGAAACTCTCGTTAAGATTCCTCGTGCAGTGAGCGGTGCAGGTGATATTACTGGTGGTCTTCCACGAGTTACCGAGCTTTTCGAGGCTCGCAACCCATCTAACCCTGCTGTCGTTTCTGAAATCGACGGTGAGGTGACTATGGGTAAGGTGAAACGTGGAAACCGTGAGATTATTGTTACATCTAAGACTGGTGACCAGAAGAAGTATCTTGTGTCATTATCTAAGCAAATCCTTGTACAGGAGCATGATGCTGTTCGTGCTGGTACTGCTTTGTCTGACGGTAGCGTTACTCCAGGCGATATTCTTGCTATCAAAGGTCCTACGGCTGTTCAGGAATATATCGTTAACCAGGTGCAAGACGTTTATCGCCTTCAGGGTGTAGCTATTAATGACAAACACTTTGAGATTATCGTACGCCAGATGATGCGCAAGGTGCGTATTGATGATCCAGGTGACACTACCTTCCTTGAACAGGAGTTGGTTGATAAACTTGACTTTGCTGAGGAAAACGACCGCATCTGGGGTAAGAAAGTTGTTACTGATGCTGGTGATAGTGATACTCTCAAACCAGGTCAGATCATCACTGCACGTAAATTGCGCGACGAGAACTCCAGCTTGAAACGCCGTGATATGAAACTTGTTCAGGTTCGTGATGCTGTTGCAGCTACTTCTACTCAGATTCTTCAAGGTATCACACGTGCCGCTCTTGGTACTAAGAGTTTCATGAGTGCAGCTTCCTTCCAGGAGACTACTAAGGTCTTGAATGAGTCCGCTATCCGTGGTAAGGTTGATTACCTTGAGGGTATGAAGGAGAATGTTATCTGCGGTCACTTAATACCTGCAGGCACTGGTCTGCGTCAGTGGGATAAGATCGTGGTTGGCTCGAAGGAAGATTACGACCGTATTCAAGCTAATCGTAAGAACGTACTTGACTTCTCTAACTCAAACATCGGAGAATAAATAAAGTATAAATAGAAGAAAGGTGTGCCAGTAATGGTGCGTCTTTCTTTTTTTGTTTTTAATCAGATTTTTGTTTGGGTAGCCACACTCGATGTTTCTTATTTTGTTATTTCTCAGTTATTTGTTTCGCATTTTAGTATGTAAAAGAAACGAAATAGCATATTTTAGCAAAAATAAATTGGTATTCTCGTAAAATTTACGTAAGTTTGCAAGCGTAAAACAAATGTTTAATTTTAAATTATTATTATGGAAGAAAATAACACAAACAACCAGAATCAGTTTCAGATGGGTATTAATCCAGAGGTTGCTGAGGGTATTTACTCAAATTTAGCACTTATCACTCACTCAAGTTCAGATTTTATCCTTGACTTCGCATGTGCTCTGCCAGGTATGCCACAACCTCAAATCAAAAGTCGTGTCATCATGGCTCCTGAACATGCAAAGCGCTTGCTTCAGGCTCTGCAGAGTAATATATATAATTACGAGCAGACTTTCGGCAAAATTAAGATGCCTAATGAGCCTGAGAGAACAATTGCACCTTTTAATACTCCTAAGGGTGAGGCCTAATGAGGCTTTGTAATCGTAAAGAATACATGTTGAATTTTGAGATTTATTGTATGTACAATCTACCCTAATAGGGGTCTATGTTCAAGTCTCTGTTGGTTTCTATTATAGAGATTTTTTTTTCATTTGGAGAGGTATAACCATATGGTTGTCCCTCTCTATTTTTTTTCTAAAATAGTTATATCGCCAGAAATTTGTGGTAAAAGATACTGCGAATAGTTATATAAAGTTAAAAAATAAGTTCATGGAAAGCTAATAAACTCTATAATTAGGTGGAATGCAATAAAAGTTGTAACTTTGCACCCCGAAACGCCTAAAGCATTGGTGTTTGTTGAAAATGACAATAACAAAAATAAAAATATAAATTAAAAATTAAAATTATGCCTACTATTTCACAATTGGTAAGAAAAGGCAGACGAGTTCTTGTAGACAAGAGCAAATCGCCGGCTTTGGATTCTTGTCCTCAGCGTCGTGGCGTTTGTGTTCGTGTTTACACGACAACTCCTAAGAAGCCTAATTCTGCAATGCGTAAGGTTGCACGTGTTCGTTTGACCAACTCCAAGGAGGTTAACTCTTATATCCCAGGAGAGGGTCATAACTTGCAGGAACACTCTATTGTACTTGTTCGTGGTGGTCGTGTGAAAGACCTTCCAGGTGTACGTTATCACATCGTTCGCGGTACGCTTGATACTGCTGGCGTTGCTAATCGTACACAGCGCCGTTCTAAGTATGGTGCTAAGAAGCCTAAGGCTAAGAAGTAATTTGCCTAAAACGCATACTATGTGCCGAGAGCTCACGGTCGGAGATGGTCGGGAGCTTGAGGCGAAAAAAAAATAAAACAAGTTTTGCTGGAGGAATGAAAGGTTGAGTAAATGCTCGGGAGCGAGCGTTGAAGAACGAAGAACAGCCCCATGCAGAATGTAAATATTCAAAATTAAAGATGAGAAAAGCAAAACCAAAGAAGCGTGTGATCCTTCCCGATCCCGTGTTCAATGACCAAAAGGTCTCTAAGTTCGTGAATCACTTGATGTATGATGGTAAGAAAAATACCTCATACGAGATTTTTTATAACGCTCTTGATATCGTTAAGAACAAGATGGCTAACGAGGAGAAGAGCGCTCTCGAAATCTGGAAGCAGGCTCTTGATAATATTACTCCTCAGGTAGAGGTGAAGAGCCGCCGTATTGGTGGTGCTACATTCCAGGTGCCTACTGAAATACGTCCAGATCGTAAGGAAAGTGTTTCTATGAAAAACCTTATCGCTTATGCTCGTAAGCGCGGAGGTAAGACAATGGCAGATAAGCTCGCTGCAGAAATCATGGATGCTTTTAACAATCAGGGTGGAGCTTACAAGCGTAAGGAGGATATGCATCGTATGGCTGAGGCTAACCGTGCATTCGCTCATTTCAGATTCTAATT
Organism: Firmicutes bacterium CAG:103; assembly: GCA_963600865.1. GTDB lineage: Bacteria > Bacteroidota > Bacteroidia > Bacteroidales > Bacteroidaceae > Prevotella. Next base: position 10,056 of record CAVCDC010000036.1, read on the forward strand.
TAACATAACAAATAGGTAAAGACAAAAATGGCAAATCGCGATTTACATTTGACTCGTAACATCGGTATCATGGCTCACATCGATGCCGGTAAGACAACAACGTCTGAGCGTATCCTTTTCTACACAGGTAAGACTCACAAAATCGGTGAGGTGCACGATGGTGCTGCTACTATGGACTGGATGGCTCAGGAGCAGGAGCGTGGTATCACTATTACTTCCGCTGCTACAACTTGTAACTGGAACTATCTGGGAAAGTCTTACAAGATTAACCTTATCGATACTCCGGGACACGTTGACTTTACCGCTGAGGTTGAGCGTTCGCTTCGCGTCCTTGATGGTGCCGTTGCAACTTATTCTGCTGCTGATGGTGTTCAGCCTCAGTCTGAAACTGTTTGGCGTCAGGCAGATAAATACAATGTACCTCGTATTGGTTATGTGAACAAGATGGACCGATCTGGTGCTGACTTCTTTGAGACAGTTCAGCAGATGAAGGATATTCTTGGCGCTAACCCAATTGCTATTCAGATTCCTATTGGTGCAGAAGAGAACTTCAAGGGTGTTGTAGACTTGATCAAGATGAAGGCTATTCTCTGGCACGATGAGACTATGGGCGCAGAATATGATGTTGAGGACATCCCTGCAGAACTCGCAGACGAGGCTGCTGAGTGGAGAGACAAACTCGTTGAGGGTGCTGCTAACTTCGATGATGAAGTGATGGAACTCTATCTTGATGGTCAGGATATTCCTGAGGATAAAATTCTTGCTGCTATTCGCAAGGGTTGTATAGCAATGGAGTGCTGCCCAATGTTGCTAGGTTCCTCTTATAAGAATAAGGGTGTTCAGCCCTTGCTTGACTACGTCTGCGCTTTCTTGCCTTCTCCAATGGATACTCCTGCAATTATCGGTACTAACCCTGATACTGAGGAGGAAGAGGATCGTAAACCTTCAGAGGAAGAGCCTACATCAGCTCTCGCATTCAAGATTGCTACAGATCCATTCATGGGGCGTCTCGTATTCTTCCGTGTTTACTCAGGTAAGGTTGAGGCTGGCTCTTATGTTTACAACCCACGTTCTGGTAAGCGCGAACGTATCAGTCGTCTGTTCCAGATGAATTCTAAGCAAGAGATTCCAATGGAGTCTATTGACGCAGGTGATATCGGTGCAGGTGTTGGTTTCAAGGATATTCGCACTGGTGATACTCTTTGTGATGAGAACCACCCAATTGTGCTGGAGTCAATGACTTTCCCCGATACAGTGATTTCTATCGCTGTTGAGCCAAAGAGCCAAGCTGATATCGCTAAGATGGACAATGGTCTTGCGAAGTTGGCTGAAGAGGATCCTACCTTTACCGTTCGTACAGATGAGCAGAGTGGACAGACCATTATCTCTGGTATGGGTGAGCTTCACCTTGATATCATCATTGATCGTCTGAAGCGTGAGTTTAAGGTTGAGTGCAACCAAGGTAAACCTCAGGTTAACTACAAGGAGGCTATCACTAAGTTTGCTCAGAGCCGTGAAACTTACAAGAAACAGTCTGGTGGTCGTGGTAAGTTTGCTTGTATTGACGTTACAATTGGTCCTAAGGATGAGGATTATAAGGAAGGTGACTTGCAGTTCATAAACGAGGTGAAGGGTGGTAACATTCCTAAGGAATTTATTCCATCTGTCCAGAAGGGCTTTGCTGACTGTCTCTCTAATGGTGTTCTCGGTGGCTTCCCTATGACTGGTATGAAGGTTACTTTGACTGATGGTAGTTTCCACCCTGTAGACTCTGACCAGTTGTCATTCGAACTCGTTGCTCATCAGGCATTCAAGGTTCTTTGTCCCAAGGCTGGTCCTGTGCTGATGGAGCCTATCATGAAGGTTGAAGTTGTTACTCCCGAGGAGAACATGGGTGACGTTATTGGTGACTTGAACAAGCGTCGCGGTCTCGTACAAGGTATGGAAGAAGCACGTAGCGGTGCACGCATCGTGAAGGCAATGGTTCCTCTTGCTGAGATGTTTGGTTATGTAACAGCTTTGCGTACTATTACATCAGGACGTGCAACAAGTTCTATGGAGTATGATCATCACTCTCCTCTTTCTTCTACTATAGCAAAGACTGTACTTGAAGAGGTAAAGGGTCACGCTGAACTTCTTTAATAAGAAATATCGGTAAGAAGAGGCGCTACTTAGCGAATGACTCTTAAGTAGCGTACCTCCTCTTCCATTAGACTAAATAAATCATTTTTAATAACTTAATTTCACAATGAGTCAGAAAATTAGAATTAAGCTGAAATCCTACGACCACCAGTTGGTTGACAAGTCAGCTGAGAAAATTGTGAAGGCAGTTAAGGCCACTGGAGCTATCGTTAGCGGTCCTATTCCATTGCCAACACACAAGAAAATTTACACTGTTAACCGCAGTACTTTCGTAAATAAGAAGTCCCGCGAACAGTTTCAACTCTCAGATTTCAAGCGTCTTATAGACATCTATAGCTCTACAGCTAAGACTGTTGATGCCTTGATGAAACTTGAATTGCCTAGTGGTGTGGAAGTAGAAATCAAAGTCTAATTTATTAAATGTAAAATTGAAATGCCAGGATTAATTGGAAGAAAAATCGGAATGACATCCGTTTTCAGTGCCGACGGTAAGAATGTACCGTGCACTGTTATCGAAGTAGGTCCTTGTGTTGTAACCCAGATTAAAACGGTAGAAAAGGATGGTTACAAGGCTTATCAGTTAGGTTTCGGCGAGGCTAAGGAGAAACGTACTACTCAGCCTATGATGGGAATCTTCAAGAAGGCAGGCACAACACCTAAGAAGCACTTGGCCGAGTTCAAGTTTGATGAGGAGTACAACCTCGGTGACACCATTACAGTTGAGATCTTCAACGACTGCAAGTTCGTGGACGTAATCGGTACATCTAAGGGTAAAGGCTTCCAGGGCGTTGTTAAGCGTCACGGATTCGGTGGTGTAGGCCAGTCAACACACGGTCAGGACGACCGCGCTCGCAAGCCGGGATCTATCGGTGCCTGCTCTTACCCAGCAAAGGTGTTCAAGGGTATGCGCATGGGCGGCCAAATGGGAGGTGACAGAGTGACAACTCAGAACCTTCAGGTGTTAAAGATCATTCCAGAGCAGAACCTCCTCGTTGTTAAGGGTTCATTCGCTGGATGCAAAGGTTCAACTGTTTTAATTGAGAAATAATGGAAGTTAGCGTATTAGATATCAAAGGTCAGGAGACCGGTCGCAAGGTAGCTCTTAACGAAGCTGTCTTCGGCATTGAGCCTAACGATCACGTTCTTTATCTCGACGTTAAGCAGTATCTCGCTAACCAGCGTCAGGGTACAGCCAAGTCTAAGGAGAGAAGTGAAATGAGTGGCTCTACTCGTAAACTTGGTCGTCAGAAAGGCGGTGGCGGTGCACGCCGTGGTGATATTAATTCACCTGTTCTTGTTGGTGGTGGACGTGTATTTGGTCCTAAACCACGTGACTATCGCTTCAAGCTCAACAAAAAAGTAAAGATTCTTGCTCGTAAATCAGCTCTTTCTTACAAGGCTCAAGAGAATGCTGTTGTTTTGCTTGAGGATTTCACTTTTGAGGCTCCTAAAACTAAAGAATTCTTAAGTCTTATTAAGAATCTTAAAATTGAGGGCAAAAAGGTGCTTTTGGTTTTGCCAGAATCAAATAAAAACGTATATTTGTCCGCTCGTAACTTGCAGCGTGCTGAAGTTATCCTTGCATCTAACGTCAATTCGTATAAAGTTTTGAATGCAGATGTTGTTGTGATTACAGAAAAGTCGCTGGAGACAATCGACCAAATCTTAACTAAGTAAATAGGAGATATTAGAATATGGCATTTATTATCAAACCATTGGTTACTGAGAAGATGACCAAGATTACAGACAAGCAGCCTAACCGCTATGGCTTCGTTGTTCGTCCTGAGGCTAATAAGCTCGAGATTAAGAAGGAAGTTGAGGGTCTGTACAATGTTACAGTAGTTGACGTGAACACAATGAGCTACTCAGGCAAGCGTTCTGCACGTTACACAAAGGCAGGCCTTGTCAAGGGTCAGAAGAATGCGTTCAAGAAGGCAATCGTTACTCTGAAAGAGGGCGAAACAATTGATTTTTACAGCAATATTTAATATAAAAAATGGCAGTACGTAAATTAAAACCGGTAACTCCGGGTCAAAGACACAAAATTATTGGCACGTTCGAGGATATTACTGCATCCGTGCCAGAGAAGTCTCTCGTTTACGGTAAGCGTTCTACTGGTGGACGAAATAACACCGGTAAAATGACCGTTCGTTACATTGGCGGTGGCCATAAGCAGAAGTATCGTATCATCGACTTCAAGCGAGAGAAAGATGGTGTTCCTGCAGTTGTGAAGACAATCGAGTATGATCCAAACCGTTCAGCTCGTATTGCATTACTCTTCTATGCTGATGGTGAAAAACGTTACATTATTGCTCCTAACGGACTGAAGGTGGGTGCTACACTGATGTCTGGTGCTGATGCTGCACCTGAGGTTGGTAACGCGCTTCCTTTGGCTAATATCCCCGTAGGTACCGTAATTCACAATATTGAATTACGTCCTGGTCAGGGTGCCTTGTTGGTTCGTTCGGCTGGTAATTTTGCTCAGTTGACTTCTCGTGAGGGCAGTTATTGTGTGATTAAGCTCCCTTCTGGCGAGACTCGCCAGATTCTGAGTGCTTGTAAGGCTACTATCGGTAGTGTTGGTAACTCCGACCATGCGTTGGAGCAGTCTGGTAAGGCTGGTCGCTCACGTTGGTTGGGTCGTCGTCCTCACAACCGTGGTGTTGTTATGAACCCTGTTGATCACCCAATGGGTGGTGGTGAAGGTCGCCAGAGTGGTGGTCACCCACGTTCACGCAAGGGCTTGTACGCTAAGGGTCTTAAGACTCGTGCACCTAAGAAGCTTTCTAACAAGTATATTATCGAAAGAGCTAACAAAAAATAAAGAGTAAATTATGAGTCGTTCACTTAAAAAAGGTCCATACATCAACGTATCTCTCGAGAAGAAGATTCTCGCTATGAACGAGAGTGGAAAGAAAAATGTTGTCAAGACATGGGCTAGAGCTTCAATGATATCTCCTGATTTCGTAGGACATACAGTTGCAGTTCACAACGGTAACAAATTTATCCCTGTCTATGTTACAGAAAACATGGTCGGTCACAAACTCGGTGAGTTTGCACCAACACGTCGTTTCGGCGGACACTCTGGTAACAGAAAGTAATTCGGGATTGAACCATTTTAAAACAAGTAAATAATGGGAGCAAGAAAACATATCGCAGCCGAAAAAATCAAAGAGGCTCGCAAAAACATGTACTTCGCTAAGTTGGTAGGTGTGCCTTCTTCTCCACGCAAGATGCGCTACGTTGTAGACATGATTCGTGGTATGGAAGTTAACCGTGCCCTCGGAGTACTTCGCTTCTCTAAGAAGCAAGCATCTGCTGACGTTGAGAAGTTACTCCGTTCAGCTATCGCCAATTGGGAAGCTAAGAATGAACGTAAGGCAGAGGATGGAGAATTGTACATCAGCAAGGTCTTCGTTGATGAAGGCGTTACGATGAAACGTATGAGACCTGCACCACAGGGGCGTGGTTATAGAATCCGCAAGCGTTCTAACCATGTTACTCTTTTTGTAGATGCCAAAACTAATGACGAAAAATAATAAGTAGAATGGGACAGAAAGTTAATCCAATAAGTAACCGACTTGGTATTATACGCGGTTGGGATTCAAATTGGTTCGGTGGTAAGAACTTCGGTGATAACCTCGTGGAGGATCAGAAAATCCGTAAGTATCTCGACGAGCGACTTGCTAAAGCAAGTGTTTCTCGTATTGTCATCGATCGTACATTGAAGCTTGTTACCATCACTATTTGTACTGCCCGTCCGGGTATTGTCATTGGTAAAGGTGGCGCTGATGTAGATAAGTTGAAAGAGGAACTGAAGAAACTCTATAAGAAGGAAATTCAGATTAATATCTTTGAGGTTAAGAAGCCTGAACTTGATGCTACTATCGTAGGTAAGAACATTGCAAGCCAAATTGAGCACATGATAGCTTACCGTCGTGCCATTAAGATGGCTGTGGCCAACACAATGCGTGCAGGTGCCGAAGGTATCAAGGTTCAAATTACTGGTCGTCTGAATGGTGCCGAAATGGCGCGTAAGGAAATGTATAAAGAGGGTCGTACTCCTTTGCATACTTTCCGTGCAGACATCGATTACTGTCAGTGCGAGGCTCTCACAAAGGTAGGTCTTCTTGGCATCAAGGTTTGGATTTGCCGTGGTGAGGTCTATGGAAAGACTGACCTTACACCTAACTTCTCTCAGGAGAGCAAGGGTAATGGTCGTGGTAATGGTCGCTCTAACCGTGGTGGTAATCGCAAGAGAAACAATAACCGTTAAATTAGAAAGCTATCATGTTACAGCCAAAAAGAGTAAAATATAGAAGACCTCAAGATGGTCGTGGCAACAAAGGCAACGCCCACAGAGGTACACAATTGGCATTCGGTTCTTTCGGTATCAAGACTCTTGAGCCAAAGTGGATCGACAGCCGTCAGATTGAGGCCGCTCGTGTAGCCGTAAACCGCTACATGAACCGTCAAGGTCAGGTCTGGATTCGTATTTTCCCTGACAAGCCAATCACTCGCAAACCTGCCGATGTCCGAATGGGTAAAGGTAAGGGTGATCCAGCAGGATGGGTTGCACCTGTTACACCAGGACGTATCCTCTTCGAAGTGGAAGGTGTAAGTTTCGACATCGCCAAGGAGGCTCTCCGCCTCGCAGCGCAGAAACTTCCTGTTAAGACTAAGTTTATTGTAAGACGTGATTTCGATAAAAACGCTTAATTATGAAGATCGCAGAAATTAAAAATATCGAGACCAAGGAATTGGTTGAGAAGTTGGAGGCAGCTGTTGACGCTTTGAACAAGATGAAGCTCAACCACAACATCACTCCGCTTGAGAATCCATCATTGATTAAGGCAGCTCGTCGTGACATCGCGCGTATGAAAACTGAACTTCGTCAGAGAGAACTTAACAAATAATAATGGTCCAGATGGAAACAAGAAATTTAAGAAAAGTAAGACAGGGTGTTGTTATCAGCAACAAGATGGATAAAACCATTGTTATTGCAGCTAAGTTCAAGGAGATGCACCCTATTTATGGTAAGTTTGTCCAGAAGACAAAGAAATACCATGCACATGACGAGAACAATGAGGCTAACGTAGGTGATACGGTAATGATCATGGAGACTCGTCCTCTGTCTAAGACTAAGAGATGGAGATTAGTACAAATCGTAGAAAAAGCTAAGTAATTATGATACAAACTGAATCAAGACTTACAGTATGCGACAATAGTGGTGCTCGCGAGGCTCTTTGCATTCGTGTTCTCGGTGGTACTGGTCGTCGTTACGCCAGCGTTGGTGACGTTATTGTTGTTGCTGTTAAGAACGTTATCCCATCAAGTGATTTGAAGAAGGGTGCAGTATCAAAGGCTTTGATTGTTCGCACAAAGAAAGAGATTCGTCGAGCTGACGGTTCATATATCCGTTTCGACGATAATGCTTGTGTGCTGCTCAACAATGCTGGGGAGCTTCGCGGTAGCCGTATCTTTGGCCCTGTAGCACGTGAGCTTCGCGCTGTAAATATGAAAGTCGTTTCTTTGGCACCTGAGGTTCTTTAATTATTAAAAATTTAAGTAATGAGTAAGTTACATATAAAGAAAGACGATAAGGTTATCGTTATTGCCGGTGCTGATAAGGGCAAGTCTGGTAAGGTGCTCAAGGTCTTTGTAGATGACAATCGTGCCCTTGTAGAGGGTGTGCATATGGTATCTAAGAGCACTAAACCGTCTGCTAAGCACCCTCAAGGTGGTATTATTAAGCAGGAGGCTCCTATTCATATTTCCAATTTGAGTCTTATAGATCCAAAGAGTGGTAAGCCTACTCGTGTTTCTATTAAGCACGAAGGTAAAAATGTAGTTCGCATCGCTAAAAAGTCAGGGGAGGAAATTAAGTAATGGATACAGCACAGTTAAAGAAAGTTTATAAGGAGACTATTGCTCCTTCTTTGCAGAAGCAGTTCAACTATTCTTCTTCTATGCAGATCCCTACTTTGAAGAAGATTGTCATTAACCAGGGACTCGGTGATGCAACACAGGACAAGAAGATCGTTGATGTTGCTATCAATGAGATTACCGCTATTACTGGTCAGAAAGCAGTAGCTACATATTCTAAGAAGGATATTGCTAACTTCAAGCTTCGTAAGAAGATGCCTATTGGCGTTATGGTAACTCTCCGTCGTGAGCGTATGTATGAGTTCTTGGAGAAGCTTGTTCGCGTTTCTCTTCCTCGTATCCGTGACTTCAAGGGTATTGAAACTAAGTTTGATGGACGAGGTAACTATACCTTGGGTATTACAGAGCAGATTATTTTCCCTGAAATCAATATTGATGAGATTGATCGTATTCAGGGTATGAATATCACTTTTGTGACTTCTGCTCAGACTGATGAAGAGGGCTACGCTCTGCTCAAAGCATTCGGTCTTCCATTCAAGAACGCTAAAAAAGATTAAGAGATATGGCAAAAGAATCAATGAAAGCTCGCGAGGTAAAGCGTGCAAAGCTTGTAGCTCGTTTCGCCGAAAAACGCGCAGCACTGAAAAAGATTATTGCAACTTCTAATGATCCCGCTGAAGCATACGAGGCAGCTCGTAAGCTTCAGTCTATCCCAAAGAATGCAAACCCTATCCGTCTTCACAATCGTTGTAAGATCACTGGTCGCCCAAAAGGTTACATGCGTCAGTTTGGTCTTTCACGTATCCAGTTCCGTGAGATGGCTTCAGCTGGTTTGATTCCTGGTGTTAAGAAGGCAAGCTGGTAATCGTTCATCTCTGGTTGACAGATTTTTTAATATTGTCGGGGTAGTCCCGATTAATTAAACTTTTATATTTTTATGACAGATCCAATAGCAGATTATCTGACAAGACTCAGAAACGCAATTATGGCTCATCACCGTGTTGTTGAAGTTCCTGCGTCTAACTTGAAGAAAGAAATCACTAAGATTCTCTTCGAGAAGGGCTACATTCTCAATTACAAGTTTATTGAGGATGGTCCTCAGGGTACTATCAAGGTTGCCTTGAAGTACAATCCTACAACCAAGCAAAACGCTATCAAGTCTTTGAAGCGTGTGTCTACTCCAGGTCTTCGTAAGTACACTGGTTATAAGGACATGCCGAGAGTTATTAACGGATTAGGTATTGCCATCTTATCTACATCCAAAGGTGTAATGACAGACAAGGAAGCACGCGACCTGAAAATTGGTGGTGAGGTTCTTTGCTATATTTATTAATTTGGAGGTTAGAATATGTCAAGAATAGGTAAATTGCCAATCGTCATCCCTTCTGGTGTTACAGTAAACTTCGATGCTAGTAGCAATGTTGTTTCAGTAAAGGGTCCTAAGGGTGAACTTTCTCAGAAGATAGATTCTTCTATTAAGTTTAATAATCAGGATGGTCAGATTGTTTTCGAAATCGATGAGAACAGTCCCGTTAATCCTAAGCAGAAGCAAGCTTTCCACGGCTTGTATCGTTCTCTCGTCAACAACATGGTTATTGGCGTTAGTGCAGGTTACAGCAAGACTTTGGAATTAGTTGGTGTGGGTTATCGTGTTTCTAATCAGGGTAATCTTATCGAGTTCTCTCTTGGTTACACTCACCCAATTTTCATCCAGTTGCCAAAGGAGATAAAGGTTGAGTCTAAGTCTGAACGTAATCAGAACCCTCTCCTTATCCTCGAATCTTGCGATAAGCAGTTGCTTGGGCAGGTTTGTGCAAAGATTCGTTCATTCCGCAAGCCTGAGCCTTATAAGGGTAAGGGTGTCCTCTTCAAGGGTGAAGTTATCCGTCGTAAGTCTGGTAAGAGCGCTTCAGCTAAATAATTTTAATTGTTTACGATTATGACAACAAAGAAAGTAGAAAGACGAATTAAGATAAAGTTCCGCATTCGCAAGAGTGTCAATGGAACAGCTGAGCGTCCACGTCTTAGTGTTTTCCGCTCTAACAAGCAGATTTATGCTCAGATAATTAATGATTTGACAGGTACAACACTTGCATCTGCTTCTTCTCTTGGTCTCGAGAAGATGCCGAAGCAGGAACAAGCTGCCAAGGTTGGCGAACTTGTTGCTGAGAAGGCAAAGGCTGCCGGCATCGAATCAGTTGTTTTCGACCGCAATGGTTATCTTTACCATGGACGTGTTAAGGAGTTGGCCGATGGTGCCCGCAAGGGTGGTCTTAAATTTTAATCGATTATAGCAATGAATAAAGTTAAAGTAAATAGTGAGGTAGAACTTCAGGATCGCTTGGTTGCCATCAACCGTGTAACTAAGGTTACAAAAGGTGGTCGTACTTTCACGTTCGCTGCTATCGTCGTAGTAGGTGACGGTAAAGGCGTTATTGGTTATGGCTTGGGCAAGGCTGGTGAAGTTACAGCAGCTATTGCCAAAGGTACCGAGGCTGCCAAGAAGAACCTTGTTAAGGTTCCCGTATTGAAGGGCACTATACCTCATGAGGTTGAGGTTGCCTTTGGTGGTGCTAAGGTTCTTTTGAAGCCAGCTGCAGCCGGTACTGGTTTGAAAGCAGGAGGTGCTATGCGTGCCGTTCTTGAGAGTGTTGGTGTTAAGGATGTGATTGCTAAGTCTAAGGGGTCTTCTAATGCCCATAACTTGGTTAAGGCCACTATCCTTGCTCTTTCTCAGATGCGTGATGCTTATACAATCGCAGGTGAGCGTGGTATCAGTATGGACAAGGTATTCAACGGTTAATAAGTTATTCAATTATGGCAACAATAAAAATCAAACAGATAAAGAGCAAAATCGGCTTTCCTGTAGACCAGAAGCGTACTCTCACTTGCTTAGGTCTTCGCAAGATTTCTCAGGTTGTTGAGATTGAGGATACTCCTAGCAACCGTGGTATGATCCGCAAGGTTCATCATCTTGTTAGTATAGTTGATTAATTAAATCTTTTAAATTAGGAACGATTATGAAATTAAATAATTTGAAGCCTGCTGCAGGTTCAACTCATTCTCGTCGTCGTATTGGCCGTGGACCAGGTTCTGGTTTAGGCGGTACATCAACTCGTGGTCATAAGGGTGCCAAGGCTCGTTCAGGCTACAAGAAGAAGATTGGTTTCGAGGGTGGTCAGATGCCTTTGCAGCGTCGTGTTCCGAAGGCTGGTTTCAAGAACATCAACCACAAGGAGTATTTTGCCGTTAACCTTTCTACGCTTCAGGCTCTTTCTGAATCTAAGGGTTATGCTAAGATAGGTATTGCAGAACTTAAGGAAGCTGGTCTTACCAATGGTAAGGAGCTTGTAAAGGTTCTTGGTAATGGTGAATTGAAAGCCAAGTTGGATGTTGAAGCTAATGCTTTCTCTAAGACTGCTGAAGAGGCAATCAAAGCAGTTGGTGGTAATGCAACTATAATCTAAGTAGATGAAAAAGTTTATTGAGACACTAAAGAACTGTTGGAAGATTGAGGATTTGCGTCAGCGACTCCTCATCACCCTTCTGTTTACGGCTATCTATCGTTTTGGCTCGTTTGTTGTCCTTCCTGGAATCAATCCGAGCATGTTGGACAAACTTCAGTCGCAGACCTCTGGCGGTCTTATGTCGCTTTTGGACATGTTCTCTGGTGGTGCATTTTCCAATGCTTCCATATTTGCATTGGGTATAATGCCTTATATCTCAGCATCTATTGTTATGCAGCTTTTGGCTGTTGCTGTGCCTTATTTCCAAAAGATGCAGCGAGAGGGTGAAAGTGGAAGAAAAAAGATTCAATGGTATACAAGAGTTTTGACAATCTTTATCTTGATTTTCCAAGCTCCAAGTTATTTGCTGAATCTTAAGATGCAAGCAGCTAACGCTCTTGCAACAGGTATTAGCTGGACAGTGTTCATGATACCTGCCACAATTATCCTTGCAGCCGGAAGTATGTTTATCCTTTGGTTAGGTGAACGTATTACTGATAAAGGTGTCGGCAATGGTATTTCTCTTATCATTATGATTGGTATTATCGCCCGATTGCCGCAGGCATTTGTACAGGAAATTACTTCTCGTCTGCAGGCTATCTCTGGTGGAGGTATTATTATGTTCATAGTAGAGATACTCATTCTTTATGCTGTAGTCTGTGCCTCTATTCTTTTGGTACAGGGTACACGTAAGATACCTGTTCAGTATGCTAAACGCCTTGTTGGCAATAAGCAGTATGGAGGTGCTCGACAGTATATTCCTTTGAAGCTTTTTGCTGCAAACGTTATGCCTATCATCTTTGCCCAGGCTTTGATGTTCATACCATTGGCAATCGTGCGTTATCAGTCAGAAAATGCAAGCAGTGTAGTACAGCAGTTAATGGACAACCGCAGTCTGCTTTATAACATAGTTTATGTTATCCTTGTGATTGCGTTTACCTATTTTTATACTGCTATCACATTGAATCCTACCCAGATGGCTGAGGATATGAAACGTAACAATGGTTTCATTCCTGGTGTTAAGCCTGGAAAAGAAACTGCAGACTATATTGACACTGTTATGTCTCGTATTACTTTGCCTGGTTCTTTGTTCATAGCTTTCATAGCTATCATGCCAGCTTTGGCTGGGTTGCTTGATGTACAGCAGGCATTCTCCCAATTCTTTGGAGGAACTTCTCTCTTGATTTTGGTAGGTGTCGTTATAGATACATTGCAGCAGATAGAAAGTCATTTGCTCATGCGCCATTATGATGGACTTCTGAACTCAGGACATACTCGTCAGGGCGTTTCTGCCTATTAGTCTTTGAAAGTTATTTTATAGAGACTTAGGATATTTAAATCAGTAAGCTCTTTTCTTGCAGCTGCAGTTTCACTGCTTGAAAGAGCTTGCTCTTGTTTTCTCTATAGAGGGATGACAAGCACTTTTGATGAAGTTTAATGTAATAAGGGGAAGAATAAATATGGCAAAGCAATCTGCGATAGAACAAGACGGAACAATAGTCGAGGCATTGTCCAATGCTATGTTTCGTGTAGAACTTGAGAATGGGGTTGATATCACAGCCCACATTTCTGGCAAGATGAGAATGCATTATATAAAGATACTGCCTGGTGATAAGGTAAAGGTTGAAATGAGTCCTTATGACCTTACTAAGGGTAGAATAGTGTTTAGATATAAATAATACATGAGTTTATGAAAACAAGAGCATCTCTTAAGAAGCGTTCAGCTGACTGTAAGATCGTTCGTCGTAAAGGTCGTCTGTTCGTTATCAACAAGAAGAACCCTAAAATGAAATTGCGTCAGGGTTAATGTTAAAGTATTGTAAAATTGCGAGTCTTTCAGAAAAATGTCGTAATTTTGCACCGCTTTTAACGCAAGGTATTAATTTTTAATTATTTCATCAACAAATGGCAATAAGAATTGTTGGAGTAGATTTGCCCCAGAATAAGCGTGGCGAAATCGCATTGACTTATATTTATGGTATAGGTCGAAGTAGTTCAGCAAAGATATTGGATAAAGCCGGCGTAAGCCGTGACTTGAAAGTCAACGAATGGAGTGACGATCAAGCAGCTAAAATCCGTGAAATTATCGGCGCTGAGTTCAAAGTAGAAGGTGATCTCCGTTCTGAGATCCAGATGAACATCAAGCGACTGATGGATATTGGTTGCTATCGTGGAGTTAGACACCGTAATGGTCTTCCTGTTCGTGGACAGAGCACAAAGAACAATGCTCGTACTCGCAAGGGTAAGAAGAAGACTGTTGCTAATAAGAAGAAGGCTACTAAGTAATTTTGAAGGAGGAAATTAATTATGGCAAAGACAAAAGCAACATCTAAGAAAAGAAACGTGCGTGTTGACGCGATAGGTCAGCTTCACGTTCACAGTTCTTTCAACAACATCATCGTATCTCTTGCTAACAATGAGGGACAAGTAATATCTTGGTCTTCTGCAGGTAAGATGGGGTTCCGTGGTTCAAAAAAGAATACTCCTTATGCAGCTCAGATGGCAGCTGAGGATTGCGCTAAAGTCGCTTTCGACTTAGGCTTGCGTAAGGTAAAGGCTTATGTGAAGGGTCCAGGTAATGGCCGTGAGTCAGCTATCCGTGCGGTACACAGTTCAGGTATCGAGGTTACTGAAATCGTTGACGTAACACCATTGCCACACAATGGTTGCCGTCCTCCTAAGCGCCGTCGTGTATAGGCTTTAGTATTAATATTAAGAATTAAGAAATAGCATTTTAAAGTATTATGGCTAGATATATAGGTCCGAAATCTAAGATTGCGCGTCGTTTTGGTGAGCCCATCTTCGGCGCAGACAAAGTTTTGTCCAAGAGAAACTTCCCTCCTGGACAGCATGGCAATAGCCGTCGCAGAAAGGTTTCTGAGTACGGTGCCATGTTGGCAGAGAAGCAGAAAGCTAAGTACACTTATGGTGTATTAGAGCGTCAGTTCCGTAATATGTTCGAAAAGGCAGCTACTGCTGATGGAATCACTGGTGAGGTTCTTCTGCAGAATCTTGAGAGTCGTCTCGATAATGTAGTGTTCCGTTTGGGTATTGCTCCAACTCGTGCTGCTGCACGTCAGTTGGTCGGTCACAAGCACATCGTTGTAGATGGTCAGGTTGTGAACATTGCTTCCTATTCAGTTAAGCCTGGTCAGGTAGTAGGTGTTCGTGAAAAGTCGAAGTCTCTTGAGGTCATTGAGTCTGCCCTTGCTGGCTTTAACCACAGCAAGTATCCTTGGATGGAGTGGGATGACAATACAAAGAGCGGCAAGTTCCTTCACAAGCCTGAGCGTGCCGATATTCCTGAGAACATTAAGGAGCAGTTAATCGTTGAGTTGTACTCTAAATAAATCATTACATTAATGG
>CAVCDC010000037.1:0-24400 GCA_963600865.1 Firmicutes bacterium CAG:103
ATGCGCACATCGAGCGCAAGAAGAGCAAGATGACATTTGTCATAGACCATAAGCCCACGCGGCAAGAGGAGAAGGCTATCGAGGTGGAGATGAACCGTCTGATAGCTGATGACATGCCCGTTACTTACGAGTTTGTTGACCGTGACCATATCCCTGCCGACGTGAAACTCGACCGCTTGCCAGAGGATGCCAGTGAGACGCTTCGCCTTGTGCGCATCGGTGACTATGATGTGTGCCCGTGCATCGGAAAGCATGTCCGCTCTACGGCGCAGATAGGCAAGTTTGTGATGCTTGGCACCAACTGGGACGAGGCTACACATTCCTTGCGTATACGCTTTAAGATTGTGTAAGAGCCTCTTCTTATATCAGCAAAAACAGGCTGTAAGGTATTTCGTTTGAAAGACCTTACAGCCTGTTTTTTGTTACTTCCGAGTTTATGCTTAATATCCCATCTGCTCTAATGCGGTAGCCAACTGGTCGGGACAACTGGTAGGCTTGTTGCCGCAGGTGATGCCTTTCAGTCGGGCGATCACCTCTTTAGCCTTCATGCCTCGCACCAAGGAACAGATGCCCTTGGTGTTGCCGTCGCAGCCGCCAATAAACTGTACCTCTTCTACATGTCCGTCATCGTCTATAGAGATGCAGATATACTTCGAGCAAGTGCCGTGTGTCTGATAGGTCACCTTTTTCAGTTTTTTCTTGTTGTCGCTTGTTATCATATCTCTTCGTTTTATAAAAAAAAGAGGTTGCCCAACTCTATGCAAGCAACCTCATTTCTGTGTATCTTCTTTTATTCTGCAGGAACTTCTGGTTTCATGTTGGTGTAGACCGTCTGCACGTCATCAAATTCCTCTAAGCGTTCTACCATCTTGTCTATGGTCTCACGCTCTTCGGCAGTAACGTCCTTCAAGTCGTTGGGGATGTAGGTGAACTCAGCACCTGTCACCTCGAAACCTTCGGCTTCCAGATGTTTCTGGATTTCTCCAAAGCTTGTCGGGGCACCATAGATGGTAATCTCGTTGGTCTCCTCGTCCTCGTCAAACTCATCCTCTACGCCGTAGTCGATGAGGTCGAGAATCATCTCGTCCATGTCGAGACCTTCCTTTTTCTTGAAGGTAAATACCGACTTGTGGTCGAAGAGGAAGGAGAGAGAACCCTGGGTACCGAGGTTACCGTTGAACTTGTTGAAGACAGAACGAACGTCTCCTACGGTACGTGTGGTGTTATCGGTCAAGGTGTCAACAAAGACAGCAACACCATGAGGGCCATATCCTTCGTATGTTACCTCCTTGTAGTCGCTTGTGTCCTTGCCGCATGCATTCTTGATAGCACGTGCGATGTTGTCCTTAGGCATGTTCTCGCGCTTGCAGTTGGCGATGATGGCACGCAGTGTAGGGTTGTTCTCAGGTTCTGGACCGCCAGCCTTTACAGCGATGGCAATCTGCTTGCCCAACTTGGTAAATGTCTTGGCCATGTGGCCCCATCTTTTCAGCTTGGTAGCTTTACGATATTCAAATGCTCTTCCCATTGGAATGAATTTTTATTGATGTTATAATTGTTTCTGTATTTGTGGAATTTAAGGGAAGTTAGAGGAAGTTAGAGGGAAGTTAAGGGACAACAGCTTTACTTTCCGTCCCAAAAGACTAATGTCCCTTAACTTCTTTAACTTCAGTAAATTCTCTTAACTTCCCATTTTATCTCAACTCCGCCTTCAACTTGCCCGTCAGGTTGGCTATGAGCTTCTTCATGATAGCCTCTATCTGCTTGTCGTTCAGCGTACGCTCCTCGTCCTGCAGGATGAAATTGACGGCGTAGCTCTTCTTGCCAGCGGGTAGGTTCTTGCCTTCGTAGACATCAAAGAGAACAACACTCTTGAGCAGTTTCTTCTCCGTTTGGCGAGCTATCTGCTCTATCTGCTCAAACTGTACGCTCTTGTCTACGAGGAGAGCTAAGTCGCGGCTTACCGAAGGATACTTGCTGATGTCCTGATAGGTAAGGTTCACCTTCTTCACAGCCTTCATCAGGTTGTCCCAGTGTACATCGGCGTAGTATACGTCTTGCTCTATGTCGAACGCTTTCTTCAGTTTCAGGCTCAAGATACCCAATTCGACGAGAACTTTCCCGGCACGAGTTTCGTATTGTATTGCCTTGGAGAAGATGTTGTTGTCGCAGTGCTTCACCACGATGTTGTTGGCAGGCATGCCCGTGCGTCTCAGGATGTTCTCCACGACAGCTTTCAGTTCGTAGACGGTAGACTGCTCGTCTGCATGCGCCCAGTTGCCTTCCACGCGCTTGCCGGTAATGAAGAGCGCCATGTGCCCCTCTTGCGTGTAACCCTTGATGGGTTTTTCTGCCACCCATTTCTCCTTATTATATTTATAGGTGTTGCCCACTTCGAAGAACTTGAGGTTGGCACTCTTGTGGTTGATGTTGCGTGATACGCTTTCCAGTCCGCCAAAGAGCATGGTCTGTCTCATCACGCCAAGGTCGGCGCTCAGAGGATTCATCACCTTGACTGTCTGTTCGTCGGGGTAAGCGTTCAGGTCGAAGTCCGTATAATAGCTTGCCTTGGTGAGCGAGTTGTTGAGGATTTCCATGAATCCCTCGCCCACGAGCTGTTCACCCACAATGTTCTGTGTGTGGTATGCTCTGTCCTCGTCGCCTTGTACGGTGAGAGAGCTCTTCAACTGTGTCGGAATCTCTACGTTGTTGTAACCATAGATGCGGAGAATGTCCTCCACTACGTCACAAGGACGCTGAACATCCACACGATATGGAGGAACGAGGAGGTCGAGACCCTCGGCATCTTCGTTTACGATCTTCATCTCCAATGAGGTAGCGATGCTCTTAATCGTCTCGGCACCAATTTCCTTGCCTATCAAACGATGAGCATATTCATAGTTGAGGCGTACGGGGAAGTCCTGTATCGGTTCGGGATATACATCTTTTATCTGCATAGACACCTTTCCACCAGCCAACTGTTTGCAGAGGATGGCAGCCTGTTTGAGGGCATAGATCTGTCCATTGGGGTCGATGCCACGCTCGAAGCGGTAGCTGGCATCAGTGCTCAGACCATGGCGACGAGCGCTCTTGCGTATCCATGTGGGATGGAAGTAAGCACTTTCGAGCACCACATTCTTGGTAGTCTCGTATGTACCAGAACCTTTACCACCGAAGATGCCGGCGATACACATAGGCTCTTCGCTGTTGCAGATGCTGAGGTCGTGCTCACCGAGGGTATGCTCCTGACCGTCGAGAGTGATAAACTTAGTACCCTCGGGCTGTGTGCGGACAACGATCTTGTGTCCCGTCACCATGTCAGCGTCGAAACAGTGGAGAGGCTGTCCATAAGCCATCATGATATAGTTGGTGATGTCTACGATATTGTTGATGGGGCGCAGACCGATGATGTTCAGTTTGTCCTGTAGCCACTTCGGACTTTCCTTTACTTCGCATCCAGTAATGCTGACGCAGGCATATCGCTTGCAGGCATCCTGGTTCTGTATTTCCACCTCGATGGGAAGGTCTTCGTTGTCGACGGTAAACTCATCGCATGAAGGGCGGTGCAGAATTGTCTGGTAGCCGTTCTGCTTCAGCCATGCGTACAGGTCGCGTGCCACACCGTAGTGGCCGAGAGCGTCAGCACGGTTGGCTGTGATGTCTATCTCGATAAGCCAGTCGCTCTCAAGGTTGTAGTATTCTGCTGCAGGCTGTCCTACGGGAGCATCCTCTGGAAGAACGATGATGCCGGCATGGTCTGTTCCTATGCCTATCTCGTCTTCTGCACAAATCATACCGAGGCTCTCCACACCGCGCAGTTTGCTTTTCTTGATGGTAAAACTCTGGTCGCCATCATAGAGCACACATCCCAAGTCGGCGACAATCACCTTCTGACCAGCTGCAACATTGGGGGCACCGCATACGATCTGCTGCGGTTCTCCCTTACCTAAGTCAACCGTTGTAACATGGAGATGGTCGCTGTTGGGGTGCATCTCGCAGGTCAGCACCTTGCCTACATAAAGACCTTTCAGTCCGCCTTTGATGGACTGTACTTCTTCCAAAGCGTCTACTTCAAGACCGCAAGAGGTGAGCGCGTCCGCTGTTTCCTGTGGTGTGAGGTCGAAGTCGACGTATTCTTTAAGCCATTTGTAAGAAACGTTCATTATATATAATGCTTTTTGATTGTTTTCACTTCTTCTTCATGGAGTAGGGGTAGGGCATGTTGGGCTATTGTGCCTGCTGCCGTGTCTTCCCTTTACCATATAGTAGACTATTCTACTGAAAAAACATTGCAAAATTACGAAAAAAAAGAGAGTAAAACGAAGAAATAGTCTTATATTTGCAGAAAATAAACGAATAATGGCAAAATTGAATGCTCCTGCCTATTGTTGCCGTACTGTGTGTGATTGTCCTTCGGTGGGTATCTGTGTCCTGTTGATGGCTGGTATTGTATGTGCGCACAGTGTTGTCGGTCTTCAACCATTTCAGTGGTTGGTGCTGTTGCTTGCACTTACGGGAACAGCTGTTGTGTGGAGGTCGCCGGTGGTTAGGTCTTGGCTACTTTTGCTTGCCGTCTTCATGGCTGGAGGTTTCCTTTCGAGTTTCCATGATGTTCAGCACGAGAGGTCGGAAGAGTCTGCCCAGGTGATGACTTATGAGTATAATGACCTCTCCACAATAGACAGAGCCAAATTGCGTATGCTTGACCTGCGTAAAGAGTTGGGAGGTCAGTATCGCGTGAAGGAACAGGGAGGACAGGACTGCGCTGTGCTGTGCGCCATGGTACTCGGAGACAAGAATGGGTTGCAGGATGAAACACGCCGCACGTTCTCTTCATCAGGTGCGAGTCATGTGCTTGCCATTAGCGGACTGCACATCGGCATAGTCTTTCAGATGCTTTTCTTTATGCTCGGCGGTAGAAGGTCACGCTCTTTATTGTCTGCTACCTTGGCAATACTTGCCGTCTGGACGTATGTCTTTTTTATCGGAATGCCAGCCAGTGCTGTGCGGTCGGCTTTCATGGTGAGTATCTATTGCTTCTCGTTGCTTACCCATCGCCACTCTCCATCTGTCAACAGTTTGGCTGTAGCTGGTATCGTGATGCTTCTGATGAATCCGTCATGCCTTTTTGACTTAGGCTTTCAATTGTCGTTTCTCGCCGTGCTTGCCATTTTGCTGCTCTATCGTCCTTTGTATCATATATTGCCTGCGGCGTGGTATAAATATGCGATAGTCAAGTGGGCGTGGGCATTGATTAGTGTGTCCTTGGCGGCACAGATAGGAACGATGCCCTTGGTGGCTTATCGCTTTGGTACTGTGGCGTGTTATTCTCTTCTTTCTTCCTTCATCGTCATTCCGGCAGTGACGGTCATCCTCTATGGCAGTCTGCTCTTGTTTGCCGTAGGTCTGTTGTCGGTATGTACAGGCGACCTCCTGAACGGAGTGCAAACCATCTTGGCAGAAGCTCTTGGCAGTGTGTCACAATGCACCATCTATATGCTGCAGAGAATAGCCTCACTGCCAGGAGCCTGCATCGCCGGTGTGGAAATGAATGTCATCCAGGTATTGCTGATATATGGAACAATCGCCTCAGGATGTATGCTTATTCATAGACTTCTTCGATACCACCGCTATCGAATTCGTCTTGCCGTGCCTGTTGACAAGGATTATAGTCTTTAGGCAGGTCGAAGGTCACGGTGGGGTCGTATCCCAATGAAGGGTCGGCATATACTTTCTTCATGAAGATGGCCCAGATGGGCAGTGCCATGGTGGCACCCTGTCCCATGGTCATGGTGTCGAAGTGGATGTCACGGTCTTCACCTCCCACCCAGCATCCACTAACGAGCTGTGGTGTGAAGCCGATAAACCATCCGTCACTGTTGTTGTTGGTAGTACCCGTCTTGGCACCTATCTGTCCTTCTATGTTATACCTGTAGCGTAACCTTCCCGCCGTACCTTGGTCTACTACCCCCATGAGCATGGTGACCATCTTCATGGCATTGTCGGCACTGATGACCTCGTTCATCCTGGGCTGGAAGGTGGCAATGGTGTTGCCCTCGTTGTCCTCTATGCGACTGACGAAGACAGGAGCAGTGCGTATGCCGTGGTTGGCAAAGGTGGTGTATGCGCTGACCATCTCTGCCACACTCACCTCGCAGGGACCGAGACACAGACTCATCGAGGCGTGTATCTCGGGGTTGTTGATGCCGTAGTCGCGCAGCAGTTGCACAAACTGTTGCGGGTTGAGCTTACTCATGAGGTAGGCGCTTATCCAGTTGTTACTCTGTGCCAGTCCCCATTTCAGCGGTACCATTTGTCCGTAGCGTGCATGGTTGGCGTTGCGCGGTGTCCATGGCTTTCCTGCCACGATGTAGGTCTGCTGTCTGTTGGGTGCCACGTCGCACGGTGTGAACCCGTTCTCCATGGCAAGGCTGTAGAGGAACGGTTTGATGGTAGAGCCCACCTGTCTTCTGCCGAGGCTTACCATGTCATACATGAAGTGAGGGTAGTCGAGACCGCCTACATATGCCTTCACAGCTCCCGTCTTGGGATCCATGCTCATGAAGCCACTGCGCAGGAAACCTTTGTAGTAGCGGATGGAGTCGAGAGGACTCATCAGTGTGTCTACATCACCATGGTAGGTAAACACCGTCATCTCCGTCTTCTGCCTGAAGGCAATCTTGATGTCTTCGGGAGAGTATCCCGCCGCTTTCATGTTGCGGTAACGCTCGCTCTGCATGATGCTGCGGTTCAGTATGGCTTTTATCTGCTTGGGAGTCAGTTTGTCGCTGTACGGAGCACTGGGCTTGGGCTTGTTCTCTTTGTCGAAAGCAGGCTGGAGATAGCGTGCCACGTGCTGGTAGACAGCCTCCTCGGCATAGCGCTGCATACGGCTGTCAATGGTAGTGAACACCTTCAGACCGTCGGAATAGACATTATAGTTGGAACCGTCTTTCTTGTAATTCTTGTTGCACCATCCGTATAGCGGGTCATTGTTCCAGGCGATGGAGTCGATGGTATACTGTACGTGGTTCCATGATGGATAGTCAGAGCGCTCGGGTCTTTTAGCCATCATATACTGTCTCAAGAACTCACGCAGATAAGTGGCAGACCCGTCTTTGTGATCCGTGCGGTGGAAGTTGAGCGTCAGCGGTTCGTCGGCATACGTAGCGTATTCGCTCTTAGTCAGATACCCAGCCTTGAGCATCTGTTGCAGTACGACATTCCTTCTCTCGCGGGCACGCTCAGGATAGCGTACCGGATTGAATAGCGACGGGTTCTTACAGAGTCCTACGAGGGTAGCCGCCTCGCATACGGTGAGGTCTTTCGGCTCCTTATTGAAATAGGTGTTTGCTGCCGTCTTGATACCTACGGCATTATGCAGGAAGTCGAAGTAGTTGAGGTAGAGCGCAACAATCTCCTCTTTCGTGTAGTTGCGTTCCAGTTTGATGGCGATGACCCATTCGATGGGCTTCTGGAAAAGTCGTTCGATGGTGCTTCCTGCCTTCTCGCTATAGAGCTGTTTGGCAAGCTGCTGAGTGATGGTAGACCCACCGCCTGCGTTAGCCTGTCCAAGGATGCCACGCTTGATGACGGCACGCCCGATGGCTCTGAAGTCGATGCCAGAGTGGTCGTAGAAGCGTTCGTCCTCAGTTGCCACGAGAGCCTTTACCAAATGGGGCGACATCTTACTATAGGGTATGACGATACGGTTCTCTTTGTTGAGGTTCCAGGTGCCGAGCACTTTGCCGTCTGCCGAATACACCTGTGTCGCAAAGCGGTTGATGGGGTTCTGCAGGTCATCAATGTCAGGCATGTAGCCTATCCATCCATTCCAGATGGCAAGGAAAGCGATTGCTATGACAAGCAGTCCACCGCCCATGATGCCCCACAGGGTATATACGAAACGTTTTCTCATGTCTGTTATATTCTTTTTCAGTTGACAGGTTGCAAAAGTACGCAAAAAATGTCGTAGTGCAAAGGAAATGTCTGTTTTTGTGTGCCTCGACATGATTCATTGCATTAAACATTCATAAAAAATAGACAGAATGCCGTCAGAATAGAAAAATATCAGTACCTTTGGGGCGGAATTTTGAACAATACTATCAAAACCAACCTATGGAAAGACATAATTTTGTAACGATTGCAGACCTCTCCCGCGAAAAACTGCTTTATTTGCTGGAGATGGCGCAGGAGTTCGAGAAGCACCCCAACAGGGAATTGTTGAAGGGCAAAGTGGTGGCAACCCTCTTCTTTGAACCTTCCACCCGTACCCAACTTAGTTTTCAGACCGCAGCCAACCGCCTTGGCGCCCGTGTCATCGGCTTTTCCGATGCCAAGACATCAAGCACCACCAAGGGCGAGACACTGAAGGACACTATCCTCATGGTGAGCAACTATGCTGATGTCATAGCCATGCGCCACTACATAGAGGGTGCCGCACAGTATGCCAGCGAGGTGGCTCCCGTGCCTATCGTCAATGCAGGCGACGGTGCTCACATGCACCCCTCGCAGTGTTTGCTCGATCTCTACTCCATCTACAAGACACAGGGTACGTTGGAAAACTTGAACATCTACCTTGTCGGCGACCTGAAGTATGGGCGCACCGTCCACTCGCTCATCACTGCCATGCGCCATTTCAATCCTACCTTCCACTTCATCGCTCCCAAGGAACTTGCCATGCCCGATGAGTACAAACTCTACTGTCGCGACCACGGCATCAAGTATGTGGAGCATGAGGACTTCGACGAGGATACCATCGCTGGTGCCGACATCCTTTATATGACGCGTGTACAGAAGGAACGCTTCAGCGACCTCATGGAGTATGAGCGAGTGAAGAACGTGTACATCCTCAGACGCAGTATGCTTGCCAAGGCAAAGGACAACATGAAAATCATGCATCCGCTGCCCCGTGTCAACGAAATCGCCTACGATGTGGATGACGATCCGCATGCTTACTACATACAGCAGGCGCAGAACGGACTGTATGCCCGTGAAGCTATCTTCTGCCATTGTCTCGGCATCACCCTCGATGACATCAAGAACGACAAGACAATCATAGAATAATATTATTTATTGTATAGAGATGGGAAATAACAAGAGCGAATTGGTGGTCGCCGCCATAGAGAACGGCACCGTCATAGACCATATACCTGCCGAGAAGACTTACCAAGTAGTCAACCTGCTCCAGTTGGAGAAGATGTCCACGCCAGTCACCATCGGCTACAACCTGCCCTCGAAGAAAATCGGCAAGAAAGGCATCATCAAGGTGGCAAACAAGTATTTCACCGATGAGGAAATCAACCGCCTTTCTGCTGTGGCTCCTAATATAGGACTGAGCATCATACGCGACTATGAAATTGTAGAGAAGAAGACTGTCAAGACCCCGGACGTGCTGAAAGGTATTGTGAAGTGCAATAATCCGAAGTGCATTACCAATAACGAACCTATGCCTACCGTATTCCATACCGTTGACGCAGCACTCGGTATCCTGCGCTGTCATTACTGTGACAAGGAACAGATGCTCGGCAAGGTAGAACTGTGCAAATGAAATTATCTATCCACCCTTAACAAATAAAAGTTATGGTAAAAGACCAAGAAATTTTCGACTTGATCGAACGTGAGCACCAGCGCCAGCTGAAAGGCATGGAGCTGATCGCTTCCGAAAACTTTGTGAGTGACGAGGTGATGAACGCCATGGGCTCATACCTCACCAACAAGTATGCCGAGGGACTTCCCGGCAAGCGCTACTATGGTGGTTGCCAGGTGGTGGACATCGTGGAGAATCTCGCCATCGAGCGTGTGAAGAAACTCTTCGGCGCTGAGTATGCCAATGTGCAGCCACACTCGGGTGCCCAGGCAAATGCCGCCGTGCTCCTTGCCGTACTGAAACCGGGTGATACTTTTATGGGACTGAACCTCGACCACGGCGGGCATCTCTCGCATGGTAGCAAGGTCAATACCTCTGGTTTGCTCTACAACCCCATCGGTTATAATCTGAACAAGGAGACTGGCCGCATCGACTACGATGAGATGGAGCGCCTCGCCTTGGAGCACAAGCCTAAGCTCATCATTGGTGGTGGCAGTGCCTATAGCCGTGAATGGGACTATGCCCGTATGCGCAAGATTGCTGATGAGGTAGGTGCGTTGTTGATGATAGACATGGCACACCCTGCCGGTCTTATCGCTGCGGGTCTGCTCGACAACCCAGTGAAGTTTGCCCACATCGTTACTTCTACTACCCACAAGACCCTGCGCGGTCCGCGTGGCGGTATTATCCTCATGGGCAAGGACTTTGACAATCCTTGGGGACTTACAACCAAGAAGGGTGAGTTGAAGAAGATGAGCATGCTCCTCAACTCTGCCGTGTTCCCTGGACAGCAAGGCGGTCCGTTGGAGCATGTCATTGCCGCCAAGGCAGTTGGCTTCAACGAGAACCTGCAACCGTCGTGGAAGGACTATGCCCTGCAGGTGAAGAAGAACGCTGCCGTGTTGGCTGAAGACCTCATCGGCCGTGGCTTCGGTATTGTGAGCGGTGGTACAGACAACCACTCTATGCTCGTAGACCTGCGCTCGAAATATCCTGACTTGACGGGTAAGGTGGCTGAGAATGCCCTTGTTGCTGCAGACATTACCGTCAACAAGAACATGGTTCCATTCGACTCCCGTTCTGCCTTCCAGACATCGGGCATCCGTCTTGGTACGGCTGCCATGACTACACGTGGTGCCAAGGAAGACATGATGCACTTGATAGCCGAACTCATAGAGGAGGTGCTCAATGCCCCCGAGAACGAGAAGGTAATCGCCAGTGTAAGAGAGAAGGTGAATGCCACGATGAAGGACTATCCTCTCTTTGCCTACTAAGCGGAGAAACAAAAGGGCGATGCCATTCGTTAGCGTCGTCCCTGTCATAGAAAAGCCCAGACTGCTATGGTGTAACAGTCTGGGCTTTTGTAATTCTGACTATATCGTCTTACTCTGCCGGAGAAAACTTCTCCTTGGTGATGTTCCAAATGAAGAGTGCGTTGCCGATGATGTAGCGTCTCCACATGCGACGCGGTTCCAATATGAGGCGATAGAGCCATTCTAATCCTCTTTTCTGCCACCAGATGGGAGCACGTTTTATGGTACCTGCGAAGAAATCGAACACCGCCCCAATGGTACCTACATGGCAGTTGATGTCTAATTTGACCCAGTTTTGGTAAGCCCACTTCTCCTGTTTGGGAGCAGTCATGCCTATCCACAGCAAGTCGGGCTTTGCCTTGTTGATAGCTTCTACGATGGCACGGTTCTCCTCTTCGGTGAAGTCGGGTTTGTAAGGAGGCGAATAAGTCTCTACGGTAATGTTGGGATAAACTTCTGCGGCACGTTCGCGTATCAGACCGAGTACTTTTTCGCTGCTGCCCATGAAGAAGCATTTACCCCCTTTCTTGTTGAGCCGTTCCATCTCGAAGCTGAACAAGTCCCATCCCACGATGCGCTCTTTCGGGTGGTTGGGTATGTTGAGCCATTTGCAAGCCAAGACGATGCTAACACCATCGGGAGTGATGCAGTGCCCGCTGACGAGCGCCTCAGCGAAGACACGGTCTTTCTGCGCCGTGTTGAAAGAGTGGGCGTTGAGGGTGTTGATGAGCAGTTTTCCTTCCGGCAACAGCTCAAGTTCATCCTTGCCCCTCATAATGTTCAATGGTCTTAGTCTAAACATAATCTCGTCGCATTTGTGGCTTTTCTGCCATAAAAAAGTATGACAGGCTTATTTTTGGCTGCAAATGTATGAAAAAAAAGTGAGAATGGCAAGCTTTTTCCTCTAAAACCTGTTGAATGTCAGTATTTTCTTACGGGTCTGTAAGTTATAGTGTAAATTTTATTGAAATATGTCTCCCAAGAGTTTACACTTCCTTTGTCCTGTTCGTGTACGATGCAGAGGCCGTAGAAGCGCGTTCCTGTTTCCTTGTATGTACTGAGACGCTGTAACATCGAGGCTGGCGGTTGCGGTATCATGAAGTCTGTTATCCACAGCACGTCGGCATTGACATACGGCATGTTGTCGTTGTCGAGCAGGTCGAACAAGGTGTCCATCAGTTTGCGCGCACTTGTTCCTCCGCCTATGAATGGCAGATGCGTAGCTTGTTTCTTTTGTGTGCCGACTGGGGTAGAGCCGTTCGTCTTTTCATTGCCGTCGGAGTCTCTGTCTTCGTCAATGTCCGTTGTCTGCAGTCCGAGCTTTTTCAGTTGTCTTGCCTTGCGTTTTGCCATCAGGTCTATGGCGCGTACACTGACAGAGAAGTCAATGAGATAACAGGCGCGCTCCAGTTCTTCGGCTGTCTGTTCGATGAGCGTGAGTAGGGTGGAGGAGATGCGCTCCGGAGTGCCATACATACTTGCCGAGGTGTCTATGCATACGATCATCGGACCCTTGCGTGTGGCATGGGTGATGCCTAATTTGCGTGACGGCTTAGTCATCTCACTCTTGTAGCGGAAGGTCTGTAGTCTGCGTGTCCTGTATTTGTAGATGAAAAGTCCCTCCATGTCCTCGTCGCAGTATTGTGCCATTTCGAGAGGCAACAGCGCGTTGAGGTCGTCTCCGATAGTAATGCCTTCTATGTCGCTTCCAGCCGAGTGCTCCATCTTCAGACTTACGCCCGAGGCAATGGCGAGACGCTCCTTGCCGTTGGCGTCCGTGGTGCGTCCCATCTTTGCCACGATTTCAGGTATGGCAGGATAGCGGTCCTGTACCTTCATCTCGTTCAGACGGCGCTCGAATTCCGTTTCAGTCCATCCGCCGTTCATCAGTTCCCATGCTTGTACGGCACGTGTTTCAGGTATCTCCTCTTTCTTCATGCTCCGCGTTATCTGCTCCATCATCTTGATGAGGGCAATCTCGAAGTTGTCTTTTCGCAGGTCGATGAAGTCTTTCAGTTTGGCAAGTGTCTGTCTCTTGATGCATGCTTGCCAGTCTCTTACCAACCGCTCCCAGTATTCTGTCTTCGCTGCCCCTCCGTTTTCAAAGAGGCGCATGAAGAACGGTTTGTCGAAACCATGTTTCTCATGTTCCTTTTCCAACTGGTCGAGCAGCGGCTTCCATACACTCTTGTCCATGCGCTTGTAGGCTTCGCTGTCTAAGAGCAGACTCTCGGCACGGTGGTTCTCTGTCCATGCCCTCTGCCGCTGGAATCGTATGTGGTGGACACACTCCACGACAAACTTTCCCACGTAGTCGTAGAACACCTTGCTCCTGATCTTGCTGTTGACCACTTGCAACTGGAACTTGGACTTCACCTCGCCAGTGAATGGCATCTCTATTGGATTGGTGCTGGAACCGAAGAGGTGGATGAGGTAGTCTTTCAACGGGGCTTCTTCCGTATCCCATGGCATGGAGCGACCGTGAGAGGGAGGTATGATGACTTTCCCCGTCTTGCAGAAGTCGTCTAACATCTTGAGATAGTACTGTGCTTCTGCAAGGTCTTTGCTGTTTTGATATGCCATAGTTAGTAGGAAAAAAGATAATGATTAGCTGGTGAAGACTCTTTATTTCTTTACGATTTTCGTGTTGAACACAGCGTCGTTAACTGATGCGTTGAGTACATAGTTGGAGAAATCGTACTGTGTGTAGTTGTTTCCGCGCTCGTTGATACGGAGCGTCTTGATTTCAGCCGACTTCATGTCTATGGTCACTACGCACGAAGTGTACATCATCCTGCGCAAAGCCTTTTTGTCAGTGGTGTTAGGCGTGATTGTCATGGTGCAGGTGTTGCCCTGTTTCTGCCACTTCACGTTGGCCATACTTGTGAGTTTGGCATTGGCATCAGCCGTGAAGAGTTTTGTGAAGATATCGCGCAAGACCTCGAAGGGATTGTTGCCCGTGCCGTTTGCCTTGATGGAACGTTGCTTGCCGCCCTTCACCATGGTGTAGACATTGCCTGTGGCGAGGAGCATGTCCTTGGAAGTCTTGAACACCATGCTCTCTGTGTTGGGCTTCTTGTAGTAGAACGAACCCTTTGTCACAGCGTCTTTCGTCAGAGCGGCGT
This sequence comes from Firmicutes bacterium CAG:103, assembly GCA_963600865.1. Lineage (GTDB taxonomy): Bacteria > Bacteroidota > Bacteroidia > Bacteroidales > Bacteroidaceae > Prevotella. Next base: position 14,028 of record CAVCDC010000037.1, read on the forward strand.
TGTGCTGGGTCATGGTTACTTGTGCCGTCAGCGTGTTTACATTCTTATAATGGTTGGTGGCGGCTTTCTTCAGTTCTGCCTGTTGTGCCTGGATGCTGATGCAAGCAAGTGTAAAGGCGACAAATAGTGTAAAGAGTCTTTTCATTTTTCTTTTGTCTTGATGGTTTATTTCTTTTTTGAGTTTCTTTTGCTTTTTCTTTTCTTGTGATGAGGCTTCTCTTGCAGCGCTTGTCAGTTTTGTTTCTCACGCTCTTGTCCCACGATGTCCCACATCTTCTCCTTTCCTAAGATTTCCGCACAGGTATGGAAGGAAGTCATGGTGACCCCATGCACGCCGTGCAGCATCAGGTTCTGCCCGGTAAGCAACAGGTTGGGGATAGGCGTACGTGGAGAGAGCACGGTCAACAAGGGTAGCCGATAGTCCTTGCGCATGCCATAGGCACTGCCTTCTGGTGTGAGGGTGTAGTCAAACCAGGTGAGGGGTGTCGAGGTGTAGCGCAAGGTATAGTCCTTGAGTTGTGGGAAGATGGTTGCGGCAAGATCGATACACTCGTCCGCCATCTTCTCCTTGAGTTCTTCATATTCTTTGCCCCGTCGACCAATCTTCGTGTCAACCCACTGCTGGCAAGTTGTCCAACTCATAGGAGTGAGGATGTCTACCTGTTGGGTATATTGGCTTCCGTCTTCTGGCACTCTGCAACTTACCAGTACCCCTCTTACGCCATCTTCCGGGTTCTCGTGGATTTCCCAAATGACGGGTTGGGTGTAGATGTACTGGTTGTAGTTGAAGTAGGGGAGTGTGCCAGTTTGGAACGAGAGCGACACGGTGAACATACCGAAGGAGTTGCTCACACCGCTCATGCGGCGTCGGTACACCCTCTTCATCCTGCTGCTCTCCTTGACGAGGTCGCAGGTCAATGCTGGATGGATGTCGCTGATAAACCAGTCTGCCTCGTAGCGTTCGCCGTTGGCAAGGACGGCACAAGTGAGTTTGCCGTCTTTCTCTACCAACTCTTCCACCTTGGCGTGGCAAACCACCTCACCACCCATGCTGCGGATGCCCTCCGTCAACTTGTCCACTATCAGCGAACCGTCGCCTTTCAGACGCCAGCTACTCTCTATGAAGCTACTGTTGCCATGGAGAAAACTGAACAGTGGAAGCGACTCCTTGCGGAGCTCCATCTTCAGTGATGTGCCGCTCAGCACGTTCCTCAGCAGAGGGTCGGAGAAGTTCTTTTCCAAAAACTCCCATGCCCCTGTCGCCATCAGCGTTCCCGTATAGTCGGGTTGGAAGGTAGAGGGAGCAAGGGCATCCATCTGCTCGGCTGCCGAACTTGCCAACAGGTTTGTATAGTGGCGCAAGCCAACATTCTCAGAGGGAAAATAGCGTGACAGTTGCTCTGCAAACTGGTTGTATCCTTGTGCCAAGGGAAAAGTTCTGTCTTCGATGGTCACCTTGTCAAACCCGTCTTTGTCCAGTTGGTGCCAAGGGAGGTCGGTCAGACCGAGGTACTTGAAGGCAGCATGCAGCGACTGTCCCTCGCCCAGACCGCCCACATAGTGGAGACCTGTGTCGAACGACTGTCCCTTGCGTCGGTAGCTCTGCATACATCCGCCTGGCTGTGCTCCTTGTTCCAAGACAAGCACATGCATGCCGCTGCGTGCGAGAATGTGGGCACACTCCAGTCCGCCCAGTCCGCTTCCTATGATGATAACGTCATATTTCATACGATCCCTAATCTCTTTCTACTACAACATGTTTTACTTCTTCCCCTGTTCATCCATTCCCATACGGCAGGCTGCACCACATAAGAGAGTACTACCGCAGACACCAATCCCACGAGCGTGGCGAATCCCACGGAGCGGATGGCAGGATGCTGTGCAAAGAGCATCGAACTGACAGTGGTTATCAGGATGACGGCACTGAAGAATATCGCCGTCTTGTGATAAGCCAACAGTTTGTTGTCTTCCTTGCTACCCAAGAGTCCGTTCATCACAAAGATGCTGTAGTCTACGCCAATACCGAAGATGAAGGTAGAGATGATGATGTTGATGAGGTTGAACCTTACGCCGAAGATAGCCATTGCGCCCAAGACGATGAGCCAACTCAACAGGATGGGCATGAAGGCGAGCAGCGTGTTCTTGATGCTGAAGCGCAGGCTGAGGAGCAGCACGATGAATACGAACGCCATGGACACCCACTGCAGTACATTGAAGTCTTCGTTCATGCTCACCAAGGTGTCGGTAGTATAATAATAGGTGTCGAGCACCATGAGGTGGGGCACGTTGGCTATGGCTCCGCAGATACGGTAGTAGTCGCTGTTCTTGCTGTGTACCGTGTCGTTGGCACAGCGTACAGATGTAAAGCAGAGATAGTCTCCGCCATACGACTGCTCCATCAGTGTGGTCTGGTAACCCTCAGGGATGATGCCTGCCTTGTAGAGAGGGTCAGGCTCATAGTCTTGTGTGGCATACTCGAAGAAGGTATCGAAAGCCTCTGGGCGCATCCCCGCCTGTGGGGCGGTGGCATTGATGAGGCTGCGTACTTTCGCCAGTCTGTCTTCTGTCCAGAATTTCTTCCATGCCTCGATTCTCTGTTTCTGTACTTTGAGGGGGACGAACACCTTGTCGGTGTGAGTATAGCTCTTCACCAGTCCTAAGGCTTTTAGTGAGTCGAGCTTGTGCTCCAAGATGGCAAAGTTCTCTATTGCCTCCTCCATGGTCTTGCCCGAGGCTGCGAAATATTTCTGCTTGTCGCCCGTATAGGTCTTGTCGCGCAACAGGTTCTCTGAATAGGTAGTGTTCTCCTCCTCGTAACCCAAGTTGTGCATGTCTGCATCAAACTGTGTCCCCTTGATGATGTAAGCACCGATGCAAACCACGGTGATGACGCCTATCACGCTCAACAATGGTTTGTTGTGATGGAAGGGATAACCGTTGATGCGGTCGATCAAGGCAAAGAGTTTGTTACTGCTCTGCTTCTTGCTCTTGCCCAATAACTGAGGCAGGAATACGAGACTGAAGAAAGTCGTTCCTGCGATGGCAAAGGCTGCAAAGAGTCCGAAGTCCTGCAAAAGGGATGTGTTGACGAAGATGAGTCCCACGAAGGAACCTATCGTCGTAAGACAGCCTAAGCACACGGGTTTCACTTGGTCGCGCAACAGTTGCTCAGGGTCGCTGACATATTGGTGATGGGTAAGTATATGCAACACATAACTCATTGCTACGCCGAGGATGATGGCGCCGATGCCTAAAGCCAAGAGTGAGAACTGTCCCTTGATGAAGTACATCATGGTGAGTCCGAAGAGAGAGCCAAAGGCTACTGGCAGAAGCAGCAACGGCAGGGTGTCCCATCTCCTGAAACAGATGAGTAGGAAAATAATCACCAACACCAACGAACCGCCCACTGTTCCTACGAGGTCGTGCTTGATGGTCGTGGAGTTGTAGAATCCACTTGCCGGAGTACCGTGATAAGTGATGTGAATGTCCGGGGCTGTTTTGGCAAACTCGCTGATGAGCTCGTTCATCTGCTGGAAGAGCGCAGATCCTTGTCCTGTATTCGTTGCCGAGAAGCGAGGAGTGAGGAAGGCAACGCATACGGTAGAGTCAGGTACGAAGAAGTGTCCCTCTATAGTCTTGTAACTTCCTGTTCCGCTGTCCAACAGGGGCTTCATCTGTTTGGCTAAGAGATTGCGCAAACCGATGGGGTCAGCCTGTATGAGTTCGGGGTAAGCCGATCCGAACTCTCCCGTCATGTCGTCATGGTTTTGCACCATCTGTCGACTCATCTGTTCCTTTGTCAGCAGCGTGTCGATGCCCGCATAGAGTGAAGTGTCTATATAGGCAGGCAAGTGCTCGCTCAGATAGTCTATGCCGTCAGCCATCAGGTCGTCGGAGAGACTATAGAAGACATCGCCTATGGCACGGTTGGTAGAATCCTGTCTGCCGTCACGTGCCATGAGAGAGTCGGCAAAGGCATCGCACACCTCGGCGATGCGTTCAGTGCTGGTGCCCTTCTTCTTTGCCTCGAAGAGCAGGAAGGTCTTGTCCTTGATGCGCAGGTCGGCAAAGGCAAGTTTCATGCTGCCGTCCTCGTTGCGTGATGCTGGCATCAACTTGTTCAGGTCTTCCTCCAGATGTATCTGTGCCGAGAAGTAGGCACAGACGGCAAAAAGTCCCACCATGGTAAGCCAGAACACTGGACGGTGGTGACGGAAATATCGATAGATGCGGATGCAAAGTTCTGTCATACGTTCTTTTCTCTTTATTCGTTGGCTGCGTTGTTGGCAATGTAGTTGCCCATCTCGCCTTTATATTCCATGTATGAGCGTTCGGTGTCGTATATGCTTGCCGTAATGGTGTATGTGTCGGTGTCTTCGGAAGGCTTCGCCGTGACCTTCACGTACACTTCCGGGCATACGGTAGGCGTAGCTACAGCTGTCAGTCGACACTGCTTGAGGTTGGTCACATGCAATGTCTTGCCTGTAAGTTTTTCGGCACACTCCTTGATGGTTTGCATGTTGCATACGCCTGGGCATACTGGGTTGCCGGGGAAGTGTCCTCGGTAGATGTCGCAGTCGGGGAGGAGCGCTATATGATAGGTCGCAGTGCTCTCACCCAGTTGCTCTATACCCATTAGGGTGTAATAGTTTCCTTCAAGTTTCATGTACTTTTACTCTTTTGGCTTGATAAAAATCTTCATCTGGGTCTCTGCTATTTTCTCTTTTTCCACGCAGGTGGTGGCGGTGAGCAGCGTCACGCCGTTCACTTCAGGCCCTAATATAATAGTGGTATACAACTTCTCGCCCACATTCGGGCGACGGAGACATTTGAATTTCCTTACCTCTCCTATATAGCCCACAGGAGCCTCTGTTCCCCCCTTGGAGAAAGCCTTGTACCCGGCAAAAGCCGAAGCCGATTGTGCCATGTGCTCTATGATGCCACTTTCCTCCATAGTGCCGTCGTCGGCAAGGAATATATTGCCACGACGGACGGTAAGACAGGCCGTAGCCTGCTCACCGTCCGCCTTTAGCAAATCATCCACCATCAGGATTGGTTCTCTTTGGGGGATGAGTTGTTCGATACTAAAACGGTCCATTGCGTCTTATGAGAGATGAGACTCGATGTAGTCATACAGGTTGTTGAAAGTCTGGATCTTAGGCAACTCTGCCACAGGAATCACGACCTTGTAGGTCTGCTGCACAAGGGCAATGAGGTCTACGAGGCTCAGACTGTCGAGGCTCAGTGTCTCTTTGATGCTTGCTTCAGGGTCGAAGTTACTTGTTTCTACATCAAACTCTTCAGCCAACAGGCCGTTTACTTGTTCTACGATTTCTTCACGTGTCATAATTGTTTTATTTGTTGTTTTGTTATTATTCTGTTTTGTTTCCTACTTGATGTCCTTCACGATAAGGGTAGAGTTTGTACCACCGAAACCGAATGAGTTGGAGAGGAACATGTCGAAGTTAGTCTCCTTCAGTTCTGGCAATACATGTATGCATGCTGTATCCTCGTCGGGGTTCTCGAAGTTGATGTTCGGAGCGATAAATCCGTTCTTCATCATGAGGATGGAGTATATCACCTCACTGGCACCAGCCATCCACATCTCGTGTCCTGTCTGACTCTTTGTTGAAGTCACTGGAACGTTTCTGTCACCGAAGAGGCGTGCTATTGCCTGTGCCTCCCTTGCGTCGCCGATGTGTGTGGAAGTGGCGTGTGCGTTGATGTATCCTATCTGGTCGGGTGTGACACCGCTGTCCTTCAAGCACAGTTCGAGAGAACGTGCCGGTCCGTCCACATTAGGCGTAGAGATGTGGTCGCCGTTGCCGGAGAATCCCCATCCTATTACTTCTGCAAGGATAGGTGCGCCGCGTTTTACGGCATGCTCATATTCCTCCAAGATAAGAGTGGCAGCACCACCGCCAGGAACCAGACCGTCACGGTCGCGGTCGAACGGGCGACTTGCCTTGGTAGGTTCGTTCTCTCGTACGGAGAAAGACTGGATGCCGTCGAAGGCAGCTACGCTGTACATGTTGTTCTCCTGGGCGCCACCGCATACTACACAGTCTTGCAGACCGTTGCGTATGAGCAGAGTTGCCAAACCGATAGACTGCGAACCAGAGGCGCAGGCTGCAGAAGCTGTGAGGTTGATGCCTCTCAACTTGAAGAGACAAGCTAAGTTCATGGTGACGGTAGAGTTCATCGACTGGAAGATGGAACCACTGCCGCATGCTACCGTGCTTCCGAACTCTCTGAACTTGTCGAGGGCACGCATAGTAGCCTCAGCCACAGAGTCATTGCCATAGACCAGTCCTACCTCATGCTGCTCGATGTAGTCAAGGTCAAGTTTTGCATTCTCCAAAGCTTGGCGTGTAGCCATATATGCATATTGAGCCTCCTCGGGCATGAAGTTACGCTGGTTGCGCGGAACGAAAGGTTTGAGGTTAGGCATTGGCACATCGGCACAGAGTGGTGAGCGGAAGCCTGCGTCCTTGCGCTCCTGGCTGAAGATGATACCGCTCTTGCCTGCGTAAAGTGAGTCACGCACCTCATCCAATGTGGTGCCTAAGCACGACCATATGCCCATGCCGGTAATTACTACTCTTTTCATATTGTATTTTGTTTTTTCTGTTAATTCGTTTTCCGATTGTTCTTGTTCTTTCCTTACAACTCCTTCGTATAGCACCTTCTGCGTTTGACGAGTTGTGGGTTCAGGGGTTTCCACTGCGACAGCTCGCGCACGTTGTCCTCCAGTTGTGGACCTGTCTCTGCCCATGTGAAGCCTAACTGGCGGTAGATGGGTATGAGGTCATTGAAGAAGAGGGCGTTCACTCCAAGTCCTTGATAATCGGGGTGTACTCCTATGAGCAGCAGCTCCGCTTTGCCCTCGCGTTTCCACTTCAAGGCTTTCAGTAGATGGTACCACCCAAAGGGGAATAGCTTGCCCTTCGTCTTTCGAAGAGCTTTCGACAGACTGCCCATCGTGACGGCGGCTCCCACCAACTTTCCGTCCTTGTCTTCTATGACAGGCAGCATCCTCAGGTCTATCAGTGGCGCATAACGCTTGACGAAATCGTCTATCTGCCTGTCTGTAAAATCTGTATATCCAAAGAGAGGCGAGTATGCCAAGTTGAGAAGCTCGAAGATTTTCTTGCCGTATCCCTCCTTGCAAAGTTGCTTGAGGGAAATCTTGCCAACCTTCAGTCCGAACATCTCCTGAGAGAGCTTAGACACCCTTGCATACTTTGCTGGTATCTCCTCGGGGATGTCCACTCGTATCTGTATCCAGTCCACCTCCTTCTTGAATCCCAATGCCTCCATGTGCTGCGGATAGTAAGGTGGGTTGTAGATGGTCACCATCGATCCTTCCAGGTCGAAGTCTTCCACGAGCATTCCCTCTTTGTCAAAGTCGAATATCCCGAGCGGCCCCTGTATGTGTGTCATCCCGTGTTCCTTGCCCCAAACGGCTACAGCGTCGAGCAAGCCCTGTGACACCTCTTTGTTGTCGACAAACTCAATCAGTCCGAAGCGTACCTCGCTCACCTTCCATTTCTCGTTGGCACGATGGTTGATGATGCCTGCCACGCGTCCTACGCACTGCCCCTTGTCATCATAAGCCACGAAAGCCTGAATGTCGGAGAAGTCCAGTCCGGCATTTTTCTTGGGGTCGAATGTGTCGCGAATGTCGCTGTCCAGGTCGGGCACGTATTGTGGACACCCTTTGTAGAGCTTGTGGGGCAGTGCCACAAAGTCGTTCATCATGTGCTTGTCGGTTACCTTTTTTATAGTCACTTTGTTCAATACAAATTCACCCATTCTTAATTTTTTTACAAAGGTATAACATTTTTCGGACAAACAAATGTTCTAAATGCGTAAAAAAATGTTCATTGGGCAAAAAAAGATATTTATAAGACACTTTTTTTCGCTTTTTGAACAAAAAATGAAAAATTTTAAGGGTAAAATAGTTTTCTGGTTATCACCCATTCTCTCTTCCGTTGTTCAAAAAACACTAAAAAACATTGTCATTCCTTTGCTCTTCCGAAAAGATTGCTTAACTTTGTCTGCCGAAAACGATCCATCAACTATTCATAACAACACAAACAACGATGAAACAAACAATTTTAGTGACTGGTGGCACTGGCTTCATAGGCAGTCATACCACCGTGGAGCTGCAGCAGGCTGGCTACAACGTAGTGATAGTCGACAATCTTTCTAACTCGAAGATAGAGGTACTCGACGGTATAGAGAAGATCACGGGTATCCGCCCCGCCTTCGAACAGGTAGACTTGCGCGACAAGGCGGCGACAGAGGCTGTCTTCCAGAAATATCCCGACATCGAGGGCATCATCCATTTCGCCGCCAGCAAGGCTGTGGGAGAGAGTGTGCAGAAGCCTTTGCTTTACTATCGCAACAATGTTGTTTCACTTGTCAACCTGCTCGAACTCATGCCCCAGTATGGCGTGAAGGGCATCATCTTCTCTTCTTCGTGCACCGTCTACGGACAGCCGCGCCCTGAGAACCTGCCCGTTACCGAAGATGCTCCCCATCAGAAGGCAACATCTCCATATGGTAACACCAAGGAAATCAACGAGCAAATCATTGCCGACTATATACATAGTGGTGCACAGATCAAGAGTATCGTGCTGAGATATTTCAATCCTATCGGGGCGCACCCCTCTGCTGAGATCGGTGAACTGCCCAACGGAGTGCCCAACAATCTCATTCCTTATGTCACGCAGACGGCAATGGGAATACGTCAGCAGCTTACCATCTTCGGTAATGACTATGATACACCGGACGGTACCTGCATACGAGACTATATCTACGTAGTAGACCTTGCCAAGGCTCATGTGGCAGCAATGGCTCGTGTACTCGACAAGGACACAGAACCGATAGAGTACTTCAATATCGGTACGGGAAAAGGCAACTCTACGCTTGAGATTGTGGAGACCTTCGAGCGTGCTACGGGTGTAAAACTCAACTGGAAGTACGGTCCACGCCGTGAGGGTGACATTGAAAAGATATGGGGTGACTGCACCAAGGCAAACACCGTATTGGGCTGGAAGGCTGAGGCTCGCCTTGAAGATGTGCTCGCCTCGGCATGGAAGTGGCAACAGAAACTTCGTAAAGACGGAGTGATGTAATCGAGACGACTTATCAGACACTTGAAAGGGTGGTAGCAAAATAGCCACCCTTTTTTCATATAGGCATTCTAAAATTATTCTTAAGTGGGAAAAATTATAACGACAGCGAATGGCTGTGAAGAGATGGATATTCAGGAAGGATTCATGCCCTTTATGGGTTACAATACCTATTATCGCATAGCCGGGCATACGGAGGAGGGGAAGTGTCCTCTCTTGTTGCTGCATGGTGGACCCGGTAGTACGCACAACTATTTTGAACTGCTCGACCGCGTGGCATTGACGGGACGTGCCGTCATCAGCTACGACCAGTTGGGCTGTGGCAAGTCGTTCGTGGAGGGACATCCCGAGTTGTGGACTCCTGAGACGTGGCTCAACGAACTGTGTGCGCTCATCGATCATCTCCATTTGAAAGAGTTCCATCTGTTAGGACAGTCATGGGGCGGTATGCTCGACATCATCTACCTTGTAGAGAAGAAAGCCCGTGGCGTTAAGTCTGCCATTCTCTCCAGTACCCTCTCAAGCAGCAAACTGTGGGCAAGTGAGCAGCACCGCATGATACGTTACATGTCAGAGGATGACCAACAGGCAATAGCCCGTGCCGAGGAGACAGATGACTATTCTTCTGAGGCTTATGCTCTTGCCAACAGTCATTTCATGCTGCAGCATTGTGCTGGTGAAGTGACAGAGGACACTCCTGAGTGCCTTCGCCGTGAGAAGCGTGTGGGCAAGGAAGCCTATCTCTATGGATGGGGTCCTAATGAATACACACCGACAGGTACGCTTCATGACTATGACTATACAGACCGCCTCGGAGAGATAGAGGTGCCGTGCCTGGTGATGAGTGGTACCGACGATCTCTGTACGCCGCTTGTCGCCAAGACTCTCTACGATGGTATTCCCTCTTCTGAGTGGCATCTCTTTGCCGGTGCAAGACACATGCCCTTTGCTGAACAGACTGATGCTTACTGCGAGGTGCTGGAAAAATGGCTTGACAAACAGGAAAAGGCTTGATGCCGTCATTTGTATGCTTTTTCTATATGGCAGCAAATCTTCTGTATAGTAAGTAAAAACAGAAATTTTGCAACAAAAAGCAATCTTTCTTGTCTGTTTATGCTTGATTTCGTAGAAAAAGCCTTAACTTTGCAGCCGATTAAATACTTACAACAACTATAATAAAAAAGATTCGATTATGAAAGTAGCAATTGTTGGTGCAAGCGGCGCAGTGGGACA
>CAVCDC010000038.1:0-23993 GCA_963600865.1 Firmicutes bacterium CAG:103
GATGGCAGATGAGTCGTACCCATTAGGCTAACAGCTACCCCTAACTGTTTGTAGGGGCAGCTGAATAGTTACCCTTTAAATCGCCTTTCGTTAACGCCCCCTTAAAAGTCCATACTTTTGTTAAAAAACAAAATAGGCAATAAACCATCGACACGAAAATAAATCTACATTTATACATGTCAACAAGTTACACGATACCAATATATAAGATGAACAAAAAAAGAACATGGACAGTGGCGCTGCTCGGCATACTCGCTGCGGCAGCCCCAATGACAGCAGAAGCTAAAGAATGGAGTCTGGAAGACTGCATCAACTACGCACTGCAAAACAACATCTCACTGCAGAAGACGGAACTGCAAAAAATGAGTGCCAACGAAGACTACCTGCAGTCGAAAGCTGCCCTCTTGCCTTCACTCACGGCGAATACGAACCAAAGCATCAACTACACCCCTTGGGTGTCGAGCGGCATCATCGGTAGCGACGGTTACTCCAAGGCATCAGTCGACAAGGTGTACTACAACGGTTCGTACAGCATCATGGGCAACTACACCATCTGGAACGGCAACAAGAAAAACAACCAGGTGAAGTTGAACAAACTCGTGACCGAGGCTGCGCAACTGGACTCTGCCACACAGGCAGCCAAACTGCAGGAGCAGATAGCCCAGTACTATGTGCAGATACTCTACTCCACAGAAGCCATCAATGTCAACAAGGAGAGTTATAAGTCGAGCCTCGAAAACGAGGAACGCGGCAAGGAGATGGTGAAGGTGGGAAAGATGAGCAAGGCAGACTTGGCTCAGCTCACCGCACAGTGCGCACAAGACCAATACAATGTGGTGCAGGCTGAAAACAATGTCAAGAACTACAAGAGACAGCTCAAGGCATTGCTGCAGATTACCTCAGAAGAGGAGTTTGATATCGCCATCCCCAAGACTACAGACGCCATGGCTCTCGCCGACATCCCAGCACTGCAGGGCGTGTACACCGCAGCCCTCGACAACCGCCCTGAGTTGAAGAAATACCAAAACCAATTAGCGCAGAGCGAGCTGAACGTCAAGATAGCCAAGGCTGGCAAGATGCCTACCATCAGTGCCAACGCTGGTGTCTCTACCAACACCACATCCATGAACAAGAACGGCTGGGGCACACAACTCAAGACCAACTTCAACGTGGCAGGAGGAATCGGTGTGAGCATCCCTCTCTTTGACAACAGACAAACCAAGACTGCCGTCAACAAGGCGTGCATCCAACAGCAGGAAATACTGCTCGACATCAAGGACGAAGAGACACAACTCTACTCCACCATCGAGAACTTCTGGTTGCAGGCAAACACCAACCAAAGCCAGTTCAAGGCTGCAAGGGTAAGCACAGAAAGTGCCCAGACAAGCTACGACCTGCTGAGCGAGCAGTTCAAATTGGGACTAAAGAACATCGTGGAACTGCGCACTGGCAAGGACGCACTCCTCAAAGCCAAGCAAAACGAGTTGCAGTCGAAGTACCTCACCATCCTCAACATCGACATGCTGAAGTACTATCGCGACGGAAAGATACAGTAAGCCAACAGGAAAACAACACTCATAACACATACAATGAAGAAGAAGAGATTAAGTAAAGTATGGATTGCCATGGTAGGCGTATTGGTCATCGCCGTGGTAGCATGGTTACTCTCCGGAAGCAAGAACGAAGAGGAAATCAACTTCAAAGAGGAGTTAGCCTCTGAGCAGTCGCTGCAGAACAGCGTCACTGCCACAGGTACCATTGAGGCCGTGACCAGTGTCACCGTAGGTACACAGGTTTCTGGTATTGTCAACAAACTATACGTTGACTACAACAGTCAGGTAAAGAAAGGACAAGTCATCGCCGAACTCGACAAGACCAACCTCACCAGCGAGTTGAACACAGCCAAGGCAAACTTGGAGAGCGTGCAGAGCAACCTCAACTACCAGACAGCCAACTACAACCGCTACCAGACCCTCTACAAGAAAGGACTTGTCAGCGCCAACGACTATGAGAACGCCCTCCTCGCCTACAGACAGGCAAAGGAGCAGGTAGCCACAGCCAAGGAGAGTGTGCAGAAGGCACAGACCAACTTGGGCTACGCCACCATCACATCGCCCATCGACGGAACCGTTATCTCGAAGAGCGTAGAGGAAGGACAGACCGTGGCTGCAAGCTTCAGTACTCCAGAGTTGTTCACCATCGCCAAAGACCTCACCAACATGCAGGTTATCGCCGACGTGGACGAGGCTGACATAGGCGGCGTGAAAGAAGGCAACCGCGTCACCTTCACCGTTGACGCCTATCCCGACGACACCTTCGAGGGCATCGTGAAGCAGGTACGTCTGCAGGCAACCACTACCAACAACGTCGTAACCTACGAGGTAGTCATCTCTGCCCCCAATGCCGACCTGAAACTGAAGCCAGGACTCACCGCCAACGTCACCATCTACACACAGGAGCGCAACGGTGTGCTGAGCGTACCCAACAAGGCTCTCCGCTTCACTCCTACCAAGGAGACCGTAGGCAAGAACATCAAGATCGTAGACTGCAAGGGCAAGAACAAGGTTTGGACCCTCAACAACAACACCCTTACCGCACACTCTGTCAACATCGGTCAGAGCGACGGTGTCCACACAGAGATTACGAAGGGTGTGAAAAAGGGTGACAAGATCGTTACCGAAATCGTGGTGAAGACCGACGACGCAGAAGAGGAAGAGGCAGAACAGAGCCAGGGACTCATCAGCGGTCCAGGTCCTAAGAACAAGAACAAGAAGAAGTAAGTGACATGAACGAGAATACAGACAAGAAAGTTGTCATCGAACTGGACAATGTGAGGCGCGACTTCCTCGTGGGTGACGAGACAGTGCATGCTCTCAAGGGCGTGAGCTTCAAGATCTACGAAGGTGAGTTTGTCACCATCATGGGTAAGTCTGGTTCGGGCAAGTCTACCCTCCTCAACCAGTTGGGATGTCTCGACACACCGTCGAGCGGCGAATATTACCTTGACGGGGTGTCTGTACGCACCATGTCGCGCTCTGAGCGTGCCGTGCTGCGCAACCGCAAGATTGGATTCATCTTCCAGAACTACAACCTGCTGCCGAAGACGACAAGTGTAGAGAACGTGGAACTTCCACTGATGTACAATTCATCCGTCAACGCAGCAGAACGCAAGGAGCGCGCCATTGAGGCACTGAAGGCAGTAGGCTTGGGAGAGCGCCTCTACCACAAGAGCAACCAGATGTCGGGTGGTCAGATGCAGCGTGTGGCAATCGCCCGCGCCTTAGTAAACAACCCTGCCGTCATACTCGCCGACGAGGCAACGGGTAACCTCGACACACGAACAAGTTTCGAGATACTCGTCCTCTTCCAAAAGTTGTATGCACAGGGAAGAACCATCATCTTCGTGACCCACAACCCCGACATAGCCAACTACTCCAGCCGAAACATCGAGTTGCGAGACGGACACATCATCAGCGACGAATACAACAAGAACATCCTTTCTGCCGCTGAAGGACTCGCTGCCCTCCCCGCCAACACCGATGAGTAAGCCCTTAGAGGTGCGGTAGCTCAACGCACAAAAACAATAAACACATGAACTATCAGAATCTTTTCAAAATAGCCCTCAGGGCGATTGCCGCCAACAAGATGAGGTCGTTCCTCACGGCCCTCGGCATCATCATCGGTATTGCTGCCGTCATCACGATGCTTGCCATCGGACAGGGCAGTAAGGCGAGCATCAAGGCAAACATTGCCGAGATGGGCTCCAACATGATCATGATTTCGCCGGGTGCTGACATGAGAGGTGGTGTGAGACAAGACGCTTCTGCCATGGAGACCCTGAAGCAAACCGACTATCAGGCGATCAAGGACGAGTGCAACTACATCAACGCCATCTCGCCTACCGTGAACAGCAGCGGACAGTGGATCAACGGCAACAACAACACACAGAGTAGCATCTACGGTGTCAATCAGGACTACCTCACCATCCGCCAGCTCAAGGTGGCAGACGGTGAGATGTTTACCGACGCAGACATCAAGGCGGCAGCCAAAGTGTGTATCCTCGGACAGACGGTAGTAGACTACCTCTTCCCCGACGGTAGCGACCCCATTGGCAAGGTTGTGCGCTTCAACAGCATCCCCTTCCGCGTGGTGGGCGTACTGAAGAAGAAAGGCTACAACAGTATGGGTATGGACCAGGACGACCTCGTATTGGCTCCCTACACCACTGTGATGAAGCGTATCATGGCACAGACCTACCTCGGCGGTATCGTCTGCTCGGCAATCACAGAAGATGCTTCCCAACCGGCACAGACCCAGATAACGGAGATACTGCGCCGTACTCACAAACTGAAGGATGCGACAGACACGACAGAAGCTGATGAGGACGACTTCAACATCCGTTCGCAAGAGGAAATATCGAGCATGATGAACTCTACCATGTCCACCATCACCATCCTCCTCGGTTCTGTGGCTGGCATCTCACTGCTCGTAGGCGGTATCGGTATCATGAACATCATGTACGTGAGTGTGACGGAGCGCACACGAGAGATTGGTCTTCGCATGAGTGTGGGTGCCCGTGGTGTGGACATCCTCAACCAGTTCCTCATCGAGGCTATCCTCCTCTCTGTTACGGGCGGTATCATAGGTGTTCTGCTTGGCGTAGGACTCTCGGTGAGCCTACAGCAGTTCTTCCATGTCACGACGCAGATAGAGGCGTGGAGCATCATCATGAGCTTCGCCGTATGTACCTTTACTGGCGTATTCTTCGGTTGGTATCCAGCCAAGAAGGCAGCCCGTCTCGACCCAATCGAGGCTATCAGGTACGAATAAAACAGAATCTTTTACTTTTACATCGTTCCAGCCTTCATTATATAAGAAGGACATTGGACAAAAGATGGTGGTTCTATACAAGTTCCACACTTATAACAAATCAGAGGGCGTGTCAGCTAAGTTGACACGCCCTCTCTTCTTATATGGAATTTCCGTTTATGGGAATATTTTGAGACTTTCTAATGGATGCTCTTAAGATTTTATGAGACTATCTGCGATGGTTTGTGAACCAGTATGCTTGCGCCATGCTCTATGAGGAAGTCGCGGCTACGGAATCCCCACAACACACTGATGCAAGGCATTCCACTTGCCTTTGCCGTCATCACGTCAACGTCACTGTCACCAATATACACAGCCTTAGAACGGTCGGCATCCAAGAGACGCAACGCTTCGTTGACCGTATCGGGGGCTGGTTTCTTGCGTATTCCCTCCTTCTCCCCTATCGCCACGTCCACCAACTTACCAAAGAAATGACGGCAGAGGGCTTCCGTGGCAGCATAGAACTTGTTGCTTACAACAGCCACCGACTTGCCACGCGCCTTCAGTTCGGTGAGCATCGCCATGATGCCGGGGTAAGGACGGGTAGTGTCAAGGTTGTGCATCATGTAGTGCTGGCGGAAGTCGGCAAAAGTCTTCTCGAACTTAGGATTCTTCTCGCCATCAGGCACGGCACGTACCATGAGCATCTTCACACCATTGCCCACAAAGCGCCGCACATCGTCAACAGAATGCTCTGGCAGGTCGTTGGTACGCAAGGCATAGTTGCAACTGGCGGCAAGGTCGTCGAGCGTAGAGAGCAGCGTCCCGTCAAGGTCGAAGATGTAAGTGTCGAAACAGAACTGTGCCGTGAGGGGCAGTTCCTTGACACGGAAGTTGCCACCATGCAGCACGTGCACCTCACCAGGCAGGATGCGCACCCCCTCCATGGTACGGTTTTTTCCTTCTTCCCATCGTTTCAACTGCTGCGTGTGCTTATCTATCACCACATATTTATATTCTAATGGTTTGTCGAGAGCCTGCACGTCTACCGAGAGTACCCAACTGCCGTCGCCCACTGGCGTCATCTTCAGGAAACGCTCCTCGTTCCAGTCACCCAACGCGGGATGATTGCCCAAGAGGGCAAGCGCCTCTCCCTGATGCAAGAGCGGTTCGACAACCTTGAAGAGAACGGTACTGTCGTAGAGCGGAAGGCGCAGAGAAGTGTTCTCAGCCCAGTCACGCACATAGTCACCTTCAAGCCAGAAGTCAGAAAAAAGGAAACTGCGCTGGCTGTCGTAAGTATAGATGCGCGGATATTCCGTCGACTCACAGCGTATGATGTTGTCAGCCCCGTCCTTTACCTTATAACAATAAGCGATGGTGTCGAGGTGATGCTGCCTGCTCTGCGGCGGTTGGGTCTCCGCCTCCCAGAGATAACCGTCAAGGGTGTTCATGTCTACATCGCGGCAGACCGAATGCCCGTCGCGGCTCTTCCATGTGATGGCAACGCAGAGGGTTTCACCCCAATGTGCCTTGTAAGGTATGGTAAACTTCAGTTTCATACGCCTTGTCTTCTTTTCTTTCAAATAGTGTACAACATACAATCAGAGCACAAAGGTAATGGTATTTGTACAAACACGCCACTAATTAACCATTTTTTACAACCTCCACGACATTCAGCACGGTTTTATTTTGCCGTCTGCCATAAATGATGTACTTTTGCAGCGTCCTAACAGACAGAAAAAGCGAATAAAAAGACAGAAGAGATGAAAAAGAAAACAAAAAAGTCATCATGTAAACCTTATCTGTACGGAGTATTGGCATGTGTCGTCGTCATTGCGGCACTTACCTACATGTACTGCTTCTCTACCTTCTCACACAGCGAGAAGACAGAGTATGTGTACATCGACAACGACGACAATATCGACTCCGTTTACCACAAGATGGCGCCGATAGCCAACAGCATACCGCTCCATGCTTTCCACACGCTCACCCACCATTCGAGCTACGCCAAGCACATCAGGACAGGTCGATATGCGATAAAGCCAGGTGAGGGTGCCCTGAAGATTTGGCGACACCTCAAGAACGGACTGCAGGAACCAGTGAGGCTCACCGTTCCCTCAGTACGAACCATGGACAGACTTGCCGGAGAACTGAGCAAGAAACTCATGATGGACAGTACGACACTGCAGCATGCACTGACCGACGAGGAGACCTGCCGGAAGTACGGTTACGACACGTGCACCATCGCCTGTATGTTCATCCCCAACACCTATGACATCTACTGGAACGTAAGCACTGCCAACCTGTTGGAGCGCATGCAGAAGGAGAGCAAGAAGTTCTGGAACGAGAGTCGCACGGCAAAGGCAAAGGCACTGAACCTCACTCCCGAGCAAGTCATCACCATCGCCAGCATCGTGGACGAGGAGACTGCCAACAATGGCGAAAAGCCCATGATTGCAGGCATGTACTACAACCGCTTCGTGCTTCGCAACGCAGAATACCCCAACGGAATGCCTTTGCAGGCAGACCCAACTATCAAGTTTGCCTGGAAGAAGTTTGAGTTGAAGCGCATCTACAACAACCTGTTGCACATCGACAGTCCTTACAACACTTACAAAAATGCTGGTCTTCCTCCAGGACCTATCCGCATCCCTTCAGTAGCGGGCATCGACGCAGTCCTCGATATGGTTCACCATGACTATCTGTACATGTGCGCCAAGGAGGATTTCAGCGGCACCCATAACTTTGCACGCACCTATCAAGAGCACCTCCAGAATGCAGCAAAATATTCAAAGGCTCTCAATGAGAGGGGAATCAAATAAGAGTGAAGAGTGAAGAATCTTAAGAGTGAAGAATTAAGAGTGAAGAGTGAAGAGTGAAGAACGAAGAGTGAAGAATCCAAATGCCTTTGTGGATATGTTTTTCCACAAAGGCATTTTTATTTTCACACGAGCCACAGATACTATCATCCTTGCCGTTTAAATCAGAACATAAACGGGATGATTACAGCACGAGCATTAGAGTGAATTCCGCGGTTTCCGTGTTTCCCATGCACACGCGGCGTTAGCCATTCGTTAGATTGACTTTCCCTTCGGACGTCGAACGTTGTTTCGTTTATTCGTGGTCAAAAACTTCTGTAGTTTTCGTGGTTAGTCCTCCACACGGCGTTAGCCATTCGTTAAATTCGTTTTATTCGTGGTCAAAAGCTTCCGTGGTTTCCGTGGTTAGTGCTCCACACGGCGTTAGCCTTTTTTACCTTTTTACTTTTTTACCTTTTTACCTTTATAAAAAATCCCCCGATTCCTCATAAAGAAGAACCGAGGGACGATTGTGTTCCTTTAAGGGAGGAACACTATCTGCGAAACGTAAATGCTTCAAAAGAATAATTAAGCCTTACCCTCCATCTGAGCCTTGAGCTTAGCAAGAGCGTCGATGTCACCGAGAGAAGTACCAGGAGTTACGTTAGTAACAGAAGCAGCCTCGTTGCCCTTGCGAGCACCAGCGTTGCTGTGCTTGCGTGGAGCTGCTGGCTTCACGTCGTCCTTACCCTCCTCGAATGTACGAGAGTGAGAGAGGATGATACGCTTAGTCTCCTTAACGAACTCGATTACCTTGAAGTCAAGTTCTTCGCCCTTCTTGGCCTGAGAACCATCCTCCTTAACGAGGTGCTTAGGAGTAGCGAAGCCCTCACCGCCCTCAGCGAGAGAAATGACAGCGCCCTTATCCATCATCTCGGTAATGGTACCCTTGTGTACTGAGCCAGGAGTATAGATAGCCTCGTACTCATCCCAAGGATTCTTCTCCAACTGCTTGTGGCCGAGGCTCAAGCGACGGTTTTCCTTGTCGATCTCGAGCACTACTACGTCGATAGGAGCACCGGCGGTAGTAAACTCAGAAGGATGCTTAACCTTCTTGGTCCAAGAGAGGTCAGAGATGTGGATCAAACCATCAACACCCTCTTCGAGCTCAACGAAGATACCGAAGTTAGTGAAGTTGCGAACCTTAGCGGTATGCTTGCTGCCAACAGGATACTTCACCTCGATGGTCTCCCATGGGTCTTCCTTCAGCTGCTTGATACCCAAGCTCATCTTACGCTCAGCGCGGTCGAGAGTCAAGATGACAGCCTCTACCTCGTCGCCCACCTTCATGAAGTCCTGAGCAGAACGCAAGTGCTGGCTCCAAGACATCTCAGAAACGTGGATAAGACCCTCTACACCAGGAGCGATCTCAACGAAAGCACCGTAGTCAGCCATAACGACTACCTTACCCTTCACGTGGTCGCCCACCTTGAGGTTAGCGTCGAGAGCATCCCATGGGTGTGGAGTGAGCTGCTTCAGACCGAGAGCGATGCGCTTCTTCTCCTCATCGAAGTCGAGGATAACGACATTGATCTTCTGGTCGAGAGCAACAACCTCGTGAGGATCGCTTACGCGGCCCCAAGAGAGGTCTGTGATGTGGATGAGACCGTCAACACCGCCGAGGTCAACGAATACACCGTAAGAAGTGATGTTCTTAACAGTACCTTCGAGGATCTGACCCTTTTCGAGCTTGCCGATGATCTCTTTACGCTGCTGCTCCAACTCCTGCTCGATGAGCGCCTTGTGAGAGACAACAACGTTGCGGAACTCCTGGTTGATCTTGACAACCTTGAACTCCATTGTCTTTCCTACGAATACGTCGTAGTCGCGTATAGGGTGAACGTCGATCTGGCTGCCTGGCAAGAAAGCCTCGATGCCGAAAACGTCAACGATCATACCGCCCTTAGTGCGGCACTTGATGTAACCCTGGATAACCTCCTCGTTGTCGAGAGCAGCGTTGACACGCTCCCAAGACTTGCTGAGGCGAGCCTTCTTGTGGGAGAGCACGAGCTGACCCTTGGCATCCTCCTGGTTTTCTACATAAACCTCAACCTTGTCACCTACTTGCAGGTCTGGGTTGTAACGGAACTCGGAAGCGGGGATGATACCGTCGCTCTTGTAACCGATGTTCACGATTACTTCCTTCTTGTCGGCAGCGATAACGGTACCTTCTACTACCTGGTGCTCGCTTACCTTGTTGAGGGTTTCGTCATACGCCTTCTCGAGGTCGTCTTTGCTGACGTTAGCGCTTGTGCCATTCTCAAACTCGTCCCAATTGAAGTCGTCCAATGGCTTTACGTTCTTTAAATCTGACATAAAAAATTAATAATTAAATTTGAATTAATAAAGTTAGACTTTATGTAAATATATAAATCGGGCGCAAAATTACTCATTTTCTGTGAATTAGAGCAATTTTGCGCCCAATAAAGCGCTTCTGTTATGTTTTTTTAACGATATTCGGTCGAGTATCGGCCCTTCGCGCCTTAGTTTTTGAAGCTATGGACGGGTGCCGGGATACGTCCTACGCGGTTGACGAAGTCAGCACAACTGAAGGTGTTGACAGGCATGATGGGAGCATGACCGAGCAGTCCGCCAAAGTCGACACTGTCGCCTACCCCTTTTCCGATGACAGGAATGACACGCACTGCCGTCGTCTTCTGGTTGACCATACCTATTGCCGCCTCGTCGGCGATGATGCCAGCGATGGTCGTGGCAGGAGTATCTCCAGGGATGGCGATCATGTCGAGACCCACGGAGCAGACGCAAGTCATGGCTTCAAGTTTCTCTATCGTCAGGGCACCAGCCTCGACAGCGTCGATCATGCCCTGGTCTTCACTCACGGGGATGAAGGCACCGCTCAGTCCGCCGACATACGACGAAGCCATGATGCCGCCCTTCTTCACCTGGTCGTTGAGCAGAGCGAGAGCAGCCGTCGTACCAGGAGCACCCGCGTGTTCAAGACCTATCTCCCTCAGGATGTCGGCAACACTGTCGCCGATGGCAGGCGTAGGAGCCAATGAGAGGTCGATGATGCCGAAAGGAACACCGAGTCTGCGAGAAGCCTCCTTTGCCACGAGTTGTCCCACACGTGTAATCTTGAAAGCCGTACGCTTGATGGTCTCGCAGAGCACTTCGAAGCTCTCGCCACGCACACTCTCCAAGGCGTACTTCACCACGCCCGGACCGCTGACACCCACACTCACGACAGCGTCAGCCTCGCTCACACCGTGGAAGGCACCAGCCATGAAGGGGTTGTCGTCAGGAGCATTGCAGAGCACCACTAATTTGGCGCAACCAATAGACCCCTTGTCACGGGTAGCCTCCGCTGTGTCGCGCACAATCTGTCCCATGAGTCTCACCGCGTCCATGTTGATGCCCGTCTTGGTGGACCCCACATTGATGGAACTGCAGATAAAGTCAGTCTGCGCCAACGCCTGTGGGATGGAACGGATCAAGAGTTCGTCGCTTTTGCTCATACCCTTGGACACGACAGCGGAGTATCCTCCGAGGAAGTTGATGCCCAACTCCTTGGCACAACGGTCGAGAGTCTTTGCCACCTCCACATAGTCGTCAGTGGTACGGCAAGCAGAACCGCCCACCAATGCAATCGGGGTGATGGCGATGCGCTTGTTGACGATGGGCACGCCAAACTCCTTGGAGATGTCCTCTCCCGTCTTGACCAAATCCTTCGCCAAGCGCGTTATCTTCCTGTAAATATTGTCGCAGAGCACGTCCACCTCCGTTGCGGCGCAGTCGAGCAAGTTGATGCCCATGGTGATGGTGCGCACGTCGAGGTTTTCTTGCTCTATCATCTTGTTGGTCTCGATGACCTCGTTGATGTTAATCATGTCTTTCGCTTTAATGGTTCATCACTTAGAGGTTGGAATCAGATGCGGTGCATCATGTCGAAGATTTCCTCGCGCTGGCACTTCACCTGCACACCCATTTCCTTGCCAATAGAAGCCAGTTCGTCGGACACCTTGTCAAAAGACTTGCTCATCTTTCCCATGTCGACAATCATCATCATGTTGAAATACTCCTGCACGATGGTCTGCGAGATGTCGAGGATGTTAATACCATTGTCAGCAAGATAGGAGCACACCTTGGCAATGATGCCGACAGTATCCTTGCCCACTACCGTAATAATCGTCCTGTTCATAATCATATAATATAAATTATGATAGTATGTTATGTTACTTGTTGTTCTTGAGTTTCTCCACATAGGCGTCGATGACAGCTACGGCTGTGACATTGACGATGTCCTGCACGCTGCTCTCCGAGTCGGTGAAGTGGATAGGCTTGTTCAGACCCATCTGTATCGGACCGATGATCTCAGCCTCAGGGCTCAGTGCCTGCAACAACTTATAGGCACTGTTGGCACTGCTCAGGTTGGGGAACACCATGGTGTTGACTTTCTTTCCCTTGAGACGAGAGAAAGGATACTTCTCGTCGCGCAAGTCCTTGTTGAGCGCATAGTTCACCTGCATCTCACCGTCGATGGCAAGGTCAGGATAGCGCTGCTGCATATCGGCGACAGCCTTTCTCACCTTGACAGGCGAGCCAACGGCGTCGGTACCGAAGTTGGAATAGCTGAGCATGGCGATGACCGGTTCGTCGTTGAAGAACTTCACGGTGCTTGCCGAGAGGCGCGCCACGTCGGTGAGGACATACTCGTCGGGATGGCGGTTGATGAGCGTGTCGGCAATATAGTAAACACCCTTCTTCGTGTTGAGGATGTGCATGGCGCCGAAGGTGCTGTATCCCTGGCGGATGCCGATGACATCCTTAGCCACCTTGATGGTGTTGGAGTATTTGGTGTAGAGACCCGTGATGAAGGCATCAGCGTCGCCCACCTCTACCATCGACATACCGAAGTAGTTGCGCTCGTACATCTTGTCATAAGCCTCCTCGAACGTATAACCCTCGCGGGCACGCTTCTCGGCGAGATGCTTGGCGAAGGTGGCGCGGCGTCCCTGCTCGTTGTCAGCGCGCATGTCCACGATTTCAATGCCCTCCAAGTCGAGTTTCAGGCGAGAGGCGACACGCTTCAGGCGGTCGGGGTTGCCCAAGAGGATAGGCTGGCAGATGCCCTCGCTCTTTGCCTGTACGGCAGCCTTGAGCATGGTGGGGTTGCCACCCTCGGCGAACACCACGCGCTGCGGGTGCAGACGAGCCGTGTCGTGCAACTTACGTGTGAGCTTAGACTCCTGTCCGAGCATCTGGCGCAGGCGCTGCTTGTAAGCCTCCCAGTCGGTGATGGGTGTGCGAGCCACCCCACTGTCCATGGCAGCCTTGGCAATGGCAGCAGATACCTCAGTGATGAGGCGTGGGTCGACTGGTTTCGGGATGAAGTATTTCGGACCGAAGGTAAGGTCGTTGACATGATAGACATCGTTGACCACATCGGGAACGGGCTGCTTGGCAAGGTCGGCAATGGCGTTGACGGCAGCGAGTTTCATCTCCTCGTTGATGGCACGAGCGTGAACATCGAGCGCACCACGGAAGATGTATGGGAATCCGATGACGTTGTTGATCTGGTTAGGATAGTCAGAGCGACCAGTAGACATCAGCACGTCGGGACGGCTTGCCATGGCATCCTCGTAGCTGATCTCAGGCACGGGGTTGGCAAGAGCGAAGACGATAGGATTATCGTTCATGGAACGGAGCATGTCCTGAGAAAGGACATTTCCCTTGCTCAGACCGACGAAGACATCAGCGCCCTTGATAGCCTCTTCGAGCGTGTGAACATCACGACGGTCGGTGGCGAAGAGCTTCTTCTGTTCGGTAAGGTTGGTGCGGTCGGAAGTGATGACACCCTTCGAGTCGAGCATCACGATGTTTTCCACCTTGGCACCGAGAGCCACATAG
This sequence comes from Firmicutes bacterium CAG:103, assembly GCA_963600865.1. Lineage (GTDB taxonomy): Bacteria > Bacteroidota > Bacteroidia > Bacteroidales > Bacteroidaceae > Prevotella. The sequence goes on from CAVCDC010000038.1 coordinate 13,539, forward strand.
AGTTTTGTACAACTGATGGCGGCAGCACCAGCGCCGTTGACGACGATCTTCACGTCAGAGATGTTCTTGCCAGCCACCTCCAGTGCATTCTTCAGTCCGGCAGCCGAGATGATGGCCGTTCCGTGCTGGTCGTCGTGCATGACGGGGATGTCGAGGGTACGCTTCAGGCGTTCCTCAATATAGAAACACTCGGGAGCCTTGATATCCTCCAGGTTGATACCGCCGAAGGTAGGAGCAATCTTCTCCACTGCCTCGCAGAACTTCTCCGGGTCTTTCTCGGCAATCTCGATATCGAAGACATCGATGCCACCATAAATCTTGAAGAGCAGACCCTTGCCCTCCATGACAGGCTTACCGCTCATGGCACCTATGTCGCCCAGTCCGAGCACAGCCGTGCCGTTGCTGATTACTGCCACGAGGTTGCCCTTGTCCGTATACTTGTACACATCGTCCGGATTCTGCTGAATCTCAAGACAGGGAAAAGCCACTCCCGGTGAATAAGCCAGACTAAGGTCGGTCTGAGTGTGATAGGGTTTGGTAGGTTTTACCTCGATTTTGCCAGGGCGCACATTCTCGTGGTAAGCGAGAGCCGCCTCTTTAGAAATTTTTGCCATAGTTATATTGCGGTTTAAGTTTTATTCCTGTATGCTTGCTACATTTTTATGCACAATAACATATCGTTTGTGCAAAGGTACGAAAAAACTATTTAACATGCATAGGTTTTTATGTTTTTTTTCGTAACTTTGCATGAAATTCTTACTACAACAAAAAACATGGAAACAACAACCGATTACAGGCGTGATCTTCGTGGGAAGATCATCGACTATGCCATGGAGGAATTCTTCAAGCGCGGCATCAAGGCTGTGAAGATGGACGAAATATCCCAGGGGCTGCATGTGTCCAAGCGCACGGTGTACGAGATTTTCGGCGACAAGGAGGAGCTTCTCCTTGCAGGACTGAAGGCTCAGGACGAGCGTTACGGCAAGCTTCTGGAAGACTTCGCCCTGCATGGCGACCACAACGTCATAGACATCATCTGCTATTTCTACCGACTTCAGATGGAGGTGAACAACAAGGTAGGAGCGCTCTTCTACGACGAGATTCACAAGATGCCGCACATTGTGGCTTACCTCCGCGAGAACCACGACCGTGATGTGAAGTCGCGCATGCGCTTCTATAAGGTTGGCGTGCAGGAGGGTCTCTTCCGCAGCGACGTAGACTATCCGCTTGTTTCCAACGTGGGGCACATCGCCATGGAGGAATTCATGCACCAGCAGATGTACAAGGAGTTTTCCATGCAACAGCTCTTCGACAACTATTTCCTCGTCATGGTAAGGGGCATCTGCACACACCGCGGACTGGAACTGCTCCACAAAGGAATGGGGGAATTCAACAACACTCAGACATCGTAAAAAAAACACCCGGGTGTCGTTGAAAAAACACCCGGGTTTCATCAGAAAAATACCCGGGTCTCGTTGAAAAAACACCCGGGTTTCATCAGAAAAATACCCGGGTCTTATCGGAAAATATCTAACGCACGTACGAACAACTCTCGCACGTGCGTTTTTCTTTTGGGACAAAAAAAATCCCCAAGACCGAAGTCTTGGGGACATATTTTGATATTTATTCAATATCCTTTTTTGAAACTTGTTGCTTACTCAGCTGCGTTGTTATCGTTGAAGGTAGAAACGCGGTTGAACTCAACCTGCTTGAAGAGCTTGTCAGTAGCGCCCATACCCTTAGCTGTCAAACGATCAGCAGAGATCTTGTAGTTCTTAACGAGGACGTTCTTAACAGCGTCAGCACGCTTCTGAGAAAGAGCCTGGTTGAACTCCTTGCTACCCTCTGGAGAAGCATAACCCTTGATCTCGATGTTAGCGTCTGGGTGATTCTTCATGTACTGAGCGATCAACTCAACGTTAGGCATCTGGCTCTTGTCAACAACTGCCTTGCCCTGACGGAACAATACAGTAGGCTGCAAGTTAGTAGCAGTAGCAGGCTTCTCATACTTAGGCTTGCTGTTGCACTCGTCGAGAGCGTTCTGAAGATCCTGGATCTGCTTGTCCTTAGCAGCGAGCTGAGAATCCTTACCGTTCAAGTCGTTGCGGAGGCTGTTGATCTGGCTGTTCAGACCGTCGATCTCGTTCTGGTCGCGGAGCTGAGCGATAGTGAAGTTGTGTGTACCGTTAGAGTTCTTGAACTTGTAGATAACACCAGCGTTCAACTGGAATGCAGAACGGTTGATATTGTACTGAATGTGATGATCACCGAAAGTATAACCAGCAATATCAACAGCATAGTCACCACCGAGTACCCAGTTCATAGAAGGCTCGATGTAGATCTGCCATGCCTTGTTAGAACCAAGGTTGAAAGCGAAGTCGATACCAGCCTTAGATGTAAGAGCGTTCTGGCTCTTGCTGCCATCCTTGTGACCGAAAGTGTGACCCCAGCCCAAACCGTATACAGGGATAACCTCGAATGTACGTGGCTCACCTTTGTAACCAGCGAACCAGTTGCTAACATTAACAGTAGCGATCAAGCTTGTGTTCATGTAGCGAACGATAGTCTTAGAAGCTGGCATGTTGTGGTCGTTGAAATAAACGTTGCTCTCAGCAGCCAAACCGAATACAGGAGTAAACCAGCGACCGAGGCGAAGACCTGCGTTAGAATTGAGGTTCTTCATCCAACGAGATTGTGTTGTCTTAGTCTGAACACCGCCGTTGATACCGATGTACCAGTTGTCGAAAGTTTTGCTCTCAGTTACAGTCTGAGCTGAAGCTGAAACTGCCATAGCGGCAGCAGCAAACAATAAACCTAACTTTTTCATGTCTCTCTAAAAAATTAATTTATTAAAAATGTTATTTTTTCAATCTTTCTACCCCCAAATCCAGGGGTTGTTCCGAAATCGTGTGCAAAGTAATAAAAAAAACTCTTAACTACCAAATAATTTGTGCAATATTTTGCATTTTAGGCTGCAAAAATGGAAAAATAGCCCATTATTCGGCTTTTTAGGACTTTTTTTAGGCAATAATCTCGCATTTTCCGCGTTTACATAGGTATTGTAGAAAAACACTGTTTACCACAAGGCAACTCTCCCCCGTCCCACTCCCCAATTTCGCATCTCTCCTTACGCGCGTACATATTATAATATAAGAAAGGAGTTAAGGAGTTAAAGGAGTTAAGGAGTTAAGACAACAGCTATTTGGGGAAGTTAAAGAAGTTAAGGGAAGTTAGAGGGAAGTTAAGGGACAACAGCCTTTAAGGGTATTGGATTCTTAACTCTTCACTCTTAACTCTTCACTTAAGATTACCTTTTTAAAAAAGGGCAAGATGCATCACTACATCCTGCCCACAAATTAGAGAGTTATAAAAAAATCAAGTATAGATTCGCTACTTGTAGTATTCTTTCTTGCCAGCGGCAAGCGTATTTTTCATCAGCGAACAGATGGTCATGGGTCCCACGCCACCCGGTACGGGGGTGATGAAGGAGCACTTCTCTGCCACCTCGTCAAACTTCACGTCACCATTGAGGCGGAAGCCGCTCTTCTTGGATGCGTCCGGCACACGGGTGGTTCCCACGTCGATGACGACAGCTCCTGGTTTCACCATATCGGCGGTGACGAAGTCGGGCTTGCCGATTGCCGCGATGATGATGTCAGCCTCCTGGCACTCCTTCTTCAAGTCGCGCGAGTGGGAGTGGCACACCGTCACGGTAGCGTCGCCATACTGTTTCTGCATCATGAGCTGCGCCATGGGCTTGCCCACGATGTTGCTTCTGCCCAAGACGACACACTTCTTTCCGCTTGTCTCGATGTGATAGTGCTGCAAGAGCGTGAGGATACCGAGCGGTGTGGCAGAGATAAAGCAAGGCAGTCCGATGGCCATGCGCCCCACGTTGACAGGATGGAACCCGTCCACGTCCTTGCGGTAGTCTATTGCCATGGTGACCTTCTGCTCGTCGATATGCTTGGGAAGGGGCAACTGTACGATGAAGCCGTCCACATCACTGTCGTTGTTCAGACGGTCGACGCAAGCGAGCAGCTCCTCCTCCGTCACGTCATCCTCATAGCGGATGAGCGTAGACTTGAAGCCACATTTCTCGCACGCCAACACCTTGTTCTTGACATAGGTCTCACTGCCCCCGTCGTGTCCTACGAGCACAGCGACGAGGTGGGGCTGTTTACCGCCTGCGGCGATGATTTGCTTCACCTCCTCGGCTATCTGTTCCTTGATGGCGGCAGCTGTCGCCTTTCCGTCAATAAGAGTCATTCGTTCTATATCTTTTTTAAGGAGTTAAAGGAGTTAAAGGAGTTAAAGGAGTTAAGGAGTTAAAGGAGTTAAGGAGTTAAGACAACACCCTTGAGGTATTGGATTCTTCACTCTTCATTCTCCACTTACTATTGGATTCTTCGCTCTTCGTTCTCCACTCTTCATTCTTCACTTACTATTGGATTCTTCACTCTTCGTTCTTCCCTCTTCACTTTACATTTTCGGCATTCCGGGCATTCCCTTCATGCGTGCCATCATGCTTGCCATTTTGTTGCCCGTCATCATCTGCATCATCTTGCGGGTCTGGTCAAACTGCTTGATGAGCTTGTTCACCTCCTGGATATTGGTACCCGAGCCTTTGGCGATGCGCTGGCGGCGCGAGGTGTTGAGGATACCGGGGTTGGAGCGCTCCTGCGGAGTCATACTCTGGATGATTGCCTCCACGCCCTTGAAGGCGTCCTCTGGGATGTCCACGTCGCGGATTGCCTTGCCCACACCGGGAATCATGGCAGCGAGGTCCTTGATGTTACCCATCTTCTTGATCTGCTGTATCTGGTTGTAGAAGTCGTTGAAGTCAAACTGGTTCTTGCGAATCTTCTTCTCCAACTTCTTTGCCTCTTCGAGGTCAAACTGCTCCTGGGCACGCTCCACGAGAGAGACGACGTCACCCATACCGAGGATGCGGTCTGCCATACGAGCGGGGTGGAACACGTCGACGGCCTCCATCTTCTCTCCGGTACCGATAAACTTGATAGGCTTGGTCACCACGGTGCGGATACTGAGGGCAGCACCACCACGCGTGTCACCGTCGAGCTTGGTGAGGACGACACCGTTGAAGTCGAGGCGGTCGTTGAATTCCTTGGCAGTGTTGACAGCGTCCTGACCCGTCATGGAGTCTACGACAAAGAGGGTCTCGTCGGGATGGAGATGGTCCTTGAGATTGCTGATCTCGTTCATCATCTGCTCGTCGATGGCGAGACGACCGGCAGTATCGACGATGACTATGTCGTTGCCGTTGGTCTTCGCCTGCTGGATGGCGTGGTCGGCGATGACGCAGACATCCTTGTTGTCTGGTTCGCTGTAGACAGGCACACCCACTTGCTCACCCACCACCTTCAACTGGTCGATGGCAGCGGGGCGATAGACGTCGCAAGCCACGAGCAGAGGTTTCTTGCCCTTCTTGGTCTTGAGCATATTGGCGAGCTTACCGCTGAAGGTAGTCTTACCCGAGCCCTGCAGACCGCTCATGAGGATGATGGCAGGATGGCCTTCGAGTTTCAGTGGAGCCTCTTCGCCGCCCATGAGTTCCGCCAGTTCGTCGTGAACCAACTTTACCATCAACTGTCCTGGCTTCACAGCCGTCAGCACGTTCATGCCGAGCGCCTTCTCCTTCACCTTGTTGGTGAACTCCTTTGCCACCTTATAGTTGACGTCGGCATCGAGGAGAGCGCGTCGCACATCCTTCATGGTCTCCGCCACGTTGATCTCAGTTATCTTTCCTTCACCCTTCAGTATTTTGAAGGAGCGTTCCAGTCTGTCGCTTAAATTTTCAAACATTTTTTATTTTGTTTTTTTACATTTTGGGCACAAAGGTACTGATTTTTTTCGACATTACCTAACATCCGTGCACAAAAAAAGCCCACATTGCCACTATTCCTGTCTCTTTTCCGACACATCGGGCGCATCGGTTGCTTCCTTCTTCGCTTCGTCGGGCGCTTCGGGGGCATTCCCCTTCACCTCTTCGACAGTTTCTTTCTTTACCTCGTCGGGCACATTCTGCTCCGGACAGGCGGGAGGAGCCTGTAGCAAGGAGTCATTATTACTGGTGTCGTCTGCCGAGTCGTCCACCTCTCCGTATTTCCGTCCCGTCACCTTCTCGTATGCCGCCACGATGGGGTCTTTGCGGTCCAATTCCTGGAACACGCCCTTGGCTTTCTTCAGGTGCTTGCGGTCGCGGTTGCCCCGTTTGTCCATCCATCCCAAGGCGTCGAAGCCTATGCCCGTGATGGGTTGCGGGTCTTCCAGCACCTTCCGCTTGATCTGCTGCTGCATCTGCTCGATGTGTTCCTGTCCCTTTCCCCACACCGTCACCTCCTTGATCTGGTAACTCTCGGGCAGGAGGAACACCGTGTCGGGCAGTTCCTTATAGCGGATGGTGGTCTTGAGGAACCCGTGTTTTGACACCGTGGCACTGTCGAAGGCATACTTCATGTTCCAGTAGCCGCGGTAGTCGGTACGCGCCCAGTGGTTGTTGTCTGTATGGATGAGTGCCTCGCGCAGTGGCAGGTGGTCTTCAGCCGAGGCGATGACACAGGTCTTCTGCGCCCATGTCTGCACCGTCATTGCCACCATCACCAAGAACATTGTTATGATTTTCTTCATATTTGTCACATTTTAGTCGAACAAAGTTACACAATCCTCCCGTAACGACCAAGGATTGCCTGGAAGTTTAAGGAGAATTAAGCGGAAGGCAAAAGAGTTTAATATCTGTAAACACAAAAAAAGGGACAAGCGCAAGATATAAAGACACAAAAAAGGGGGACAAGCGCAGGCTCATCCCCTTTGTATTTTTATTTCACGATGCCTTTGTCGGGAACACGAGATTTCCGATTACTCAGCATCCATTCCGATTACTCAGCATCCATTCCGATTACTCAGCGTCCGTCGTTCCGCTCTTCTCGATGCGCTTAGCCTCTTCGAGGAGCTTGATGGCGTCGACATACTGTGCGATGCCCTGTGCCACCTCCTTGGCAGCCTTCATGGCGAGCACCACGGTCTGCGGACGGTGAACCACGTCACCACCGGCAAAGACACCACGTCGAGTCGTCATACCATAGGGGCGCTCCACCACCTTGACGTATCCCTTCTCGTCCACCTCGATGCCCGCGGTGGTAGAGACGATGCGGTTGGCTGGGCGCGAACCGATGGCGAGGTAGATGCGGTCGAACTTCTCCACCCTCTCCCCTTCGGGCGTATTGAGCACACAACTGCCCAATCTGCCGTTCTTTCCCTTGAGGAACGCCTCGACAGTGGTCTTCCACTCAAACTTCACGCCTTCCTTCACGGCATCCTCGTATTCGCTCTGGATGGCAGGCATCTCCTCCTGCGTCTTGCGGTAGAGCACCGTGACGTCAGCACCGAGACGGATGGCAGTGCGCGCAGCGTCCATCGCCACGTTGCCGCCACCGATGACACCCACTTTCTCGCCGTCCTTCAGCGGCACCATGTCGCGTGTCAGGGCACCCTCGTTGAAGGCGTTGACATTGTGGAGGAAGTAAGTGCTCTGGCTCACGCCGTGCAACTTGCTGCCGGGCGTAGAGTCCATGTTCTGCGGCACACTCGTTCCCGTGCCCATGAAGATGGCGTCGTAACCGGCACGGAAGAGACTGTCTACCGTGACATTGTTCTCGCCCACCACACAACCGGTGACAAACTGCACGCCGAGAGCCTCTATCTTGTGCACCTCGTCGCGCACCACGTTCTTGGGCAAACGGTACTCCGGGATGCCGTACATCAGCACACCGCCCGGTTCGTCCTGTCCCTCGAAGATGGTGACGTTGAATCCCTGTCTCGCCAGGTCGCCCGCCACGGTAAGTCCGGCAGGACCCGAACCGATGACGGCTACACGTCCGCGCGTCTTCTGCGGCAGTTTCTCGCGCGAGAGGTTCATCTTCGTATCGAAGTCGGCGATAAACTGTTCGAGTTTTCCTATCTGTATGGGGTTGCCTTTCTTTCCGAGCACACAGTGACCCTGGCACTGCTTCTCGTGGGGGCACACGCGTCCGCAGATGGCGGGCAGGTTGCTCTTGGCGTTGATGATGCTCATCGCCGCTCCCATGTTACCCATGGAGAGCTCGTGCACGAAGTCGGGGATGTCGTTCTCTATGGGGCATCCCTTGCGGCACTGTGGCACCTTGCAGTGCAGGCAGCGCTTCGCCTCCTCTATCGCCTCACGCGTAGAGAAGCCCTCGTTCACCACCTGGAACCCGTTCACCTGCTCGGGCACATTGTTCTGCTCTGCATCGTTATTCTGCTTTCCGATTTGTTCACTCATAACCTATTTCTGTTTTACATAGGAATCTCTGCGATTCCATTCCGTTTTAGTAGTTTGCGGGTGCAAAGTTACATCAAATCGAAGACAATACAAAACAAAACGTGACATTTTTGTATTTAGGGATGATTCGGGACGGTAGGCGGAAGGCAGCACAGGATAGACGGAAGCAAAAAACAACCAAAAACATTGCCATTCCAAATAATAATCGTAATTTTGCAGAAAATTCATGCAAAAGAGACATTGGCTATGGCAGAAAAGAATATCATCAGGCGACTACCCATGGGCGTCACCGACTTCAAGGTGCTGAGGAACAACCACAGATACTACGTCGACAAGACGATGTACCTGGAGAAGATGGAGAACACCTCCGACTTCCTCTTCCTCATCCGTCCGCGCCGCTTTGGCAAGAGCCTCTTCCTCTCGATGGTAGCCGACTACTACGACTGCGAGAACCAGGACATCGAGCGGGAGTTCGAGGGCACCTGGGTGGGCGACCATCCCTTGGAGAACAAGGGGAAGTTCCAGGTGCTGCAGTACGACTTCTCGCAGGTGCTCGCCAACATCGACAACTTAGAGCATGAATTCAACACGTATTGCTGCATCAAGGTGGACGGTTTTCTCAGAAAATACGAGAAATATTACAGCGAGGAAACCATCCGGCAAGCAAAGGAAGCCCAGTTGCCCGGACAGAAAATCAACATCCTCGCCAGCGAGGCAAGGCAGCGCGGCTATCGTCTCTACCTCATCATCGACGAATACGACAACTTCACCAACATCGTGCTCAACGAACGAGGCAATGATGTCTACCAACAGATGACGCACAGCGACGGCTTCTACCGCAACGTGTTCAAGATATTCAAGTCCAACTTCGAGAAGATACTCTTCATGGGAGTGAGCCCCATCACGCTCGACGACCTGACCAGCGGCTTCAACATCGCCACCAACATCTCGTTCGACCCTGCGTTCGACATGCTGTTGGGCTTCAGCGAGACCGACGTCAGGGAGCTGATACGCTACTACCAAGAGGCGGGCCAGCTCAAAGGCGACGAGGACGAGATCATCGCCGACATGAAGCCCTGGTACGACAACTATTGCTTCGCCGAGGACAGCTACGACGCAGACCCGAGGATGTTCAACAGCAACATGGTGCTCTACTACATGAATAGCATGCTGACCACAGGCCACGCCCCACGCCCGATGATAGACCCCAACACGAAGACCGACTACGCCAAGATGAAACGCCTGGTGAACCTCGACCGACTGGACGGCAACCGCAAGGGCATCGTGCAGCGCATCGCCGAGCACGGATACATCGACGCCGACATCGTGCCCTCCTTCCCCGCCTACGAGATGGTGAAGCCCGAGATGTTCGTCAGCCTGCTTTATTATTATGGTATGCTCACCATCGGGGGCCGCAGCCTCGACAAGACGCGCCTCGTGATTCCCAACAACAACGTGCGCGAGCAATACTACCGTTTCCTGTTGGAGCAATACCAGGACACCTGCAAGCTCGACCTCACCGACCTCGACGACGCCTTCCGCGCGGCAGCGTTAGAGGGACAGTGGAAGCCGCTCTGCCTGTATCTCTCCGACCACTACTACGAGGACAGCAGCATCCGCGATGCCATCCAGGGCGAACACAACATACAGGGTTATTTCAAGGCTTACCTCAACCTCTCCGGTCTCTTCATCGCCCACCCCGAGGTGGAGATGAACCATGGCTACTGCGACTTTTTCCTGCTCGCCGACACGAAGAAATACCCCTCGCTGAAGCACAGCTTCATCATCGAGGTGAAATACCTCCGTGCCGAAGCCACCGACGGGGAGGCGCAGGCGCAGTGGGAGGCAGCCCAGAGGCAGGTGAAGTCCTATGCCGACGACAAGACGGTGAAAGCCCTCACCGCCGACTCCCATCTCCACTGCATCGTGATACAGTTCAGAGGAGGCAAACTGCTGAGGATGGAGGAAGCATGAGGGCGGGGATAGGATAAGAATAAGCACGACGGTAGGCAGACAAAAAAAAGTCTTGGCGACATCACTGCCGCCAAGACCGGGATTGTTTTTGACTAAAACGTCAAAGGGAAGTATTTAGGAGAGACACGATGGACTAATCCATGTCGCCTGAGCCGCCG
>CAVCDC010000039.1:0-23598 GCA_963600865.1 Firmicutes bacterium CAG:103
AGGTGGTTATATCCATCCTTGCGGCTCTGCATGATAAACTTGTTGCTGTCCCAGGGCAGGAACTGGATGGGGTGCAGAGGCTCCACATACTTGTCGTCGGTCTCCTTGTACAGTTCGGCTATCTTGTCGCCCGTCTCGGCGTTATAGCTCACGAGGCGGCAGTCGTTCTGGTCGCGGTTCAACTCAAACATATAGATGGTCTTGCCGTCGGGACTCCAGGCGATATTGGTGAAATATCGGTCGGTGGGGTCGCCAGCCTTCAGATAGACGTTCTTGCCCGTCTTCACGTCGAACACGCCTACCGTCACCTTGTGGGAAGTCTCACCCGTCATCGGATACTTGTCGGGAGCCGGGGTGGCGATACAACTCTGTGTCTCGGGATGGTTGAAGCCAATCTCGGGGATGGTAACCTGCGGATAGTCCGTCACCATGCTCTGGTCCATGCGATAGAAGGCGAGCTTCTCACCGTTAGGACTCCAGAAGGTACCCTTCGAGATACCGAACTCGTCGCGGTGGACGCTCTGGCCATAGACGATGCTACGGCTACCGTCGGTAGAGAGCTGCGTGTCCTTCTCCTTGTCTCCGTTCACCGAACGCACATAGAGGTTGCTGTCCTTCAGATAAGCAAAAGCATTCTGCTGGGCGTTGCCCTCCAAGAGACTTTCACCGTCCTCGAAGTCCACCTCGCTCACCAACTTGTGCTTCTTCCAGTCCACGGAGTAGATCTTGCTGCCACTCTGTATCTTCACGATGCTCTTTCCGGCAAAGGGGAATTCAGCGTTGTAGAGCGCACGTACCTTGATGTCCTTGGTAGGCGAGATCCACTGGTTGATGTCGTTCACGCCGAAGAGTTTGGTCTCCTTGCCCGTCTTCTTGTTGACGAGGTAGCAGGCATCCGTGTCCTGATGGATGAGTTCGTCGCCCCACCACGTACACCAGCGGTTCTTTGCCACCATGTTGCGGTAGTTGTTTCCGCCGAAGTTGAGGTCTTCGAGGGTAAAAGCCTTCTCGCCCTTCTGAGCCGGGACGACACCCTGCGCCTGAGCGTTGGCAGTGCTGATAGCCATCATAGCAGCTAATGATAATGAATATAATGAAATCTTCAAGTTCATGAGTCTCTGTTCTTTATATAAGATGAGTCTTCTTCAAAAGATTACCTCTTTTTAATAAGATTAGTCCTCGTTGTAGTCGGAGAAGTCGCGCTTGCCACCACGCTTGAAGTCTCTGCCACCCTTGCGGTCTTCCTTGAAACCACCCTTGCGGTCGCCTTTGAAACCACCTCTCTTGTCACCTTTCTCGAAGCGCTTGCCGTCTCTCTTGCCACCGAAGTCACGTCCGCCCTTTCTGTCAGAACCCTTGCCGTCGAAGTCCTTGCGGTCGCCCGTGCGAGGTCTGTCACCACGGCGTATGTCGGCACGTTTCTTCTCGAAGTCCTCCAGGCGGTGAGAGTGGAACTGGAACGAGCGGATGTCGCCCTCCTCGTTCTCCGTCTCCTCTGAGATGCGCTTCTTGAACTCACGCTCCTTCTTGAAGCGGTGCTTCTGCGCCATCTCGCTCTTCTCGTGTTCGGTCTTCACGATGCCGCCCTCCGAACGGAAGTCCTTCATCTTGCCGTCGAACATCACATACTTGCGGAACTCACACTCCAAGCTACCGTTGTAGACAGGAATCTTGATGCTCGGTTTCAGACCAATTTGCTCAAAGCACTCCTCGCGGTAGCTCAGCACCCATGCCTCGTTGCCAGCGAAAGCCTTCTTGAATCGCTCGCCAATCATCTTGTAAGTACCGAGAAGGTTGGGCGTAGAGATACGCTCGCCGTAAGGAGGATTCATGACGATGATGCTCTTCTCCGTTGGTTGTGTGAAGTCCTTGAAGTCCTGCTGCTTCACTGTGACGTCCTTGGACAGACCGGCAGCCTTGACGTTCATGGTAGCCGTGTTGACCGCCTTCATGTCGCAGTCATAGGCATAGATATGGTGTTCGAACTCACGTTCCTGCGAGTCGTCGTTGTAGATGCTGTCAAAGAGTTCCTGGTCGAAGTCAGTCCACTTCTCGAAGGCGAACTCCTTGCGGAATACACCCGGAGAGATGTTGCGTGCGATGAGCGCAGCCTCGATGGCGATGGTGCCCGAACCGCACATCGGGTCGATGAGGTCGCAGTCGCCCTTCCATCCCGTCATGAGAATCATTCCGGCGGCAAGCACCTCGTTGAGCGGAGCCTCCACCGACTCCTGTCTGTATCCGCGGCGGTGCAGACTCTCACCGCTGGAGTCGAGGCTCAGTGTGGCATTGTCTTCAGCAATGTGGATGTTGAGACGTATGTCAGGGTTGGAGATGCTGATGTTGGGGCGAGTGCCCTTCTTCTCGCGGAACCAGTCTACGATGGCATCCTTCACCTTGTAGGTGACGAAGCGCGAGTTGCGGAACTCCTCCGAGTAGACCACCGAGTCTACAGAGAAAGTGTTCTTCACGTCGAGAATGTCATCCCATTTGATCTTCTGCACCTCATCGTACACCTCCTCGGCTGAGCGCGCCTTGAAGTGTCTGATGGGTTTGAGGATGCGAATAGCCGTGTGCAACTGGAAGTTGGCACGGTACATCATTTCCTTGTTGCCGGTGAACGACACCATTCTTCGTCCTATCTGCACATTGTTGGCACCCAACTGGGTGAGCTCTTCTGCCAGGACGGGTTCCAGTCCCATGAAAGTCTTGGCTATGAGTTCAAATTCCTGTTCCATTGTTGAATTCTATGTCTAATAAACTTTGTTTTTCCTTTCTGTATTTCCGCGTCTGCGGTTTCATGTCTCTTGTCACCCACACGTTGGCTCCCACCACGCATCCTTTTCCTATGGTGATGCGCCCGAGGATGGTGGCGTTGGCATAGACGATGACATCGTCCTCCAGGATGGGGTGGCGTGGTATGCCCTTGATGGGGTTGCCGTCCTTGTCGAGTGGGAAACTCTTGGCACCGAGTGTCACGCCCTGGTAGAGTTTTACGTTGTCGCCGATGATGCAGGTGGCTCCTATGACGACACCCGTGCCGTGGTCAATGGTAAAATGCTTGCCGATGGTCGCCTCGGGGTGTATGTCGATGCCCGTCTCGGAGTGGGCAAGTTCAGTCATCATGCGAGGGATGAGCGGCACACCCAAATCGCAGAGCACGTGTGCCAACCGATAGTTGGTTATTGCCTTGATGACAGGGTAGCACAGGATGATCTCCCCTTGGCTTGTGGCGGCGGGGTCACCCTCGTAAGCCGCCTCTATGTCGGTGGCGAGAATCTTCCTGAGTTCCGGCAACTGCATGATCGTCTTTGCCGCCAACACGCCTGCCTTGACGCGCAACCGGTGCAGTTCGGCAGAGGTCTCGCTCTCGCAGTCGTTGACGAAGCAGAGTCCGGCAAGGATTTGCTCGGCAAGGAGTTCGTGCAACTTCTCCACCCTTACGCCAATATGGTACTTGATGGTGGAGGAGTTGACAGACGAGTTGCCGTAGTAACCCGGAAAGAGGATGGATCGTGCGAGGCTGATGATGTCTTCGAGAGCTTTTCCCGAGGGCAGCGGATTGCCGTCCCTGTGCTGGTGGAAAAATCCCCTCAGCGAGTCCTCGCTTGCGAGTTTGTCTATTGTGTTTGTCAGCTGTTTTGTCAGCGTGTCTTTGCTCATCGGTGTGCAGTTGTGGTAAAATCTGCTGCAAAGTTACATTTTTTCTCTTGATTATACAAGAGGAAGGGAGAGTTTTTTAGTTAAGAGGGAAGAGTTAAAAGTTAAGAGTGAAGAGTTAAGAGTTAAGAATCCTCTTGCCCAGCCACTGATAATCTTTTTGCATTTGGATTCATCACTCTTCACTTTTCACTGTTCACTTACTATTGGATTCTTCACTCTTCACTCTTCTCTCTTCACTTACTATTGGATTCTTCGTTCTTCACTTTTCACTCTTCACTCTTCTTCACTCCTTCGAGAAAGAGCAACAAGCGGTTTGTTACATTGACCTCGCTGACTCCCGAGTCGAAGTCGAGGGAGAGGAGGTTGAGCTGTGGAAACCGTGCGTGCAGTCTCTTCTCGATGCCCTTGCTGATGACATGGTTGGCGATGCAGCCGAAGGGTTGCAGCGAGATGATGTTGTCCACGCCGTCGCGTATGTACCCTGCGATGTCGGCGGGTAGCAGCCATCCCTCTCCAAACTGAGCGGCAAGGCTCACAAGTCCCTTCACCTCGCGAGCGTCATCATAGATGTTGGTAAACTTGCGGAAGTAGCGGAAGCGGCTTGCCGCCTTGTTCACCTGTTTCAGTCGTCGCCCGACGAGACCCTTGTAGGCTCCCTTCACTACAAAGTCGGGCACCTTGCTGCACGACAGTCGCATGCGTTTCTGTATCTCCACGTTGACAAACTCCTGCAGGAAGAACGGAGCCAAAAGAGGCGGGACGACCTCGAAGCCCCTCGATGTGATCTCCTGTTCGAGGAACTGGTGTGAGAAGGGGTTGAACTTCAGGAATATCTCTCCCACGATGCCCACTTTCTGCACCTCCTTGTCTATCGTCATCCGGTCGAATTCCTCGGCGGCTTTCCGTAAGAGGCTGATGAGTCCCTTTGCCGAGTTGCGGGCTATCGGTTCGTCGATGAGTCGCATATATTTGTCACGCAACTCCTTGGCAATGCCTGGTGTGCGCTCTCTCACGAGACAGGCGTTGTACATCTCGTTCACTGCGTCGCCGTAGAGGATGGCGGTGATGATGATCTGCGAGTATTTCAGCCACGGCACATTGAAGCCTTCCTGTTCGTTGTAGTCCTGTTTGTCGTCGGTAGAACCGTTTGCCTCGCCTGTCGATGCTGTCACACCGAGGGTGATGAGCGGCACGTCTTGGAATCCGTTCGCCACCATGGCTCGCTTGATGAGACCAGCATAGTTGGTGGCACGACACTGTCCGCCCGTCTGACTCATCACCACGGCGGTGTTGTGGATGTCGTACTTGCCCGACTGCAGTGCCTTCACGATGTCGCCCACGATGAGAGTGGCAGGGTAGCACACCTCGTTGTTGGCAAACCGCAGTCCGAGTTCGGCACTCACCTCGTCACTCATCGGGAGCACCTCCACATCGTAACCTATCAACTTCAGAATAGGAGGGATGATGGGAGTGAGATACTCGGTCATGAAAGGAGCAAGAATCTTGCGGCGAGCATCTTCCTGCGTGAAGACCTTCGTCTGTGGAAGTGAAGAGTCTTCTTGAAGTGAAGAGTTAAGAGTTAAGAGTGAAGATTCCTGTGGAAGTGAAGAGTTAAGAGTTAAGAGTGAAGAATCCTCTTGCCCAGACACTGATAATCTTTTTTCATTTGGATTCTTCGTTCTTCGTTCTTCGTTCTTCACTCTAAGCTCTTCACTCTTCACTCCTCTAAGGCTCTCGATGAGCGATCTAACACGCAATTTGAGACTTCCTATATTGCTCACGTCATCTATCTTCAGGAGAGTGAAGGGCTTGTCGTGACGGCGCATGATGTCCCTTATCTCGTCCTGTATGAACGAGTCGGGACCACAGCCGAAGCTGGTCATTTGTACGAAGTGCACAGTGTTGTCTTGCTGGGCAGTCCACTGTGCGCTCTTCATGATGCGGTTCATGTACGCCCATTGCTTCACGAGGTACGTCTCTGGTTGGATGTCGGCGGTGTTTCGCACGATGTCGTCGTTGATGACATTCACGCCAAGGTTGGCAATCATCTCACTGAGTTTGTGCTGCACAAGAGGGTCGGTGTGATACGGGCGACCGGCAAGGAGAATGGTCAACTTGCTCTTCTTCTGCCAAATCTCCAACGCCTTCTCCTTGATGAGCATGTCGTATTCCTTCTCCGCTTCGATAGCCTTGGTCAAAGCCACCTTGGCGATACGCTTGCCGACACCGAGACCCTTGAGGAAGTCGATGATCTGCTTCTCCAAGAGTTTGTCGTTGGCGAAGTTGATGACAGGAGAGTCGATGGGTTTCTTGAGGTCTATGACACTCTTGATGACATCACTGTATCCCGATACCACGGGACAGTTGAAGCTGTTCAGCGTGTTCTCTGGGTCGTCGTTATGCTCATATACTACGTAAGGCATGAGGATGCGGTCCACTTCTGCGTTCTCGTTCAGTTCTTTCAAGTGGCAGTGTGCGAGTTTTGCTGGGAAGCAGATGTTGTCGCTCATCACCGTGTTGAGAGCCCCCTCGTATTTGCTGAAGGTAGACTCCGAGGAGAGGACGATATTGAAGCCGGCATGACGCAGAAGGGCGTTCCAGAAAGGATATTCCTCATACATGTTGAGGATGCGTGGAATGCCTATCGTTCCCTTGCCTTCTGATTTCTCCGCTTGTGTCGGTCTGTCGAAGAGTAGTTTGTATTTGTAGGTATAGATGTTCTCTCCCTTTACGTCGTTGCCGCCCTTGTTGTTGAACACTCGCTCACACTTGTTGCCCGAGAAGAACTTGTTGCCACCGGCGAAGGTGTAGCGCGACACATAACAGTGGTTCTCGCAACCCTTGCACTGCAACTGCTTCGTCTCGTAGTGGGCGAGGCTGAGGAGGTCGTCGATGGTTCTTGCGGAGGCCGATGGTTCCGCTGCCGCATGCAGCGCGCAACCGTAAGCCCCCATCAGTTCGGGCATGTTGCTGCGAGCCACTTCTGTCTTTGTCAATAGTTCGAAGGCACGTACCACGGCATCGTTTCTCATGGTACCACCCTGCACCACGATGCGGTTGCCGAGGTTCTCGTTGCCGTGCAGCTTCAGCACCTTGTAGAGGCAGTTCTTGATGACGGAGTAGGAGATGCCTGCCGAGATGTCGGCGACACTTGCCCCCTCTCTCAGCACCTGCTTCACCTTCGAGTTCATAAACACGGTGCAGCGTGTACCCAGGTCGCAGGGAGCCTTCGACTGGCAGGCGAGTTTGGCGAAGTCAGCCACGTTATACCCCATGTTGTTGGCGAAGGTCTGTATGAACGTGCCGCATCCCGAGGAGCATGCCTCGTTCAGTTCCATGCGTACCACCGCTCCTTTCTCCACGAAGATGGCCTTCATGTCCTGTCCTCCGATGTCGAGGATAAAGCTCACATCAGGCATGAGCGAGGCAGCAGCCCGCTCGTGTGCCATCGTCTCGATGATGCCACTGTCCAAGTTGAATGCCGCCTTGATGAGTTCCTCGCCATATCCCGTGCTGCAACTGCCCACGATTTCCAGTTCTGCGCCCCTGTGCTGCGCCTCCTCCTTCAGGGCATTCAGTCCGTCGGCGACAGCCTTGATGGGGTTACCGAGGTTCAAGCGATAATTGGTGAAAACAATGTCTTTATTGCACACGGATCTCACAGATTTCACGGATTCTTTTACTTCTTGCGAAGTCTTTTCCGAAGAATGTTCATAAGTGTATTTAGAGGATTCTTTATCCGTGAGATCCGTGAGATCTGTGTGAGAAAGATTCAGTCTCACGGCGACGATTTTCGTTGTCGTCGAGCCCGAGTCGATACCGATGACGATGCGCTGCTTTCCTTTTTGCAAAGGCTTCGTCTCCGTGGCGAATTTTTCTTTTGACTTCAACCAGTCCTGATGCTCCTCATCGTTCTTGAAGAGAGGAGTCAGACTACTGGTCCATGTCGTGTCGGTGTCCCTTTTCATCCTTGCCATCAAGTCGGTGAGCGTCGTGGACTTCGTGTGCGAATTTCTTGCTCGATATGCACATCCAAGGGCAGGTATCAGATTACTGTTGTCCGACACGATGAAGTCGCTCTCCGAGAACTGCATATAGTCGCAGAACGCCTTGCGCAGGGCAGGGAGGAATGTCAGCGGACCGCCGCAGAGCAGGATGGGCGCATGGAAGTCCATGCCGTGAGAGAGCGTCACCACCGTCTGTACGGCGATGGAATGGAAGATGCTTGCCGCGATGTCCTCCTCGGGCAGGTTGCGCGCCATGAGGTTCTGTACGTCCGTCTTGGCGAAGACACCACAGCGTGCCGCCATCGGATAGACGTGCGAGGCATTCATTGCCAGTTGGCTCATCTGCTGGTTGTCTACGCCCATGAGCACACTCATCTGGTCGATGAAGGCACCCGTTCCTCCGGCGCAGTTGCCGTTCATGCGCAGTTCCATGCCACCTCCCTCCTTGAAGAAGATAACCTTGGCGTCCTCGCCACCGATGTCTATGAGTGCCTTTGCCTCGGGGTGAACCATCTTGGCGTAGACCGATGCCGCCACCACCTCCTGTACGAATTCCGCCTGGAGCTGTTGCGCCGTCGCCATGCCCACGCTTCCCGTCACGCAGAGCGAGACAGGTGCGTCGCCCGTCAGCGCATAGATGTCAGAGAAATAACGGGACACGAGTTCGCCAACACGAGCGTTGTGTCGTTCGTATTTTGAGAAAATTACTTGGTTTGTCGTGCCGTCGATGACGGCGATCTTAGCTGTTGTGGAGCCAACGTCGAGTCCTATGTGCAGTGATGCGTGGGTGGGCTCTTTCCCCTCCGGCTCCTGGTTGTATGTCGAGTTGTTATGCATGTTAGATGTAATACTCCGCCGAGTCGACGAGTCCAGCCCTGAGTGCATATTTCGTAGCCTCGTGGATGTTGTTCACGCCCAATTTCCGGAAGATGTTCTTGCGGTGCGTGTTGACGGTATGGAAACTGGAGAACCGTTTCTCGGCTATCTCTTTGGTCGTCATTCCGAGGGCGATGCACTTGAGCACTTCCGTCTCCGTGCGTGTGAGAATCACTTGTTCCTCCTGCTCCTGTGCAGGAGCCAAGAGCACCTCCGCCATGCGCTGGCAGATGAACCTGTTGCCCTCCAGTCCGTAGCTTATCGCCTGTCGTATCTCGGAGAGCGGACTCTCCTTCATGATGATGCCAAACTGCATGCTGCTGGCTATCAGTATGCGCACGAAGTCGGTGCTGAGGTCTTCGCTGAAGAGGAGCCACTGCGTGTGCGGAAACCGCTGGTTGAGGATGAGCAGTTCGTCGGCGTCGTTGATGTCGAAGAGCGTATAGTCGAGGATGACGAGCGCATTGCTGTCAGCCTTCAGTTCGATGAGCAGTTCGCTCTTGTCCTCGGTATATTTATAGGCAGGCGCATTGTGCTGGGCATCTGTGTTGTGCTGCAGAGGCGTCATCGTCTCTATGATGTGCACCAGTCCCATGCGCGTGATGTCTTGTTTGTCAGCCAGTAGTATTCTTTTCATGTCGATACAGATATTTCTCTTTTTTTTGTCTCTCAGAACGTCACGTCGAAGCCGAAGCGTATGCCCCAGAGCTTGTTGCTCTTGACGAAGTTCTTGTAGGAGAGACGTCTTACATACTCCACGGAGAAGAACTTCAGGATGTTGTGAACGCCGGCAACGCACTCCACGTAGGGTTCGTTGGTCATGACGTGCGAGTTTCTCGGGAAGTAGTAGAGTCCTGTGTTGTCGCCCGGTGTGTAGGGGTTGTTCTTGTCAGTGAGGTGTCCCCATATCGCCTTGACGGCGAGGTACTCCCTCCACTTCAGTTTCTTCACCAGCGGGATGCGGTTGAAGAGCTTACCGTTAAGGTCCCACGAGAGGGCGGCGTACACCTGTCTGTCGTTGAGGAACTCCCAGTCACGCATGAGACTGAACGATGTCTCCTTCTCAAAGTAGGAGAGGTTGATGGGTGGCAAGAGCAGGAGCGGGAAGGGCACCTTGTTCCACTGTATCTTCCCGATGGCGTGGAAGTCGAGGTATCCCCAGCTGCCGAGCCACTGTCGCTTGTAGAACGCGAGTTGGGTGATGTTGCTGTTGAACTGTCCTCCCATGAGACCCTTCATGCCCACGGTGTGAGCGAGTGTGATCTCCGGACTGTCGAGGTTGATGGGCATGCGTTTCTGCTTGGTGTTGGCATAGGTCACTCCGGGGTTGTAGGTGATGCTTGCCCCTACCTCAGTGGTGCGTATCTTCTTCACCTCCGTGCTGTCGGCGAGGAAGTAGTGCAGGTTGCCTGCGGTGCGGTTGCTCTGCCACTTGATGCTTGTCCCGAGGCGCAGTCCCCAGTCGGTCTCGTAGGTGAAGGCGAGTCGCTGCCTGTTGTAGTAGTACATCTCGTCCTGTGTCGCCGACTTGAAGGTCATGAAGATATTGTCCTTGTTGTGCAGCAGGTTCTCGTTGGAGGGCGATGTCACGTCTCTTGTCGTCTCAAACGAGAGGTTGCGCATCGGGAACTCGAAGGGACTGTTCTTCTTCTTGTTGAGCGAATAGGTGAATGTCGTGCCGTAGTACCAGTTGCGGCTCTTCGTGCCGTATGCTCCGTATCCCTCCCAGAAGAGGTGTGGGTTGAGTGCCGCCATGGTGCGTCCCGCCAGTCGCAGTCTGATGCCGTCGATGTAGTTCTTGGAGAGGAACGTGTTCACTGGGCCGAGGTCGAACATACTCCTCTTGCCATCCTTTTCGTTGACCACCTCCACATAGTTCTCCATGAGCGTCTTGATGCCGAGGATGATCCATTTGAATCCCTTGGAGTTCTCCAGTCGCTTGATGAAGTTGCCCATGCCCGACTCGCTCTTGGTGAGTTCTACCTGCCTGTACTTGTTCCAGTAGTCCTCGTCGCGGTTGAGTGCGTCCATGTCGTGTCTTACCTTCGCCTTCCCCTTGAAGAGTTGTCGGGGCAGAGCGTCGAAAGTATAGTCGTTGTAGCGTGTCGCCTTCACGATGAGCAGGTCCTGCAGCAGTTTGCTGGCGTGTATTTCCGCCACCATGTCGTCCTTGGTGAGCACCCACTCGCCGTTGTCCGTCTTGCTGTACTCCTGTTCTATCCTCATGTCCTCCACCCAGTTTACGTCACTGTTGTGGGGCATGTAGAGGTTGCATTTCCTCACGTGCAGCGTACTGTCTGCCATGACGAAGAGCTCGCCTCGGAAACCGAAGTCCTGCGTGTTGGCGGGTATGAACTGCAGGTGGTAGCACAGGTCCTGTTCCACCTTCACCGTGTCTTCTATATAGAAGTGGTAGAAGGATATCGCTGTCTTTCCGATGGGCGAGGGGAAGGGATACTGCAAGAGTCTCACATAGTCGTCGTAGATGTCCACGTCGGTGAAGACGTCCTTCATCGCCACGTTGAGAATCTCGCCCGTCTGTATGATCTGGTTGATGCCGGTGCTCTGCTGTCCCTTGATGATGTCCTTCTCGCTGCGTGGCTCCTTGCGGTAGACATGCTCCGTGACGGTCTCGTTGACGCTTACGGGCAGTGTGAGTTTGCCGTTGTAGGGCGACACCTCCACCTGGTCGAGCATGTACTGACGGCGCTTGAAGTATTTGTTTTCGAGTTGCTCGGGCTTCAGGTCGTTCAGGGCGAGTGTCAGCTTCTGGTATTTCTCGTATCTGTAGTAGTCGTGGTTGGCGAGGTCTGTCTTCTTCTTCGCCGCTATGACGCGCCTCATGAGTTCCACGGCAGGGTTGTCCTTGCGACTGTACTTGCCCTTCTTGGAGCTCACCACCACCTCGTTGATGCGATGGCTGTCGTCCTTCATCTTTACTTCTATGCTCTTTGTGGCAGGTGTCACCTTGATGGTCTGCGCCTTGTAGCTCAGCGCCGTGATGGTGAGCGTCCATCCGTCGTGTCGCTCTATGGAGAATCTGCCGTCATCATCGCTGATGGCGGCAATCTTGTGTCCCTTATACTGGATGCCAGCGTGCGATACGGGGAAACCGTCCATGTCGGTGATGCGTCCCGTGATGAGTTCCTGCGCCGCGGTCAGTTGGAGTCCCACTACCCAGAGCGTCAGAGCGAGCATCCATTTTCTCAGTTGTATGTTCATGTTGTCCTTCTCTCTTACCTTGTCATGCCTTTTGTCCGTAATATCCACGGATATAATGCGTTGTCGCACTAAGGATGTTGTTGGAAACGGATGCAAAGGTATAAATAATATGTGAGATGTGACGAAAACTTTACGATTAATTTAGTTTTTTTGCCTCATTACTGGTACAAACGGACACAAATGCAGAAAACTTTTTGGCTGTTTTAGTTTTTTGCCTTAATTTTGCACGAGATTATGAATGACAAAAACTACACATCCTCCCAGCGTCCGCCGCTGCTGCCCGTGGTGGTAGGCACCGGACTGGGAAGTGGCTTCTGGCCTTGGGGCCCCGGCACGGCTGGTTCTGTGCTTGCGCTGTTGATATGGGAGGGGCTTGTATGGCTCGGCTTGGGCAGTATGGCACTGTTCTCCGTTACCATGCTGCTCATCATCCTGAGCACGGTGGCAGGCACATGGGCGGTGAGCCGACTGCAGCCCTACTGGGGCGAAGACCCCTCGCGTGTCGTCATCGACGAGATGGCGGGCGTATGGATTCCGTTGGCTTTCTTGGCTCCCTTCTCTTCCCTTGCGCTGCACGACGAATGGTGGTGGGCGGTCGTCGCCCTCGTGCTGTTCCGCTTCTTCGATATCGTAAAACCGTTGGGCATCAAGTACCTCGACAAGCAGATGGGGGCTTTCTACGTCATGGCAGACGACCTCCTCGGCGGTGTCTATGCCGCCCTCGTCCTGATGCTTCTCAAAATGGTGTATCTATGGGTAAGGTAAGGCACGAACTCTTCACTTTCGCCAAGGCGGAGCTGACTGCCACCATCGCCTCGGTAGCCGACTTCGGGCTTGCCTTCGTCCTCTCGGATGTCATGGGCGTCTATTACGGTCTTGCCAATGCCGTGGGAGTGACGGCAGGAGGCGTGGTCAACTGCGTGCTCAACTACCGTTATGTCTTCGGAGGCACCAACCGTAGGAAGCGGAGCGTAGCATGGCGTTACCTCGTGGTGTGGGCGGTCAGTTGGTTCCTCAACTCGGGTGGCACCATCGCTCTCACGGAGATCATCAACAGCTACGCGCACATCAATGTCCACTACATGATTCCGAAGTGCATCGTCTCGTTCTTCGTCGCCGTGCTCGTCAACTACCCAGCGCAACGCAAATTTGTGTTTAAAAAGCATATCCAATGAACTACAGAGATTTCTTACAGAAAATAATCTATGTGCTGATCAATCCTATCATCAAGGCGATGATCAGACTTCACATCACCCCTAACATCGTGACCTTTGTTGGGTTTGTCGGCAACGTGGCGGCGACCGCCTTCTTCGTCGATGCCGCATGGAAGTTGGGCTCCCTCCACGGGGCGCACGCCATGGCTACAGACACGGCAGGTCTCATGCAGTGGTTTGCCCACCTGGAGGCACAACGCGCGGCGTGCATGACAGAGATAGGGTGGGGAGGTTTCGTGATTCTTGCCGCCGGACTCTTCGACATGATGGACGGCAGACTGGCGCGCATGAGTGGCAAGAGCAGTCTCTTCGGGGCGCTTTGGGACTCTACGCTCGACCGCTACAGTGAACTGGTGAGCCTCTTCGGCATCTGCCTCGTCTTCCTGCAGAACGGCATGTTTGCCTTGGGCATCATCACCTTTGCGGCGATGATAGGCTCCGTCATGGTGAGTTATGTGCGTGCCCGTGCCGAGGGTTTGCAGATAGAGTGCAAGGTGGGACTGATGCAGCGCCCCGAGCGTGTCGTCGTCACCGCCGTCACGGCGATGCTCACGGGCATCACGGGTAGCATCTGGTGGCTCGCTGGTGGCATGCTTCTCATAGCTGTCCTCGCCAACATCACCGCCTTCTGGCGCATCGCCCACTGCTACAAAGTCTTAAAAAAGGGCTGAGGGGAAACTATAAATGATAAATTATAAATGATAAATAGGCTCGCGCCACAAAGGCTGTTGTCCCTTAACTTCTCTAACTTCCCTTAACTCCTTTAACTTCCGAAACTAAAACAATATGTTTTCATTATATCTTGTAGCATTGTTTGTCCTCCTTTATCTTTGGAAGACAACGCGGCGCTTTGCCGTCTATTTCCTGCCGTGGCTTATCTTTGCTGTGGCATACGACTCCATGCGCTTCTATCCCAACTACCTCGTCAACGACATCGATGTCGCAGGACTCTACGGGGCCGAGAAGACGCTGTTCGGTATCACGGCGACGACGCAGGAAGAGCTGCGCGCCATAGCCGACCACACTACGGTGATGATCCCCGGCGAATATTTCACGGTGCATCACTGCGCCATAGCCGACTTCATGGCTGGCGTGTTCTACCTCTGCTGGATACCTGTCCCCGTGGCATTCGCCTTGTATCTGTTCTTCAAGAAACAGTATAAGTGGTTCGCGCGGTTCTCGTGGACATTCCTCGCCGTCAACCTCTTGGGCTTCGTGGGCTATTACATCCATCCCGCCTCACCGCCCTGGTATGTCATGAACTATGGTTTCGAGCCCATCCTCAATACCCCGGGCAATGTAGCGGGACTCGCACGCTTCGACCAGTTGGTGGGCATCCCCGTGTTTCACTCCATCTATGCAGGTAACTCCAATGTCTTTGCCGCCATGCCCAGTCTGCACGCTGCCTACATGCTCGTCACCGCCGTCTATGCCTATCTGAGCGGCAAGCGCTGGTATACAGTAGGCATCTTCGCCTTCATCTGCATGGGCATCTGGTGGACTGCCGTGTACAGCGGACACCATTACATCCTCGACGTGCTGCTCGGCATCGTTACCGCCGTAGTGGGTATCTGCCTCATGGAGAAGATTTACCGTTGACGACTTTTTAGCAAGGTCCTGTTTTAGGACGTTGCTAAAACTTACGTGTTGACGAATAGTTCTCTTGGAGTTAAGAGTGGAGAGTTAAGAGTTAAGAATCCAAATGTAGAAAGCTCGTCAGTGGTGGGGCAAGAGGATTCTTCACTCTTCACTCTTAACTCTTCGTTCTTCAGATGTCTGTTCTGAAGCAGCGGCGGCGTCGGTGCACTTCGCTTTCGAGGTACTGCCACTGGTTTCTCACCTTCGTGTTGCCCTCCATCATCGGCATCGCCTCCGCCCACTTGAAGCCATAGCGGCGGTACCACTCTATGAGGTCTGAGAAGACGATGGCGTTGGCGCCCTTCGTACGATACTCGGGCAGGATGCCTATCAGCAGTAGGTCGACGGTGTCCGTCTTGTGCCATTTCAGCACACGCAGCATGTGCCACCAACCGAAGGGGAAGAGGTTGCCGTCGCGCGTCTTCTGCAAGGCACGCGAGAAAGAGGGGAAACTGATGCCGAAGCCCACGAGCTTGCCTCCCAGCACCTTGATCTCCTGCAGTTCCTTGTCGGTGGGAGTGCGCCCCGCCTGACGTATGGAGTCGGCGTTGACGTTGCGGTCCACCACGCCCACCACGAGGTTGAGGTCAGCCTTCTTGATGTAGTCGTCTATGAGTTGGGTGATCTGTCCCTCGGACAACTGCTGGAAGTCGTAGAGATCCTTGTATGTCTCGTTGAGGATGTCGAAGATATGGTGTCCCATGCCCTGCTCTACGAGTTCGCGGCTCGTAAACTTATGGGCGTGAAGGTTGTATCTGGTCTTGATCATCTCAGCCGTGCGGGCGAACTTCTCCGGAGTTACCTCTGGCACCTTGATGCGGTACTCCAGCCAGTCGTTGTCCTTCTCAAACCTGCCCATGTCGGCGATGTGCTCCTCGTAGTAAGGGTAGTTGTAGATGACGTATGGCGTGGCAAGCGTCTCGTAGCCATAGATGAGCATGCCCTCGCGGTCCATGTCGGTGAAGCCCAAGGGACCCGCCATCTCGTCCATGCCGTGGCTCCTTCCGTACTCCGCCACCTGTTGCAGCAGTGCGTGCGACACCTCCTTGTCGTCGACGAAGTCAAACCACCCGAAGCGCACCTGCTTCTTCTGCCAGTGGTCGTTGGCGAGGCGGTTGATGATGGCAGCCACGCGCCCCACCACCTTGCCGTCGCGGTAGGCTAAGTAATACTCTGCGTCGCAAAACTCGAACGAGGGGTTCTTGTCCTTGCGCAGCGTGTTCACCTCGTCGAAACGAAGGAAAGGCACCGCCCAGGGACAGTCGCGGTAGAGGTCGTTGTAGAAGTCTATGAAACGGTCGAGGTCCTTGCGTGTCTCAACCTTTCTTATCTCTATTTTACTTTTCATGCGTGCAAAAGTACGCTTTTTCCAAAAATAAATCAAATTTTTCTAAAGAAATTGCTTTCTCCACCCTCTCTTTTGTCTGTTACGGCAGAAAGCAGTACCTTTGCACCCATGAAAAAGACACGAGACAACTTCGACTATCTCACCCACGCCCCCATCCACAGAGTGATACCCACCATGGCACTGCCCACCATCGTGAGCATGCTCTCCACGAGCATGTACAACCTGGCAGACACCTACTTCGTGGGCAGCATCAACACACAGAGCGTGGCGGCGGTGGGCATCTCCTTCTCCGTGATGTCCGTCATCCAGGCGGTGGGCTTCTTCTTCGGACACGGCTCGGGCAACTACATCTCGCGCCAGCTCGGGGCGCAGCATCATGAGGAGGCGGCGAGGATGGCAAGCACGGGCGTGGTGCTCAGCTTCCTCTCGGGCGTGCTCATCGCCATCATAGGCATCGTCTTCCTCACACCCCTCTCTCTGCTCTTGGGCTCTACGCCCACCATCCTTCCCTATACAGAGCGATACCTCGGCATCATCCTGCTCGGGGCACCGCTGATGACCACCTCGCTGACCCTCAACAACCAGATGCGATTCCAGGGTAATACGGCGTATGCCATGAAGGGCATCCTCTCGGGTGTGCTCCTCAACTTAGTGTTGGCGCCGCTGCTCATCCTCTATTTCGCCCTCGGCATCACGGGTGCCGCCGTAGCCACGCTTATCAGTCAGTCGTTCGGATGCTTCGTGCTGTGGCGCATGAGTGGCAAGCGAGGGAACATCGCCATCCGCCTCGGCAACTTCACGCCGAGCCGCGCCTTTGCCAAGGAGATCATCTTTGGAGGAACGCCCTCGCTCTCGCGCCAGGGGTTGGGCAGTGTGTCGACGCTGATGCTCAACGTGGCGGCAGGGGCTTACGGTGATGCAGCCATTGCGGGCATGAGCATCGTGACGCGCATCTCCTTCTTTATCTACGCCGTTGTGGTGGGCTTGGGACAGGGGTTCCAACCGCTCTGCGGCTTCTGTTACGGCGCTCACCTCTACGACAGGGTGAGGGAGGCGTTCTTCTTCTGCGTCAAGTGTGGTACCGTGTTCCTTGCCGTCTGCGCAGCCGCAGGATTCATCTGTCCCGAGCGCATCATCGAACTCTTCCGCAGTGACCCCGACGTGGTGGAGGTGGGAGCCGCGGCACTCTGCTGGCAGGTGGCGAGCTATCCCCTCGTGGCGACCATCGTCCTCACCAACATGCTGACACAGACCATCAGGATGCCCCTGCGCGCCAACCTCGTGGCTGCGTCGAGGAGCGGTCTCTTCTTCATTCCCCTCATCGTCATCCTTCCCCATTACCTCGGTCTTCAGGGCGTGGAGATGTGCCAGGCATGCGCCGACGTATGCTCCTTCGCCATGTCTGTCCCCGTGGCGTGGAGCGCATTCAGAGAAATGAATTTAAAAGTGAAGAGTTAAGAGTGAAGAACGAAGAATCCAAATGAAGTGAAGAGTTAAGAGTGAAGAACGAAGAATCTAAATGAAGTGAAGAGTTAAAAGTGAAGAACGAAGAATCCAATACCCACTAAGGCTGTTGTCCCTTAACTTCTCTAACTCCCCTTAACTTCTCTAACTTCCCTTAACTTCTCTAACTTCCCTTAACTTCTCTAACTTCTCTAACTTCCCTTAACTCCTTTAACTTCCGAACCTAAAATATATGATACCCCCCGTACGAAAAAAGGTTTGGAAATGCCTTGCGGCACCGCCAAACCTTCTTCTTTCTAACTAACTTATTATCAACTATTCATTACTTTCGAGTGCAAAATTACGAGTTTTAGCCCGTATGTTCGTGATTTTTTTGTGAAAAAATACACGTAAACGTTTTCGGTTTACAGAAAAATGTGTACCTTTGCAGAAAGACCTAATAGATTAGCAGAAGATGAAACAACGCAGGACATCACTTAGAGACCTTGCCGACCGGCTGGGCGTGAGCATTGCCACCGTGTCGCGCGCCTTGCGCAACAGCCACGAGGTGGGCGAGGAGATGACAAAGAAGGTGAAGGAACTTGCCAAGGAGATGAACTACCGTCCCAATCCCTTTGCGCAGAGTCTGCGCAAGGAGGCCCCCAGGGTAATAGGCGTCATCGTCCCCAATCTCGTTACCCATTACTATGCGGCAGTGCTCGACGGCATAGAAGACTATGCCTCGCGCTGCGGATATTCGGTCATCAGTGCCAACAGCCACGAGAGCCACCTCAGGGAGGAACGCGTGCTCGACAACTTCCTCGACATGCACGTGGAGGGCATCATCGCCTGCCTGGCACAGGACACCACCGACTACTCTCATTTCGAGCAACTCTACGACATGGGCATCCCCCTCGTGTTCTTCGCACGCTGCTGCCTGCCCGAGAAGTTCTCGCAGGTGGTGGGCAACGGTGACATCGCCGCACAGGAGGCCACGCAGCACATGATAGACACTGGCTCCAGGCGCATCGCCTTCATCGGAGGCCCCAATCACATCGACATGGTGCGTCGCCGCAAGCACGGATACCTCGAAGCACTCAGGGAGAACCGCATACCCATAGACCGCAACCTTGTGGTGTGCGACATGATAGACTTCGACGTGGCGCGCAACAACACGCTGAAGCTGCTCGAAAGCGACCACCGCCCCGATGCCATCCTCGCTTTCAACGACATCATCACCTATGCTGCCTTCGACGCCATCAAGGCGAAGGGACTGAGCATACCCGAGGATGTCGCCATCATCGGATTTACAGACGGAGACACCGCCGCCTTTGTCACGCCACGCCTCACAGCCATCATGGACAAGGCGCACGAACAGGGCACCAAGGCATGCGAACTGCTCATGAGAAGCATCAACGGAGACCCTAAGATATATAAAGAGGTGGTGCCCATGATTCTCAAGATAAGGGAAAGCTCCGAAAAGGAAATCAAAAATACTTTATGAACCGTACCAAGAAAACCCCTATCGTCTTGCTGTTGCTCGCCGCCATGTGGCTGCAGACCTTGATGTCCGTTGCCGTGGCTGGAAACATAGAGTTTACCAAGCTTAACAACCGCGACGGACTCACCAACAGCCACATACAGGCCATCCTCAAAGACCACCTGGGATATGTGTGGTTTGGCACGCAGGCGGGACTCGCCCGTTACGACGGGTTTCGCATCAAGACATTCCTCTACAACAACGTCAACCCGAAGTCCATCCCCAACAACCTCGTGGACGAGATATACCAGGACGCACACGACAACCTCTGGATACACACCTCCTTGGGCTACTGCGTCTATGACTACGCACACGAGAACTTCGACCGTCACCCCGAGGGCATACTCGCAGCCGTCGGCATACAGGGGGGCATCGACAAGGTGTTCGTAGACGAGCAGAGGAACTTCTGGGTCTCTATCTTTGGAAAGGGATGTTATTTCGTCGATGCCAAGACGGGAAAGCCTTTCCGATTTTCTTATCCCCAAACCAACAACGCCAATCCCGTCTATACGCTGCCCGGCAACCAGGTGACGCACTTCTCCGACGACAACGGGGCGGTCGTCGTCTCCTTCTCCAATGGTGCCTTCTGCCGCATCGACGGTAGGAGACGCAAGATACTGTGGGCCAACCGCTCGCTTAAGAACAACCAGTCGGGCGCTGGTACCTATACCTATGTGGACAGCCGCGCCAACTACTGGGTGCTCATGGGAAGCGAGACACACGTCTACTCCTCCACGCAGAAGAAATGGTTTACGGGTGTCGCCGCCTTCCTGAAGGCTGCTGGCATAGACCTCAGCGGGCGCACCCCCTCCTTCATACGCGACATGGCAAGCACGTCGGACGGACGTCTGTGGATAGCCACCGACCACGACGGACTGCTCCTCGTCGACTATACAAGGAAGACTTGCCAGCGATACCTCAAAGACAAATACGCCCCCGAGAGCCTGCCCGACAACTCGCTGCAACGTATCTACATAGACCGACAGGACAATGTGTGGATAGGCTCGTACAAGAACGGAGTGGCGTTCTTCTCGCCCTCCCTGTCACGATTCAACACGCTGCCCGTGGGAGACATCTGCTCCGTCAGCCAGGGAGCAGGAGGACTCCTTTGGTGTGGCACCAACGACAAGGGCATTCTGAGCGTCAATCCGCTCACAGGACTGACGCAGACGTATGGAAAGGCGCAGACAGGACTCCTCTCCGACGTGGTGGTGAGCAGTGTCGTCATGAGCGACGGAACCATGTTCTTCGGTACCTTCAATGGAGGACTGACAAGGTATCGCAACGGAGTGTGGAAGACCTACCTTGCCAAGCTCGGCGGACTTGCCAACAACAGCGTGTGGACCCTCGCCGAGACCGCAGACCACCGACTGCTCTTGGGTACCCTCGGCAGTGGACTACAGATTATGAACCCCGTGACGGAGACCTTCGAGACCTACGACATGGGCAACACAGCGCTGCCCTCCAACTATATCAGTTCGGTGGCGAAGATGAAGGGCGACGACATGCTCATTGGTCACTCGCAGTGCCTCTCCATCTTCAACGTCAAGACGCACAAGGTGACCAACCTCAGTCAGACACGCTCAGGAAAACCCTTCCCCAGCCCGTCCATCAACTATGCCATGGTGGACAGCAGGGGCATCGTCTGGATGGCATCGCCCGCAGGAATAACGATGTACGACCCGAAGAACGACCAGCTTGAGTCGGTCAACGACCTCAACGGCACACAGGGCATGGTGGGCTGTATGGTGGTGGAGGCAAAGGACCACGCCATGTGGGTGGTGTCCGAGTTCCTTCTCACTCGCGTCAAGATAGAGAAAGGAGACGATGGACTGTGGGACATGAGTATGACAAGCTACAACAACCTCGACGGACTACAGGACGGACAGCTCAACTACCGCTCTGCATGCTGGACGACAGACGGTTCGCTCGTCGTGGGCGGACAGGACGGCATCAATGTCGTGCCCGCACAGAGGGAGGCAAGGGTGAAGCACGGTGCCAAGGCGCTCTTCAGCGGACTGGTGCTCTTCGACCATCCGCTCAGGGCTGGAGAGGAGTACGAGGGCAGGGTGGTGATCAACCAAGCACTCGACTGCAGCAGACGCCTCGAACTGGAGTATACCGACAATGCCTTCACCATACTCTTGGCTTCCAACGATGTCACCATCCCGTCCAGAAACCGATTCCTCTACCGCATGGAGGGAGTGTCGGACAAATGGCTCATGACATCGGAGAGCAGACCCTCCGTGACCATCACCAACCTCTCTCCTGGTACCTATACGTTGCAAGTGAAGGTGGTGAGCGGCAACGGCACGGTGGGCGAAGAAATCAGCGAACTGAAGATTAAGGTGCGACCGCCCTTCTACCTCTCGTCTGTGGCTATCCTCCTCTATGTCCTCTTGGGCGTGGGTGCCTTCTTTACCTACCGCAAATGGATGTTGGACAGGCAGAAAGCCAAGTATGAGCGCAAGAAGATGGAGGAGGACGTGAGAAAAACTGAGGAACTCAACGAACTGAAACTCAACTTCTTCACGAACGTAAGTCATGAATTGCGCACACCGCTCACACTCATCATCTCGCCTCTCACAGCCATGCTGAAGACAGAACAGAACGAGGACAACCGGCATAAGTTGCAACTCATCTACCGCAATGCTAAGCGACTCTTGGCACTGGTCAACCAGATACTTGACTTCCGAAAGATAGAGTCGAGCAGCGAGCGACTCGTGCTGACGGACATCGACATCGTAGGTTTTGTCAAGAACCTCAGCCACTCCTTCAGCCAGCTCTCCAACAAGAAGATAGACTTGCAGTTTGTCTCTTCCATCCCGCGCCTCGTCATGGCGTTTGATGTCGACAAGGTGGGAAAGATCGTGAACAACCTCCTGAGCAACGCCTATAAGTTTACGCCCGACGGGGGAACGATCAAGATAGAGATGAACGTCTTTGCCAAGGAAGACAGAAAGGAGGGCGGCGAGGACATGCTGCGCATCTCGGTCGCCGACACGGGATGCGGCATCAGCGATGATGACAAGAAGAAGGTGTTCACACGCTTCTACCAGGTGAACGGCACGGAGATGCAACCCTACGGAGGCAGTGGAATAGGACTGAACCTCGTCATGCAGTTTGCTCAGTTGCACGGCGGCACTGCATGCGTGGAGGACAACCCCGGTGGCGGAACGGTATTCATGGTAGACATCCCCGTGCGCCACACGGACGGGAAGAGCGAGGCACTGCCTGCCGAGCAGACGGCATTCGACGAGGACACAGAACTTGACGCTGACGCTGCCACAGAGACCCCGGCAGACGGGAAGGCAACAGCCACAGCCGCACGACAGAACGCCACGGAGCGAGGGGTGAGGAAACCCATTGTACTGCTCGTGGACGACAGCGATGACTTCCGTGAGTTCATGCACGAACAGCTCTCTCCCGACTACTGCGTCGTGGAAGCTGTCAACGGACAGGATGCCTGGGAAAAGATACAACAGCAGCGCCCTGCGCTCATCCTCAGCGATGTCATGATGCCCGAGATGGACGGCAACGCCCTCTGCCGACTTGTCAAGGGAACGGTAGACTTGGCTTCCATCCCCTTCGTCATGCTCACGGCACGCCTTGCCGACGACCATCGCAAGGAGGGATACGAGAACGGAGCCGACGCATACGTGACGAAACCCTTTGACGTCGACATCCTCAAGACGCGCATCGACAACTTCCTGCGCTCTTCCAACAATGTGGCTACGGGCGTTGAGATGCCCTCTGCCGTGCCCGAAGAGAGGAAGGAGCAACCCGACTTCAAACTCACCGAGACCGACCGCAAGTTCCTTGCCGCCGCTGACGCTTACATCCACGACAACATGAGCGACCCAGATGCATCGGTGGAGGGCATGAGCAGTTGTCTCTGTATGTCGCGCGTACAACTCTATAAGCGTATGCTCGCGCTCACGGGGACGACGCCCTCGGAATATATGAGGGCGAAACGCATCAAGCATGCCGAAGAACTGATGCACACTGGCGAATACAACGTCTCGGAGATCGCATACAAGGTGGGATTCAACAACCCGAGGTACTTCTCCAAGTATTTCCAGGAGGCATACGGCATGACTCCCTCGCAATACAAGAAAAAACTTAACGGATAATACATGTGTCAAGGTGGGCTGAGCGGCCCACCTTAACATTTTATGCACCCTTTCGTAACAAATAGATAGTTCTCCTGTTGGATTTTTGGGCTAAATTTGCACCAACAACAACTATTAATTCTGTTAAACATGAAACTATCTAAGACATTAATGATTTCAGCAGTGCTGTTTCTGAGTGCTTCAGGACTCCAGGCAGCAGGATTCTCGCAGGACGGCAACTACCTGACCGTTCAGTTGAAGCAGAAACAGAACGCAGGACCTAACCAAATTCGCCTCCAGGTGGTGGGCGACAAGATTATCCGTGTGCAGGCCACAGCGGAGCAGGGCTTCCGCAACAAGCAGAGCCTGATCATCGTACCGCAGCAGGCAAAACCTAATTATAAGGTGGAGGAACAGGGTGACGACCTCGTCGTCACCACTGCCGCCATGCGTGCCGTGCTCAACGAGACAACGGGTCATATCGCCTTCTACGACCTCAAGGGCAATGTGCTCCTCAACGAGGTGGCGCAGGGCG
>CAVCDC010000040.1:0-23426 GCA_963600865.1 Firmicutes bacterium CAG:103
AGCACTTCTTCATGGGAATGACGATGGCGGGCATCATCCGCAACGGTCCCATCTCTACGATGTGCTCGGGACTCTATAGCTTTGCCATGCGCTACCAGATGGCGGACAACATGGCGCGTGGCTTGCCCTACGATTCCACTCAACTACTGATGATCAGCATCCGACAACTCTACGGTGTCACATGCATCATTGGCATTGCCGTCCTCTTCATCTTCCTTCTCTGGGACATCCAACCCGTACGTAGCACGATGAAGAAAATGCCAGCCTGGAACTTCGTGGGAAGAAGAATGAAAAACGACAATGAAAAAAGGTAAAAGGGCGAATTAAGAGTAAAAAGGTAAAAAGCTTACGCCATAAAGTTTTTTGAACACGGATTACATGATACAACACAGAGTGAGTTTCGTGTCATCCGTGTTCAAAACATAAAAAATATTCGTGAGAGCGTTATTCGTGGTTCAAAACTTCTGCATTCAGACTCTGGTCATTTCAATCTGAACTTCCCGTTGAAACCCACGATGATTTCCACCTGATAACTTGCCGAACTGTCTGGCGAGGCTATTACTGCCACGAAATGAACACCATCAGCGTCAACAGAACGGAACTCCACTTCGGTCAAGACCGACTGCTCTAAGAAAGCTTCTGGCACACGTCCCCCAAACTCCTGCTTGCGGTAGTCGTGAGAGAACAACCGCACGGCACCGTGGTACACCGTTACATTGACAATATTGTCATAATAGATATTGTCCACTGCGACACCATCATCGTTGAAGGAAGACTTCAACACCTTGTAGGTGGTAGGGTTCACTTGGACATAAGCATGATACTTGCTATCATTGTAAATGGCTATCGTGTCGTGCTTCACCACCTTCCCTTGGTTCAGCGCCACAGTGGCAGGCTTATGCAGGAAAGGCTCCAAGAAGGACTTGTCTGTGGTCTTCGAGAGTTTCAGTACATCACCGCTCTGCGTCTTGAACTCGAACAGATGGGCGGCAAGTTTCACAATGGGGTATCTCACCTCACTGGAGCCTCTCACCACCATCGTGTCGGCATAGACACAGAAATAGGCAGGGACGCTTACCGAGTCGGGGTAATAGATTGTGTCACCCTTCACCAGGAACGCCACATTACCCTCGTCCTCGTCCATCCATACGCCCTGCAGCATCTTCTTTGCCGAAAGGTCTTCTTCGTCTTTAGGCTGTTCACTGTTGCCGCCATGCTGTCCACAAGACATTACAACCGCAATGCCCATGACAACAAAGCCCGCCACAAGCCACTTTCTACAATTCATCAGTCGTTGTTACATTTATACTATTCAAACACGACGGCATCGTCCAAGGAAACAGCTTTCTGCAAATCCTTCTCGGATGTAAGAACGTCGTTCGCATCGATGGGCCATTTGATACCCACGGTGGGGTCGTCCCAGCGGATGCTCGCCTCTTCTTGCGGAGCATACACATTATCCACCTTGTAGGCAAAGATAGCCTCTTCACTCAATACCAAGAAACCGTGCGCAAAACCACGGGGAATAAACAACTGACGCTTGTTGTCTTCGCTCAGTTCTACTGCCACATACTTGCCAAAGGTAGGACTGCTGCGTCTGATGTCCACTGCCACATCGAGCACTTTGCCCTTGATGACACGCACAAGCTTTGCTTGAGAATAATCGCCCTTCTGATAGTGAAGACCGCGGAGGACGCCATAGCTCGACTTCGACTCGTTGTCCTGGATGAACTCTACATGATACCCTATGTGACTGTCGAAATCCGCCTGTCTCCATGACTCGAAGAAGTAACCTCTTGCATCATGGAAAACTTTCGGTTCAAGAACAAAAACTCCTTTGATTTCAGTTTCTAAATATTCCATTTTCCTAAATTGATTTCTATTTCAAAATATTCTTTTCCCTATATTTATAAGGTACATTATTTATATATGCGTTACAAAGATAGAAATTAATTTTCTTTCTGCCAAATGTATTCGACGTTTTCACAAAAAATATTTTTTTTTGCATAAAAGAGTTGGTCGAATCAGAAAAATAAAGTATCTTTGCAAGCATGATTGAGATAGAAAGACATATAGAAATTCTACTGCTGACCAACGACTGCGTCATAATCCCTGACTTTGGGGGATTTATGGCTCATCACGTAGATGCACGTATAGATGACGGGGACGGAATGTACCTGCCACCCATGCGCACTATTGGCTTCAATCCTCAACTCAAGATGAACGACTCGCTCCTCGCCCTCTCCTATGTAGAGGCGTATGACATCAGCTACCCCGATGCCATCGCTCGCATCGCTGAAGACGTCAACGAGATTCGCACAAAGCTGGAGAACGATGGCGAATATGAACTGAACGACGTGGGTATGTTGCGCCTTACCCACGACGGCTCTTATGCCTTCGAACCAAACGAGGCGGGCATCATTACGCCCGAATATTACGGACTTGACGGTTTTGAGATACAACAGGTCGGCAAACTGTCTTCCGTTGACGAAGATAGCAACGCTGACGCCACTGGTGCACTACTGTCTGAGAACAAGGAAAACGTTCCTGCCGAAACCAAGTGCATCAGCATAGAGACCGAGACAGAAATCGACAACCGCAACGACTTCGTGCTCATCAAGAAGAGTTGGTTGCGCAACGCGGTGGCAGCATGCATCGCACTCATCGTGTTCTTTGCCCTCTCTACTCCTCTCAACAACACACGCGACTTACAGCAGAGCAAGATAGACACAAGTCTGCTTACACGCATCTTGCCCAAAGACATCGTCAAGGGAAGCGAGACTGTTAATTTGGCAAACGCGAATGCAACCAATAACGCAATTAGAAACGTTAACACCCCTCGGATAACAAGCACGCCCACCACACTTGTTGTCACCAACACCGACTCGCCACTCGCTGAAAAGCGCACATACTACGGCATCGTGTTGGCAAGCCACGTCACCAAGCGAGGCGCAGCCGTCTATACGGAAAGACTTCAGGCACAAGGCTATAAGGACACCAAGGTGGTCATCACTCCCAACAACGTAAAGGTGGTGTATGGCTCATACAACACTGAGAACGAGGCATACGGGGCACTCAACAAAATGCGCCACCAGGAAGCCTTTGCCGAGGGATGGATTACTAAAATAAACGAATAAGCAAGAAATGAAAAGAGTACGCTGCCCTAAATGCGACAACTATATCACGTTTGACGAGACTCAGTACCAGACAGGACAGAGCCTCGTTTTTGTGTGTCCGCAATGCAACAAACAGTTTGGCATCCGCATGGGCACTTCCAAACTGAGAAATACACGCAAGGAGGAAACGATAGATGAGTCGGCAAACGAAAAGGGAGCTGGCTCCATCGTCGTCATAGAGAACGTCTTCGCATACAAGCAAGTGATTCCCTTACAGATGGGCGACAACGTGATAGGACGATACATGAAGAACAGTGGCATCAACTGTCCTATTGAGACCGTCGACCCGAGTGTGGACATGCACCACTGCGTCATTAACGTGAGCCGAGACAAAAAGGGAAGACTGAAATATGTCCTGCGCGACGGTCCCAGCTACACCGGCACTTTTGTAGACAACGAAATTCTCGGCGACAAGGAGAGACGCGTCATCGAAGACGGCACGCTCTTCACCATCGGCGCCACATCCATCATCTTGCGCACGGCAGAAGGAAGCGACGATTGACCGTCCTCTGCTATCGTACAGGAAAAGAAGGAAGCAAGAACTGACTTTCCGTCCTTCTGCACAGAAGGCGGAAACGAAGGAAGGCTTCCATCACCCTCAAAAAGAAGACGTTCACATTCTTTTTGTCTATATTTTTCTTTTATTGAAAGAAAAAGCGTAACTTTGCACTTTCAAACACGTCTTTTCAGGTTATCATCCATAAAACCAAGAGATTTTAACACTATCTATGAACAAAAGGAACAACTCACAATTCCAAATGGTGGCAGACTATGATGGAGACATCTCCGTACTGATGGAGGGAAACAAGTCTGGTGTATACCCCACCCTGTGCACACGCAACCTTGTCATGTTTCCTACCGTGATAGCACCCATCGTGGCTGGCAGACAGCAAAGTCTTGCACTCACAAGGGAGATGGCGGAAAAGCAAGACGGGGTTTTCTGTTTGTTCTGCCAAAAGGACGAAGATTGCGAAAGCCCTGACACAAAAGACCTCTATCCAGTCGGAGTCTTCGCCAAGATACTGAAAAGTGTCAACCTCCCCATGACGGCGGAAGGTATTTCCACAACGACTGTAGTCGTACAGGCAATGGGCAGATGCCGACTCAAAAAGATCATCGGCAAGGAACCTTTCTATACGGCAGAGGTGACCAGCCTGAAGGAGACATGGCCCGATGCCAAGGATGCTCATTTCACGACCATCAACAGTATGCTGTGCACGGAAGCTCTGAAATTCGTACGGAACAACGATGAGTTCGGACGTGAGGCGGAATATGCCATCAGCAATATCACAAACCCTTTCCTACAGGCGAATTTCATCTGCACCAACATGCCTTTCAGCGTAGAGGACAAAGAGGAGATGATCCAAACAGGAAGTCTTACCACAAGAATCTCTCTCGCCCTCAAAGCTCTTGACAAGGAGATGCAACTCCTCCGCATCCAGGAAGAAATCAAGCAGAAGACGCACTTCGACCTCGACGAGCAGCAGAAGGAATATTTCCTTCACCAGCAAATCAAGAACATCCGTGCAGAACTGGGTGGGGACGAGTCTAACCTAGAGAAAAAGGAACTCAAGGAAAAGGCTGGCAAGAAGAAGTGGAACGAGGAGACTCGCAAGGTGTTCGACAAAGAGTTCAACAAACTGGACACTATCAACCCACAAAGCCCCGACTACCCTATCCTCGTCAGCTATCTGCAGACGATGGTGGACTTGCCGTGGAATGAGTATACCGACGACAACCTGAGTCTGAAACACGCCAAGAAGGTACTTGACCATGACCACTATGGCATGGAGAAAGTGAAGGAACGCATACTGGAACACCTTGCCGTGAGATCGCTGAGGGGCGACATGAAAAGTCCTATCATCTGCCTCTATGGCCCTCCGGGTGTCGGCAAGACGAGTCTTGGCAAGAGCATTGCCAAGGCGATGGGAAGGAAGTACGTGCGCATGTCATTGGGCGGTCTCCACGACGAGTCGGAGATTCGCGGACACAGAAGAACGTATATCGGTGCCATGCCGGGACGTATCATCAAGAACATCCAGAAGGCGGGAAGCAGCAACCCGGTCTTTATCCTCGACGAGATAGACAAGGTGGCTCAAGACAACTTCCATGGTGACCCGTCATCGGCGTTGCTCGAAGTATTGGATCCAGAGCAGAACAAGGCTTTCCACGACAACTATCTGGACGTGGACTACGACTTGTCGAAGGTGTTGTTCATTGCCACGGCTAATGATGTTAGTGTCATCCCTGGTCCTTTGCGTGACCGTATGGAGATGATTGAAGTGGGTGGATACATCACCGAAGAGAAGATAGAAATCGCCAAACGCCATCTCGTGCCACGCGAATTGGCGGATACAGGTCTCGACAAATACGAACCGAAGATAAAGTTTACGAAATCGGCTTTAGAGACTGTCATTGAGCGTTATACACGTGAGAGTGGCGTGCGCCAGTTGGAAAAGCAACTCAACAAGGCGCTCCGCAAAATGGCTTATCGCTTGGCTTGCTCTGACACGATAGAGAAGACCACACTTGCTCCCGCCGACATGGAGGAACTATTGGGCAACCCGCCCTTCAGTCGCGACATCTATCAAGGCAACAGTTATGCCGGTGTGGTGACAGGACTTGCCTGGACTTCAGTGGGAGGAGAAATTCTCTTCATCGAGACATCAATGAGTAAGGGAAAGGCGGGTAAGCTCACACTCACGGGCAACCTCGGTGACGTCATGAAGGAGTCGGCGGTCATTGCCTTGGAATACGTCAAGGCACATGTCGACCTCCTTGGCATTGACTATCGCATCTTTGAAAACTGGAACATCCACATACACGTA
Organism: Firmicutes bacterium CAG:103; assembly: GCA_963600865.1. Taxonomy (GTDB): domain Bacteria; phylum Bacteroidota; class Bacteroidia; order Bacteroidales; family Bacteroidaceae; genus Prevotella. The sequence continues at coordinate 6,005 of CAVCDC010000040.1, forward strand.
CCAGAGGGAGCGACACCAAAGGACGGTCCATCGGCAGGCATCACCATCGCCACAAGCATTGCCTCGGCACTCACCCAGTGCAAGGTACGCAAGAACACGGCTATGACGGGCGAGATAACGCTTCGCGGAAAAGTGCTCCCCGTAGGTGGCATCAAGGAGAAGATTCTTGCGGCAAAGCGTGCCGGGATAACCGACATCGTCATCTGCCAGGACAACAAGAAGGACATCGAGGACATTCCAGCCATCTACCGCAAAGGCGTTGACTTCCATTATGTGGAGACGGTTGCCGATGTGTGGAAGTTTGCTCTCACCGACGAGAAGGTAGACAACCCCATCGACTTGAGTATCAAAGAGAAGAAGGATTCCTCTCAAAAAGAAGAAAAGTAGGAATCCTTCCCAAAAGAAAAAAGAAACAACAATGAAGTTTGAACTACAGATAACTGACAAGGCGAGTGATGCACGTACCGGCATCATCACTACTGACCACGGACAGATCAAGACACCAATCTTCATGCCCGTAGGTACAGTAGGAACGGTGAAGGGTGTGCACTTCGAAGAACTGCGCCAGCAGGTGAAGGCTCAGATCATCCTTGGCAACACTTACCACCTCTATTTGCGTCCAGGACTGGAGGTGCTGCGTGCCGGAGGTGGTCTGCATGGCTTCAACGGCTGGGAGCGCCCTATCCTTACGGACAGTGGCGGCTTTCAGGTATTCTCACTTACAGGGATACGCAAACTGCGTGAAGAAGGATGCGAGTTCCGTTCGCACATTGACGGTAGCAAGCATATCTTCACCCCGGAGAATGTCATGGACACAGAGCGCATCATCGGTGCCGACATCATGATGGCACTCGACGAATGTCCTCCGGGACAAAGCGACTTCCAGTACGCTAAGAAGAGTCTCGAAATGACGCAGAGATGGCTCGACCGTTGTCTGAAACGTTTCCACGAGACAGAACCGCTCTACGGATACGAACAGAGCCTCTTCCCTATCGTACAGGGCTGTACGTTCCCCGAGCTAAGACGCGAAGCCGCTAAGTTTGTCGCCGACAAGGGTGCCGACGGCAATGCCATCGGTGGTCTGGCGGTAGGTGAGCCAACGGAGGTGATGTATGAGATGATTGAGGTGGTGAACGAAATCTTGCCGAAAGACAAGCCACGCTACCTCATGGGCGTGGGTACTCCGCAGAACATCCTCGAAGCCATCGAGCGCGGCGTGGATATGTTTGACTGTGTGATGCCCACACGCAACGGACGCAATGCCATGCTCTTTACCTACGAGGGAACGATGAACATGCGCAACAAGAAATGGGAGATGGACTTCTCGCCTGTCGACCCCGATGGCTGTGACATCGACCGCATCACGACCAAGGCGTACCTACACCATCTCTTCAAGGCACAGGAACTGCTCGCCATGCAGATAGCAAGCATCCACAACCTCGCCTTCTACCTGCGCCTCGTCACTGATGCACGCCAGCACATCGAACAGGGCGACTTCGTGCAGTGGAAGGCTTCGGTCATCGACCAGTTGGGAAGAAGAAAGTAACATCACTTTTTAAGAACTGACATCGATGTTGCAGGGCGACAAAACAGAAAAGCTTCAAAGCAAGTAAACAAAAAAGATGAAAACATTTAGACAATTAAGGAACCACCGCCGTCTGTACAGGACGGCAAGATGGGCCGGCCGGCACTTCGGATGGCTCATAAAAGCTTTCAGCTGGCTACGCCGGAAGCTTGGATTCCTGCGTTTCCTGAAGGTGCTGAGAGTATTCAATCCCTTCAGGTACATCTATCGTCTGGACTGGTACATCATCAAGAAGTTTGTGGGCACCTACTTCTTCTCTATCCTGCTCATTATTTCTGTCGCCATCGTCTTCGACGTCAACGACAACCTGCCGAAGTTTAGTGAGAACCACGCACCGTTGACGGCTATCGTCTTCGACTATTACGCCAACTTTGTGCCGTATTTCGCCAACCTCTTCAGTGCGCTGTTCGTCTTCATCGCCGTCATCTTCTTTACCTCGAAGATGGCAGGCAACTCCGAGATCATCGCCATCATGGCATCGGGAGTCTCCTTCAAGCGACTCTTGCGCCCGTACATGATAACTTGTATCATGCTCTCGGCACTCTCCTATACCCTCTCGGCTTACATCATTCCACACGGCACAGTGGTGAGAATGAACTTCGAGAACACGTACAAGAAGAAGACACGCAACAATTCGGCCGACAATGTGCAGCTGCAGGTGGACAAGGGCGTGATTGCTTATCTGCAGCACTATGACAACACTATGAAGAGGGGTTACGGTTTCTGCCTCGACAAGTTCAAGGACAAGAAGCTCGTGAGCCATCTCACGGCTATGGAGGCACAGTACGACACCATCTCCGACTCTAAGTACCACTGGAAGATACGCAACTGGAAAGTGCGCCAGCTGCAGGGTCTCAAGGAGCACATCACCAGTGGGATAGAGAAAGACACGGTCATCATGATGGAACCTACCGACTTGGTTTACTCCAAAGGGCAACAGGAGACTTTCACCAGTCCGGAACTGAAGGATTACATCTCCAAACAGATTGACCGTGGGTCTGGCAATGTCGTACAGTACCAGGTGGAGTACCACAAGCGCATCGCCGCTTCCTTCGCCTCCTTTATCCTCACCATCATTGGCGTCTCCCTGTCTTCACGCAAGAGAAAGGGAGGAATGGGAACATCCCTCGGTATCGGACTCGCACTCAGCTTTAGCTACATCATGCTGCAGACCGTCTCCGCCACCTTTGCCATCCAGGCTGACTTTCCGCCGATGTTAGCCGCATGGTTGCCCAACATCCTCTTTGCCTTCGTGGCTTATTTCTGTTATCGCAAAGCTCCGAGGTAATTATGAATCACCCTTAAACAAAAAAAAGAAAAAGAATGTATTTCGACGAATTAGACTTAAATGACAATGTCCTCGACGCTCTCTATGACATGCGTTTCGAGACTTGCACCCCCGTACAGGAGAAATGTATACCCGAAATATTGCAGGGACACGATGTCATGGGCGTCGCCCAGACTGGTACCGGTAAGACTGCCGCCTATCTGTTGCCCGTACTGAGCAAACTCGATGACGGCGGTTATCCTGCCGATGCCATCAACTGTGTCATCATGTCGCCTACCCGTGAGTTGGCTCAGCAGATAGACCAAGCGATGCAGGGCTTCGGCTATTACCTCAACGGCGTAAGCAGTGTGGCGGTATACGGCGGCAACGACGGCAACCGTTATGACCAAGAGTTGAAGAGCCTGCGCATGGGCGCCGATGTGGTGATTGCCACACCAGGAAGACTTATCTCTCACATCAGTTTGGGCAACGTGGACCTGAGCAAGGTGAGTTTCTTCATCCTTGACGAAGCTGACCGCATGTTAGACATGGGCTTCTCGGAAGACATCAAGACCATTGCAGCCAAGCTCCCCGACACCTGTCAGACCATCATGTTCTCTGCTACCATGCCAGAGAAGATAGAAGAATTAGCCAAGACTCTGCTCAAGAATCCTGTAGAGATCAAACTTGCCGTCAGCAAACCGGCAGAGAAAATCCAGCAAAAGGCATACGTTTGCTACGAGACACAGAAGATGGACATCATCAAGGATATCTTCAAGGCTGGAGACCTGAAGCGTGTCATCATCTTCTGCGGAAGCAAGATGAAGGTGAAGCAGGTTGCTGGGTCACTGCAGCGCAAGCACATCAACTGTGGTGAGATGCACTCCGACTTAGAGCAGGCTGAGCGTGACGACATCATGTTCAAGTTCAAGAGCGGACAGATCGACGTCCTCGTGGCGACCGACATCGTGGCTCGTGGCATCGACATCGACGACATTGCACTGGTCATCAACTATGACGTGCCTCACGACACAGAGGACTATGTACACCGCATCGGACGTACAGCTCGTGCAGACCGTGATGGTGTGGCTATCACTTTCGTCAGCGAAGATGACATCTTCTACTTCCAGCAGATTGAGAAATTCTTGGAGAAGACTGTAGAAAAGGTGCAGCTCCCCGACGGATGTGGCGAGGGCCCCGAATACAGCAAGCAGAGCAAGCCGAGACGCAGTGGCAACAACTCTGCCAAGAGCAGACGCCGCAAAGACCGTGACCAGACTTCTCACAAACGCAAGCCCAACAACCGCAAGGATCGTCCTGAGAAAGCCAAGCGTCAGGACAACGGTGTCGCTACTGACAATGTAGCAAGCAAGGAGAACGTCACTAACGGTTCACAAGAGACTGCAGCCAAGAGCAGTGACACTCAGAAGCAGCAACGCCATCGCAACAATCGCCAGCATGGCAAAGCAAATGACAACATGAAGGGTAACGCTCAGAGTGCTCAGACTTCCGAGTCAACAAATGCCAATGGCAAGTCTAACAACGCCAACAGAAGGCAACAGCGCCCCAACGACCAGGCTAACGGCGAGAAGAGAAGACAAAACAACTCAGGGAGACAGAACAACCAAGGCAAACAGAATAGTGCTTCTGGTAAGCAAAACAACGCAGGCAAGCAGAACAATGCTTCAGGAAAGCAGAATTCCGCCAACGGTTCCCGCAAGAACAACTCACGCCATGGCAAGAAGCCTCAGCAGACATCTCCTTCCGCTTCAACCAAAGTGACACCCATCGTCAATCCTCCTAAGAAAGAGAGTGTTGTGAAGAAAATCTTCAAGCGTCTCTTCAGGCGATAATGGACAGATAGCAAGACCGCACAGAGCCACGAAAAGGACTGTATGGGAAAACATTTCATCTTACTTCTGTGAGGTCTTGCACTTGTTCTTCCCAAGGGAAACGACTACAATATGTTTGATGTGTCCCAAATGAGAGTATCATCCAGCAATGATTTTGTCAATGCATGAAATAAAATTTTGCTATTTCAAAAGATAGTTGTACTTTTGCAAGAAAAAGACAAAACGATAAGAACGGCATGATAGAGAACATTACCATAACAGGCTATAAGTCCATCAAACAGATGAATCTTGACTTGAAGCCTATCAATGTATTTATCGGTTCCAATGGTGCCGGTAAAAGTAATTTTATATCATATTTCAAACTCGTAGAAAATCTTTTTGAGCAAAGATTACACAATTATACCATGCGACACAATGCGGAAGACATTATGTTTTTCGGATTGAAGCATACCCAAGAAATAAAATCAGAAATCAGGTACAAGGACAGCAAGTACTCTTTCTGTCTCCAACCAAGGTCTAATGGAAGCTTGTTCTTGGCAGAAGAGGCTTGCGACAACGCCAATGGTGAGTCTGAATACCTGAGACACAATATTGACGAAAGTGAACTATCTGGGCAAAACTCAACGGCAACACTCGTCATGGAAAAGCATCTTCAGAGATTCAAACACTACCATTTCCATGACACAAGTGAGACTTCTCCGCTAAGAAGGAAATCATACTTAGAGGACAATCGTTTTTTGGCAAAAGATGGTGCCAACCTGCCTTCTATCTTGTACTTGCTAAAAGAAAAATACACAAAAACATTTAGACGATTAGAATTGGTTGTACAGTCTGTCATGCCCTATTTCGAAAAATTCGTTCTGGAGCCCTCACTTTTGGACTCACAAAAGATAGAACTGCAATGGATAGACAAAAAATCTCCGGACAAATATTTCTCGTCCAGAGATTTATCAGATGGAAGCATCCGTTTCATTGCCATAGCAACTCTTTTGATGCAACCGAATTTGCCAGAAGTAATAATCATCGACGAACCGGAATTAGGTCTACACCCTTTGGCTATAAGCAAACTCTCTGGTTTGATTCGTTCAGCATCTGCACGAGGAAGCCAAATCATCGTTGCAACCCAATCGGCAGAGCTCATCAACAACTTCGATGTTGATGACATCATTACTGTTGACAAAGCCAACGGTGCAAGCACATTCAAGCGCCTTGATAAAAATGATTTAGAGAAGTGGCTTCAGGAATATGCATTTGCTCCTCCCACATAGGAACGGGTACGGACAATCGAAGATTGCATACAACAGGAGATTGCCCAAAAAGTAAGAGGAAATATCATCTTCATTCCATACATTCAGCTGCACGAGATTGAAGCTTTGGTATTTTCTTCTGACAAAGGCTTTAACGAACTCTTCGACAAAGGGGAAGCCGACATAAAGAGATTAAATGAAATTATTTCAGAATTTCCTAATCCAGAAGATATTGACAATGGTCCCAACACAGCCCCATCAAAGAGATTGAAGGAAGCTATACCTGGATACGATAAAGTTCTCTATGGAACTGGATTGTTACAAATCATTGGTATAGAAACCATTTTATCTAAATGTCCGCATTTCAAGGAATGGATTAACAAAATTAAAGCCGAATTGCAAAAAGATTAACTGCCTAAACATTTTGTTATTACAAACAAATGGCGTAACTTTGCAGAAAATAAGACCACATCAACAATGACAGCAATAGAAATACAGTCTTCGTTAGCAAAGACAATCTACGAAATAAATGACATTTCTGTACTTGAGCAAGTCAAGAATGCCATTCAACGAATTATATCTATAAAATCCAAGACACCTACAAATAAGTTTGAGCTAACACCTTTTGTAAAAAAGATGTGCACAGGTCATGGACTCGACGACAAAATAGATGATAAGCAAATTTTGAAAGAAGCTCTTTTAAAGAAATATTTATGAGCAACACACAAGTAAGACTTGGGGAATTTCAATGACACAGATTTCCATGCGCGTTTACCAAGAACATCACTTTATGTATAAAATCGAACCGTGATAAGAGCCAAACACCAGACAAGTAACCGACAAGTAACCCGACAAGTACCCGACAAGTACCCGACAAGTTGCGAGCACATAATATTTTCTCAAAGCATTAACCAACAACGCTTAGAGAAACTAAAATAAAGAGAATGAAAACGACCACAATATGTTTGATGTGTCCCCATGAGAGTATCATCCAGCAATGATTTTGTCAATGCATGAAGAGATAATCATTACGAATCAAAAAACAGACATGAAATAAAAAGCAACTAAGGAACTATAAAAATTACCATCTAAGACAATAAAGCCCCAATTATTCAGTTATTACAAAAAAAACAGAACTATACTAAATATAAAAACATGAATGAAGAAAAACAAATTATAGATTTACAAGCAATCCTTAAAAAACTGTGGGGACATAAGATACTCTATGTAAAAACATTACCGATTGTTCTTATAGCTACCTACCTTGTAACAATTTGCATTCCAAGATATTATACATGTAGTATAGAATTAGCACCAGAAAGCAATGGTTCTAGTACAGGCAATGCTATTAGCTCTTTAGCATCGTCCTTTGGATTAGATGGTCTTGGGAAATTAGGTCAAGGTCAAGATGCTATTTCACCATTGCTCTATCCTGACCTATTAAAATCTCCAAACTTTATTGTTACACTTTTTCCTATTGAGGTAAAAACTAAAGACGGAAAAATACAAGCACATTATTACGATTATATAAAAAGTTACCAAAAAGTTCCTTTTTGGGAGAAATATATCTTTGGTCCTATTCAGAACCTCTTTAAAGAAAAAGTAGCCAACACTCCATACAAAAGCAATGAAAAAATAAACATTCGCAACTTAGCAAAAGATCAACAGGATGTTGTAAATGCCATAAAAGGAAATATAACATGTTCTATTGACAAAAAAACAGATGCAATTAATATCACTGTTAAAGATCAAGACCCTAATGTTTGTGCAACACTTGGAGATTCCGTGTTAGGAAGAATGCAATCTTTCATCATTGATTATCGTACCAAAAAAGCACGTAACGATTATAACTATTTCAAAAAATTACGAGACGAAGCAAAAGCTAAATATGAAAGAGCTCGCCAAAATTATGCTTACATGTCCGATTCCAATACAGAAGTTACGTTACGAAGTGTAAGTTCCAAAATAGATGACATGGAAAATGAAATGCAATTACTATACAATGCATATTCCGCTCTTGCAACACAGGCTCAAGTTGCACAAACTAAGATACAAGAGAACACCCCTGCATTCACAGCTATTACAACAGCAATGACACCAATAAAGCCTGCTGGTCCCAAAAGAATGCTTATCTCTATTTTTGTGACTTTTTTGGCTTTTATTGGCACAAGCATATATATATTAACCCAAGCCAACAACAAGGGGAATAAGTAATAAATGAACGTATTTCTGCTATTTCTATTTGCAACGATTGTCATATTAGCATTTGCAGAAGAGTCACTTTCAGAGAAATATATATATTATATTTTGGGAGGGCTCATTGCCATAATGATACTTGCTGCTGGCATTAAAGATGTCAGCACAGTAGCTGATGCCGAAAGCTACGAAATCTTATTCTACAATAATGACGATGAACTTATTGCCCTCTCAACCGAACCGACATACATCTACTTAAGTCGCTGCATTCTGGCTTTTGGTGGTGGAATAACTTTCATTTTTTTTATCTATGCTATTTGCAGTATTCCATTAAAAATGAAAATGATAAAAAAGATGACACCGTTCTTTTTTACGGCCTTGCTCATTTATATTCCTGTTTATTACGAGTTACACGACTTAGTGCAAATTAGAGCGGCTGCGGCGGGAGCATTTTTAATGCTATCTGTCAAATGGTGTGCAGAAAAGAAATATATCCTCCTATCAACTACATTTATTATAGCTATCCTATTTCATTATTCAAGCATTTCATTTCTTCCTTTTTTTATATTAGGGAATAAAGTTATATCCACAAAGGCAAAGATACTAATGGGGGCTATTGTTCCTATAGGATTTGTCATGTATTTTTTGCACATAGATCTGTTTTCTTTCTTGCCATCAGAATTATTTGGTGGCAAGGTCGATTATTATAAAAATTCTGCTGACCAAGGAACAGGATGGGTAGAAATGGTTACTCCCTATAAGAATGTTTACTTCTTAGCAAAGTGCTTCCTTTTCTACCTGCTATTATATTTCAACGACTATTTAACTGAAAAGAATTTTTATTTCCCTATCTTGATGAAAATTGAAGCTGGAAGTTTATTCATAATGCTAAGTATGGCAACCGTACCAGTAATCGCAACACGCATAAGCGATTTATACGGGATTGTCGATGCCGTACTCTTTTCGTATTGCCTCTACATCTTTAAGCCTAAATACATAGTGCGTTTGGGTATCACTTGCGTTGGATTATATATGTTAATCTATAATATGTTGGTTGCAAACTATTTTGGCTAAAACTGGCTTTTATGAAAGACATCATTAAAAATGTATTAAATAGATATAACAAAAGCGAGCAAAGATCACAATTGCTTGTAAAAAACATTGCGGCCTCATTCGTTATTAAAGGATGGAGTCTCGTTGTGCAACTGCTGCTTGTGCCATTGGCTCTAAATTGTCTTACCATTTACGAGTATGGCTTGTGGCTCACACTTAGCTCCGTCATAACTTGGATGGACAACTTTGACATCGGGCTAAGCAATGGATTAAGGAACAAACTGGCTGAAGAGATTGCGCACAATGACATGATGCGTGCAAAAGAACTTGTGTCTACAGCCGTGATAGTCTTATCGGCAATTGCTTTAGTTTTGTTATGCGGACTTATCGTTTTTGTCAACACTGCCGATATTTACCCTATGCTTAACGTTGACAAAAGCCTAATACCTAACCTCAGATTAGTTGCTACGCTGATAGGCATAAATATAAGTTTAAGCTTTGCAGCAAAAATCATTGGTTCCTTTTTCCTTGCTTTGCAGAAACCTGCAATCAACAACCTAATGGGATCCATTGCAAGTACATTGACCCTATTAGGCTTGTGGGCGCTGTCAATGACAGACAGCAAAAGTTTTCTTGCTGTTTGCGTCATTTTTACAGCAATGCCTTTACTTGTGTATATTGCGTTTTCCATATATGCCTTCAAATACAAATACAAGGAATTGAGCCCAAACGTCAGTACTTTCAGAAAAGATGCTATTATGTCGCTCGTGAATCTTGGCATGAAATTCTTTGTCGGACAGATTTCTGGTATGCTGCTTATGTGTACAGCAAACATTGTAATATCAAATGCCTTGTCTCCGTCAGAGGTTACACCTTACCAAATAGCTTATCGCTATTTTACGATGCTAACCGTCTTTTTCACACTGGTGTCAAATCCCATGTGGAGTGCAACAACCGATGCTTACAATAGAGGCGACATCAACTGGATACGCTCCACGACAAGAAAAATGGAATTATTGGTATGCGCCATGTTTGTGGTGTTATTAGTTATGCTGATATTTTCCAATGTTTTCTATGCCATATGGACAACCGGCAAGGTTCACGTAGACATTACGCTTTCCATTTGGGTTGCAATCTATACCTTTATATTACTCACGAGTATGTGCTATAGCAATATCATATATGGTATAGGAAAAATGAACTTGACCGTAGCGACAGTCTTCGCGATGGCAATCCTTTTCATTTTATTTGCTTACCCTGTAACAACTCGCTTTGGCATTGTGGGATTGGTGGTTGTTCAATCAATAGTGACATTGGTATGCACTTTACAGAATCTAATACAATGCAAGCTGCTACTCAGTGGCAAGGCAAAAGGTATATTTAATAAATAAGAGCAAAATGAGAAAGATAGACAATATATATTTCCTGCTCCCAGGAATGGAAATCAATGAAAACAGAGAGTGCGCACCTATTGGAGGATATAAAGTTATCTATGAATACGCCAACTATCTTGCGTCAGATGGACACAATGTCATTATAGCATATTCTCATGCCAGATGTCATTACGAAAAGTTGTGGATGTATGTATACTCCTTCGTGGGATTTTACTACAGAAAATTCAAAGGACAACTAAGAGGTGGCACTTACTTTTCATTCAATAAGAATGTCCACAAACTCTTTTGTTATCGCTTCTCTTCTCCATGGCTAAACATAAAGCAGAATGATATAATATTCGCAACCGCATACGAGACTGCCTGCGAATTAAACAAAATCAAAACGTTGTCAAACGACAGAAAATTCTATTTCATTCAAGATTATGAAATATGGGCGGATACAAAAGAGAATATCGCCGCTTCATACAGATTTGGAATGCATAATATTGCTATTGCACCATGGTTGAAAGACAAAGTACAGCAAGCCGGAGGTCAAGCTACATACATACCTAATGGGTTCAATTTTGAGGAGTTTCAACTAACACAAACAATTGAAAAAAGAGACAAGTATCATGTAGTCATGCTTAACCATGTGCTCGACCATAAACGCTGCATAGACTCTTGGAAAGCCTTGGACATTGTAAAAGAACAAATACCAGAACTACATGTCACAATGTTTGGTGCATATAACCCACCTGCAGATATGCCTTCATGGTATACATATCATAGAAATCCCACAAGAAAGGAGCTAAATGACATCTACAACAGTGGTGCCATCTATATTGCAGCGTCAGACTTTGAAGGATTTGGACTTACTGTTGGCGAAGCTATGATATGCGGCTGTGCTGTGGCATGCACTAAAAATGGAGGATTTCTGTGCATGGCAAAGGACAAAGAAACAGCTTTAGTCTCAAACATATATGATGTGGAATCATTGGCCAAGAATGTATGTATTCTAATTAAGGACGACAAACTACGCTGTAACATTGCCACGAAAGGACATGAGAACATCATGAAATTTACTTGGGATGCGTCTTTCAAAAAGCTAAAACAACTCTTACAATAGCGAACAACATACTCAACGAGTATCAAAGAACTCGCAAGTACATATAAAAAACGATATTAACAACTATGGCTTCTATTTCTCCGATAACCTTTTCTATTATTATTCCTGCATATAAGCCACAATATTTGCAGGAAAGCATAGAGAGTGTGACAAAACAGACGTATCCGCATTGGCAACTCGTCATTGTCAATGATGGCTCGCCTTACGATTTAGACACCATTGTCAGCAAGTACAATGATGAACGCATCGTGTATAAGAAGCGCTATAAAGGATATGGAAGCCAAAAATTGGTTAGCAACTGGAATGACTGTTTGCGTTATGCCACAGGAAACTATGTGATAAACATGGGCGATGACGACATACTCTTACCACATTGTTTGCAAGAATACGCAGAACTCATTTCCGCATATCCCCAAGTAAATGTTCTTCACGGTTGGACTGAGATTATAAATGAGAAGTCAGAAATCATAGGTCTTACACAACAACATCCAGAGCACGAATCTGCGGGTGCTTTCATATTGAGGTCATGGAAAGGCGATGATTTCTATATGGGGGACATTGTCATTAAGCGTTCATGGCTTATGGACAATGGAGGATATATAGATTTCCCATACGCATGGAACTCTGACCATATCACTGCATTCCAAGCAGCCTTTGAGCATGGTGTAGTCAGCACCAAACGAGTGGTATTTGGCTATAGAAAACATAGTGCAACCGTTTCCAATACGGTTCAAAACCTTTCGGGTAAACTGATGGCTGACGTACAAGCAAATGTTTGGTTTGAACACTTTATCTCCACACTGCCTACAGCCGAAGTTCAAGGTGTCATAAAGAAAATATTGGCAGATCTTCTCCCCATTTGGACGGAAAAGAGAATGGCGTTAGACTTGGCTGAATGTAACAGGCGTGCCCCTTGGAAGATTTGGACAGCGCGGAAACTTATCAAAGCATACAAGATAAACGTCAAAACCCTATTTAGGGCTTCTGCATATTCAATGACTGTATAGAAAAACATGAATATACTTATAATCACGACCCAATTACCTTGGCCGTTGAACTCAGGCGGTGCGCAAGCTCAATTCAACATGATTGACGAACTGCGTAAGGTTCATAATATAACTATTGTGTTCCAACAAGACAGGAAAAATACTCTTGCCAATATGGAACAACTTGCACAGATTTGGACCGACGTAACATTCAAACCATATTATTATAAGTGGCAACTGCGCGACCCACGCTTTATATACAATAAAGTAAAAAGAGGATTCGGAGCATTCATCACGCCAAACAGTCAAGATTTTCAGTTCGATGTGGCTCTAAGGTCTATCTGCATTATGCGGACAGGCAGACTGAAGAAGTTCTTAGCTGACATTATATCTTCGCAAAAGATAGACATTGTACAAATAGAATTCTTCCCTGCCATAGATTTAGTCTTCGACTTACCTGCAACAGTAAAAAAAGTCTTTGTGCAGCATGAGATACATTACAAAAAGAATGAGCGCTTCTTTGAACGCCTCAACCTTACCGCATCCCAACAAAAGGCTTTCAATGAGAGCAAATCATTTGAAATACGGGCGATGAACGCTTACGACACCGTTGTGACTCTTACCCAAAAGGACAAAGAGATACTAATGGAAGATGGGGTGATATCTCCCATTCATGTATCGCCGGCGGCAGTCAACGCCAAACCTTTGCCCTACACACCATGGAACGGCAAGTTCGTATTTGTTGGAGGATATGGACATACGCCCAACCACGAGGGAATAGATTGGTTCATTGACAAAGTATTGTGCAAAGTAACATGCCAATACAAATCATTCGATATAATCGGAGGTGGATGGCCGGAAAAGTATTCAGATGCCCATCTTCGAATACGCAGATTAGGATTTATAGAAAATTTAGCAGATGCCGCCCAAGGTGCTATTATGGTTGTCCCCATCCTCACAGGTAGCGGTATGCGCATGAAAATTTTAGAAGCCACAGCTATGAATATTCCGTTCGTCACCACAACAGTTGGTGTCGAAGGACTGGATTTCACCGATAAGGCATCTTGCCTCACAGAAGATGATGCTGATAAATTTGCCGCTGCGATAGACTCTTTGGCACTCTCACCCGACTTGCATAAAAAGATTGCGGAGAGTGGACATGCCATTTTCTGCGAGAAATATTCCAAAGAAGCCTTGGCAAAAGTTCGCAACATGATATATAATGTTTAGTATAAAAACTAAGCGAAATATTTTTTGTTTATAACAACATTCAACAAAATGATTTCTGTCTGCATAGCCACATACAATGGCGAAAAATATATAGAAGAACAGTTGTCGTCAATACTTACGCAGATTGGCGCCGATGACGAAGTGATTGTTTCCGACGATGCCTCTACCGACAATACACTTCAAATAATAGAGGCTCTTGACGACAAGCGCATTAAAGTGTATCACCACGACAAAAGCAAGTTAAAGTTCTCAATTGACTACGCCACTAGAAACTTCGAGAACGCCATCCGGCACAGCCACGGAGACGTAATTTTCTTGGCTGACCAAGACGACGTGTGGCTCGATGGCAAGGTTAAAGCGATGGCCGAAGCCCTTTCGGATGCCGACATGGTAATGTCAGACTGCTATATTGCCGATGCAAACCTCACCCCAAGCTGCCAATATTACAAGTCGGGATTCCGCAAGTTTAAGCCATCTGTATTGTACAATTTCATCAAACCAAGTTTCCTTGGCAGTTGCATGGCTTTCAGACGCATTGTGATAGACAAGACTCTTCCTTTCCCAAAATATGGTGTAGGCCACGACTTGTGGCTTGGTCTTGTGGGATTGCGCCATTTCAAATTTCGCTTTTTGCCACAACCACTGATGCTCTACCGCCGCCATGAAGACACAGTGACAGATGGAGGAAAGACCAACCATACATCTCTTCTGTTCAAAATAAAATATCGAGCATATGTCTTGAAGGCACTGGTAAAGCTATTTACATATGATTAGAAAGAAGGCTTTGCTCCTTTGCAAGAGTAACAATTAGCAAAAAAACAAGAATAGGCAATAATATATCTCTATGATTTGCGTTATAAGGTTAACCACTCTTGACCGTTGGGTAAAATAATGTGAACAGATAGAAAAGAAATAACTATATGAAAGAAAACAAGCTAACAAAAATATTGTTTTGTGACAACACCTTGTGGGGACTTGTGAATTTCCGTGGAGAGATTATTAATAACTTCTTGAAAAAGGGATGTTTAGTTGTGCTTGTAGCCCCAGAAAAAGAAGACAAACAAATGCGTACTGAGATCCCCCACGGAGTAAAATACATTCCTATAAACATGGGGCGCACTGGCGTAAACCCACTGAAAGACGTAAGCTATTTTCTTAGATTATTATCTATTTTTAAAAGCGAGAAACCAGATTTTGTATTCAACTATACTATCAAGCCAAACATATATGGTTCCATTGCAGCACGATTGACAGGATGCCATTCTACCGCAATGATGGCAGGACTCGGTTACTCGTTCACCAATACAGGACTCGTTGCACGCATCGCAAGAATGCTTTATCGTATTGGTTTATCATGCTCTAATCACTTACTCCTACTTAATGAAAGCAATCGGAAGATTGTGGAAGAAAAACATTTGTGCAATAAGCACAAAATCATTATGCTCAAAGGCGGAGAGGGAGTTAACGTGAAACGCTTTCGTGCCTATGACAATAGCTCCTCCTCAACAGTCTTTCTATTTATCGGACGTGTGCTATGGGAAAAAGGGTATGAGGAATTTGCCGAGGCTGCACGTATAGTCAAGTCGAAACATCCTGAAGCAAAGTTCAAGGTACTTGGTTCCCTCGACCCTTCATATCCTAAAAGTGTACCTGAAAGCAGAATACGTCATGACGAGAAAGACGGGGTATTGGAGTATATTGGTTTCACAAATAACATAGATGAGATTTACCGTCAAAAAGGTATAGTTGTCACACTACCCTCATACTATGGAGAAGGCATGAACCGATCCTTGATGGAAGCATGTGCATCTGGAAAGCCTATTATAACCACCAATATTGCAGGTTGTCGCGAACTTGTAGACGACGGTGTAAATGGTTTCATTGTACCAACTAAAAATGCAAAAGCTTTAGCTTCGGCTATGCTACATTACTTAGCTATGGAAGATACTGCAAAACTGGCTTTTTCTAAAGCTAGCCGCACAAAAGCGGAAACAGACTTTGACGTTGCTGATGTTGTGCGCATTTACAATGATATCGTCTTTGCAGAGTAGGGGCGAGGGATAGGTACCTTTGACCCTTTTGCACATAATCTGGAGCAAACCCGTTCACTTTCCGATGGCGAATTCAGAGTATTCATTTTTCCTTCCACTCACCAATCGTTCCCTTTTCCGATGAGAAGTTGACACCTATCTGATGGATATGGCGTGAATCTGAGGCATATTCCTGGGCATAACCCTTCTCTTCTATCTGTCGGAGGGCGGCATCAGCCGAGCCATCCAGTTTGAACTCGAAGACATATACATCGTCGGGAGTTTCAAAGACGCAGTCTGCCCTACCCTGACTCGTCTCCTTCTCTCGATACACTAAATAGCAACTTAGCATGCGGAGAAGCAGATAGAAGGTATAGCCGAAGTAGCGCTCATACTCACGCTCGTCGTTCCTACGGCGCGCACTGTATGGGATGCTGGCAAGGAAGGCGGTAAGTGAGTCCATGAACTCCGGCAGTTTGCCTCTCTTCAACTGATGTACAGAACTGATAAGCCAAGTTGCAGAATCCTCCTTTGTCTTCAAGTAATTGTTGGCGAGAATCGTAAGGAGACCCTCACGCACCTCATTGTTCGGGATATCGAGCAAGAAAGACTCCGTGTCCTGGTCATAATCCTTGATGGTGAGATAACCGCTCTGATAGATCATTGGCAACGGCTTCTCTACATCAGCCTTGTAATCATCAAACTGAGGTACACCATAATACTTGCCAACCAACTCGTTTAAATTCTCATCGAAATGTGAAAGCAATCGTACCAGGTAAGTTGGAGTGCCACTCTTAAACCAATATCCACCTAATTTCATGTTGGAAAAAGCATTGAGCAAGCTGAACGGATTGAAAACATCCACCATTTTTTCACTGAAGTGATAACCGTCATATTTCATCTTCAACTTGTCCAACATCTTCTCTTCTGAGCAATGATATATCTGGGCTATTTCCGCTATAGGCTCTGCGAAATATTTTACCAGCTCATCCTTGGTGATGCCACAAAGTGCTTCGTAGTTACGATTCAAACTGATGTCATCAGGTTGATTAAATCCACTGAACATACTTATCTGCGAGAACTTTGTGACACCGGTGAGAAACACAAAGCGAAGGTCAGCATCAGCCCCCTTGAAAGTGGTATAAAATGACTTCATGATATTGCGATGCTTTTCCTCCAAGCTGATCATCTTGCCAAGATGTTCTACTTGATAGTCAAGGTCCAGCACATCCAAGATAGGTTTGTCATATTCATCGATTAGCACGACGGCACCAAGCCCTGTCTTCTCATGAGCAGCACGAAGTACCCTTTGAAAGCGCAAGCCTAAATCATTATACGAATTTTCTACACCATATTGTGTCTCCCATCGCAAAATTAACCCCGATAGCACTTCTTCCAAGGCACCATCATTCAGATAGTTACCTGTGCTGAAATCCAAGTGGAATACAGGATATTGCTTCCAATCTTTCTCGAGTT
>CAVCDC010000041.1:0-23253 GCA_963600865.1 Firmicutes bacterium CAG:103
CTCTCCTTATAGTGCCTACCTCGTCATAGACATAGCAAGCCTAACCACACTCCCTAAAAGCCTCGATATCGAGATTGATGATGCCAGCGGCATAAGCGACATCAACGCAGATGACACACTCCAGTCACTTGACGGAGCTGAGCTCTATGACGTGCAGGGTCGTCGCCTTACAACCATACAGCCCGGTATCGTGATTGCCAAGAAGAACGGTGTCACCCGCAAGATGATGGTGAAATAAACGAAGTCTGAAGACGTCGAACCGAAGAGGATAAGACAGATAGAGTAGATATAGAGGAACTCCCCCTATG
Organism: Firmicutes bacterium CAG:103; assembly: GCA_963600865.1. Classification (GTDB taxonomy): domain Bacteria; phylum Bacteroidota; class Bacteroidia; order Bacteroidales; family Bacteroidaceae; genus Prevotella. The sequence continues at coordinate 309 of CAVCDC010000041.1, forward strand.
TCTACTCTATTTTGTTGTAGGGGTTGTGTCTTTGTGTTAGACTCATGACAGACATGCGATTTGGAACGCGGATAGTGTCATCGCTAATTTTGGAACTTTTATTTTGTCCTTTCCCAAAATTCCACTACCTTTGCACTTATAAAGAAGAGGATGAAACGATGAGAGTACTCATAGTCAATACAAGCGAGAAGACGGGCGGGGCTGCAGTTGCGGCCAATCGCCTGATGGATGCACTCAACAACAATGGCGTTAAGGCAAAGATGTTGGTGCGTGACAAGATGACGGACGATATCTCTGTTGTTGGTTTGCGCCATTCGTTTTGGACGATGTGGAATTTTCTTTGGGAGCGTTGGTGCATCTTTTGGCATCTGCATTTTTCCAAGTTGCATCTTTGGGAGATAGACATGGCTACTGCCGGGTCGGATATTACCAAACTTCGTGAGTTCCGTGAGGCTGACGTCATCCATCTGCATTGGGTAAACCAGGGGATGCTCTCGCTGAAGGGTATCCGCAAGATTGTGAAGAGTGGCAAACCGATGGTCTGGACGATGCATGACATGTGGCCTGCTACCGGTATCTGTCATTATGCCCGTGGGTGCAACCGCTATGCTTCTACCTGTGGTAACTGTCCCCTTCTACCTCATAGAGGAGGCAAGAATGATTTGTCTGCCAAGGTGTTCCGACATAAAAAGTCACTTTATCAAGGAGCCAATATCTCGTTTGTCACTTGCAGCAAATGGCTTGAGAAGCAAGCCGTGGCAAGTGGACTCTTTGTGGGGCAGCGTGTCACCAACATACCCAATCCGATTAACTCCCACGTGTTCTGTCCGCAAGACAAAGCGGAGGCACGTCTTCGAGCAGGACTTCCTGCCGACAAGAACATCATCCTTTTCGTTTCGCAGCGTGTCACCGATGAGCGTAAAGGCATGAAGTATTTTGTGGAGGCGATAGACCGGTTGGTGGAGAAATATCCAGAGATGAAAGACCATACTGCCATAGCCATCCTTGGTGGTCATTCGGAGGAGGTGTCGCTTACACTTCCTTCCTACTCGCTCGGATATGTAAGTGACGAGAAACAGATAGTCAGTGTCTATAATTCGGTGGATGTGTTTGTGCTTCCGTCGCTGGAAGACAACCTCCCCAACACCATCATGGAGGCAATGGCATGTGGTGTGCCCTGTGTTGGTTTTAAGGTTGGTGGCATCCCAGAGATGATAGACCATCAGAAGAATGGGTATGTGGCGGCCTATAAGGATGTTGACGATTTGTGCAACGGCATCCATTGGGTCTTGGAGGAAAGTGACAGAAAGCAACTGAGCCAAGCTTGTGTACGCAAGGTGTCGCAATGCTATTCGCAGAATGCAGTGGCCATGAAATATATCGAAGTATACAACCAAGCAATGGCATTCAAGCACTACCGCCTTTTATAATTGCCACCACTTATACCCACAAGCAACGAACCTATGATAAAATTTACCATCGTTACCTGTACCTACAATGCCGAACTGGTGCTGCAGCGTACACTCGACAGTGTGAAGAAGCAAAGCTACTGCAATATCGAACACCTCATCATGGACGGCGGTTCTTCAGACAAGACCCTTGCCATGATAAGGGCTTACAAGCACAAGATAAGTCGTGGTGAGAATGCTCACGAAATCATAGTTGTCTCCGAACCGGACAAGGGACTGTACGATGCCATGAACAAGGCGATAGCCCGTGCCACAGGCGACTACTTGGTCTTTCTCAATGCTGGCGATACCTTTCCCACGGCAGATACGTTGGAAATGGTGAGCGGTAGTGTGGGTGAGGGCGAAGAGCTGCCGGCAGTACTGTATGGTGATACCGACATTGTGAATATGGACGGTCGCTTTGTGCGCCACCGCCGTCTTGCACCGCCTCGCCGTCTCTCTTGGCGTTCCTTCAAGTGGGGTATGCTCGTGTGTCACCAGTCATTCTATGCCCGCACTGATATTGCCAAGAGTGTACCTTACAACTTGGAGTACCGTTATTCTGCCGATGTAGACTGGTGCATCCGTATCATGAAGGAGGCAGCAGCAAGGCATCTTCCATTACGCAATGTCAATGCTGTCGTGACAGATTATCTGGACGGAGGCATGAGTGTACAGAATCATCAGGCATCCCTCAAGGAACGTTTCCTTGTTATGCGCTGTCATTACGGCATTGTCACGACACTCCTTGTACACGCATGGTTTGCAGTGAGAAGCGTAGTGAAACGATAGATTAGACGCGAATGCCGCAAGGCATTAGTTTTTATTTTATAAATATTTTATTCATGTACAAAACAATTTTCAACAAGCGGAGCAGCCTGACATTCCATCGCTTCTCCAACAAGGGCTATGCGCTCTTCTCCGTCATGGGCAGGGAAGTGCTCGTCGGCGTACTCACTGTCGCCACATTGAGCCATGCCAAGGCAGAGGGCATCAGTACCGAGGGAGTGAAGGCCGATTCTACGCTCTACAAGGGCGGAAAGGCTTACGAACTGGATGCGGTGAACGTCACAGGTTCAAGGGCTCCGATGACCGTAGAGCAGTCGCCTAAGATGGTCTCGGTCATCACGCGCGACGACATTCATCGTGCGGCAGCACAGACCATCAATGATGTATTGAAATTAGCCACCGGCGTAGATGTCCGTCAGCGTGGTGGCTTTGGTGTTCAGACGGACATTTCCATCAATGGCGGTACCTTCGACCAGATAACGATTCTTCTGAACGGTGTCAACATCTCCAATCCGCAGACTGGTCATAACGCCTCCGATTTCCCCGTTTCTCTTGCTGACATAGACCATGTGGAAGTGCTTGAAGGCGCTGCTTCACGTGTGTTGGGTACGTCTGCCTTTAACGGTGCCGTCAATATTGTGACCAAGAAGTCACGGCAGAATGGATTGTCTGCCAGTCTGGAAGGAGGTTCCTTTGGGTCGTTTGGCGCAGAAGGCAGGTTGCAGTTGGGCGGTGAACATGGCAGATGGACACACTCCGTCTCAATGAGCACTGGCTACAAACGTTCTGACGGAGGAACAGAAAACAGTGACTTCAGCAAGCGACAGACTTACGTCAATGCCTTGGTGGGGTATGACAGACAGGTAGACTTCTCCTTTCAGGCAGGAATAGCCGACCAGGGTTATGGCGCCAACACCTTCTATAGCGCCAAGTATGGTAACCAGTATGAGAAAACCTCGCACACAGTGCTTTCGGCAAGTGTGAGCTTCCACGACAAGGATAGGTCGTGGGAGGTGACACCGCTCTTCCATTACAATAAGTTCCTCGACCACTACCAGCTTATTAGGGGCGCAGGCGGAGCCAAAGCCGGTGAGAACTACCACGACCTCAGTGTCTATGGTGGTGGACTCAATGCAAACATCTCATGGCTGTTGGGCAAGACCGCCTTGGGCTTTGATGTCACAAGAGAACAAATCTATTCCACTGCCCTCGGCGAACCGCTCGACTCCTTTGCCTACCGCAACATAGACGGTGCCGACAGACAGTATACCAACAAGGGTGGACGTACCAACACCAACATCATGTTGGAGCACAACTTCTTCCTCGGAGACTTTACGCTCTCAGCCGGTGTCCTTGCCAACAGGAATACGGGACTCGACAGCCGTTTCCGTTTCTATCCCGGTATAGACTTGAGCTACCGCCCGTCAGATAACTGGAAACTTTATGCGTCCTGGAACAAGGCACTGCGTATGCCTACTTATACCGATATATATATAAATAATGTGGTGCAGTTGGGAGATGCTTCGCTCAACCCTGAGAAAAACTCCACCTTCAAGGTAGGTGCACGCTACCGTCAGTTAGGATTCACAGCCACAGTGAGCGGGTTCTATGCCCATGGCACAGACATGATCGACTGGGTGCAGACATCACAGACCGAACAGCAGGATAGCAAGTATCATGTGATGAACATAGGCAAACTCGACAATATGGGATATAATGTAGATGCAACGCTTTATCTTCAGGAACTCCTTCCCGGTTGTTTCATTACACGCATCAAGGCAGGGTATGCCTACATCTACCAAAACCACAAGACAGATGTCATCATCCTCAAGTCGCTCTATGCCTTGGAGTATCTGCGTCACAAGGTGGTGTTGGGACTGGACCACAAGATATGGAACCGCCTGTCTGCATCGTGGAGTATGCGCTGGCAACAACGCATGAACGGCTATCACCCCTACACCAAGATAGACTGTAAGTTGATGTGGGATGCCAAGAACTACAGCTTGTATGTGAAGGCTGACAATATCACCTGCCATCGCTATTACGACCTTACTGCCGTGCAGCAGCCTGGTTTGTGGCTCATGGCGGGAGCTAACATCAACGTCAACTGGTAGTGTTTTTTGATGATTACGGGCGGAAAGTAATGCCGAAAAGTATCTTTTTGGCAACTTTTCGCCCTTTTCCATACAAAATTAAGGAATAATTCCTAACTTTGCAACCCGAGAAAACGAGAATACATTGCTTTGCCGCTGTTGGTTTCCATACAGACAGTCTTCTCTGATAAACAGTAGACACCATGCCTGTTTGATGAATAGCGGCTTTATGAAGATAAGAATATGATGAAATTTCTAAAAAAACTTTCAGACTTTTTCGGCAAGTATATGGCAATCATAGTCATTGTCGTAGCAGCTTTGTCGTTACTGAAGCCTGAGGCTGTGAGCTTTATCAAGACAAGTTACATCAATACGCTCTTGGGTGTTGTTATGTTCGGTATGGGACTTACGTTGAAACCGCACGATTTCCGTGTCGTGTTCAGTCATCCCAAGGATGTCCTGATAGGCGGAATCGCACAGTTTACGGTCATGCCCTTGTTGGCATACCTGTTGTCCATCGTCTTCCATCTCTCTCCAGAACTCACAGTGGGAGTCATTCTTGTGGGAACATGTCCTGGCGGAACAGCCTCCAATGTCATGACCTATTTGGCTAAGGGTGATGTGGCACTGTCTGTGGGCATGACGACAGTCAATACGGTTGTAGCCCCTGTGCTCACGCCGTTGCTCACCTACCTCTATGCCGGGGAGAAGATACATGTTGACATGATAGCCATGTTCTTGTCTATCATCCAGGTGGTTATCGTGCCTATAGTGTTAGGTATCATCGTACGTTATTATTTCTCTTCTGCGACAGACAAGGTGGTGGATGTGCTTCCGCTTGTCTCTACCTTGGCAATCGTGGCGATCGTAGCGGCAGTGATGAGTGCCAATGCCGATCGCCTGTTGCAGCACGGCATGCTCATTTGTGTTGTTGTCATCTTGCACAACGTCTTGGGATATATCTTAGGCTATACCTTTGCCAAGGTTGCGCGGCTCAGTACCACCAAGTGTCGCACGGTGGCAATAGAGGTAGGCATGCAGAATTCCGGTCTTGCAACCTCCTTGGCTGCCGTCCATTTTGCACAGTATCCCTTGGCGACAGTTCCAGGGGCTGTCTTCGCCGTTTGGCACAATGTGTCTGGTGCAGTTCTTGCCAATATCTTCCGTGCGAGTGCAGAACGCGGAAAGAAGAACGAGTAATCCCCTTGTCGGGACCGCATCATTCAGTGTAGAAAACAACAAAAACAACAGTAATGAAACGATTGGTTATAGCTTTTCTTGCCATGGGAGCCTTGATGTTGGCAGCTACGGGGTGCAAGAACTCCAATGCGAAATCTGATGCCGACTCTCTTACCCTTGCCTCGGTAGATGCTACGACTGCGGGTGCCACGTTTGGACCTGATACTCTGCGAGTAGATAGTGTTACCTATATGGCGCATGTCGACTCTACGGTAGAGAGCACCATCTATGTCGACTTTCCGCGTGGGAACGATGCGTTTTCTCAGGCTGTCAAGGAATTCATAGGCAAGCAACTTGCCTGTCTATACATCCCCTATTACTATGGTGACGATACAGATAAGGAGAAATATCCCCACTATCACGGCAGTGTGTCACAGGCGCAGAAGATGGTAGATTTCTATGGCAAGGGGGCATTGAAATATCTTGTGAGCCAGCAACGGGAGATGGTCAAGGCATTAGGTTGGTCGGACAGAGACAAACCTTCGGTATATAGTCAGGTGGAAATACGCAAGGCGAGTGAGACTCCCACTTATGTCGTTTACCATATGAATTTCTATGGCGATACGGGTGGAGCGCACGGATCCTTTACCTATTACGCTATCAATATCAGCAAGCTCACCAACCGTCCTATAGAGAAGACTGTCGACGAGAACAAGTTGCGCGCGTTGCAGCCTTTGCTGCGCAAGGGAATACTTAAACATTTCGAAACGACTGGCGACAAAGGTATCACCGAGGCGAATCTGCTCTCCTTCCTCCAACTTCCTTTGGACAGTAAGGACCTTATCCCATTGCCTGCCTACCCACCCTGTTTGGAGAATGACAGTGTTCGTTTCGTCTATCAGCAGTATGAGATAGCCTCTTATTTCGCAGGTCTTGTTTCCTTCAATATAGCTTACAAAGACATCAGACCCTTCCTGCGCAAGGAGGTGCTTGACTTGATGGATCATTGATGAGAAATGGATAATGTGACGTAAAACTCCGTATTTTGGCAATAAATTGATACATTTTCTTGTGTAAAACGGCGAAATTCTTTGCTGTGTCGCTAAAAAGTAGTACTTTTGCACGAAAGTTTATAAGAGAGAGTATGTATACATTTATTGTGAGTATGATATGTCTCGTCTTGGGATATGTCATTTACGGAAAGTTTGTAGAGCGCATCATGCAACCAGACAGCAAGCGCCCTACACCATGTTATTCTATGCAAGACGGGGTGGATTATACTCCCATGCCTACATGGAAAGTTTTTCTCATCCAGTTTCTAAACATTGCCGGTACAGGTCCTATCTTCGGTACCATCCAGGGTATATTGTTCGGCCCTTCAGCTTATTTCTGGATTGTATTGGGTTGCATCTTTGGCGGTGCTGCCCATGACTATATGGCTGCCATGATTTCGTTGAAGCGCAATGGTGCTTCCCTGCCTGAGATTATCGGTGACGAGATGGGTTCGTTGGCACGTAACTTGCAGCGTGTCCTTGCGCTGCTGTTGATGATTATGGTCGTGGCAGTGTTCGTCAAGACACCAGCCGGTTTGCTTGCCAACATGACTGACGGTTTGGCTAACGCCAATACTTATGGCTTCTGGGTAGTCGTCATCTTCTTTTATTATCTTTTGGCAGCCACCCTCCCTATCAACAAGATTATCGGTAAGGTGTATCCAGTCTTCGGCGTGGTGCTCATCTTTATGGCTGTCTGCATCTTCTTCGGCATCTTCATCCACAACAATGCTCCTATCCCCGAGATTACCGATGCCTTCGAGAACCATTATCCTGGTGGCGGACTGCCCGCCTTCCCTTGTCTGTGTATCACCATTGCCTGTGGTGCGGTGAGTGGATTCCATGCCACACAGAGTCCATTGATGGCTCGTTGCATCAAGAACGAGCGCTATGGCAGACGTGTGTTCTATGGAGCCATGATTACCGAGGGTTTCATCGCTTTGATCTGGTCGGCTGCAGCCCTGCAGTTTGCCAACGAACTGGATGTTGCCGGCAATACGCCTTACGAGAAGATATACAATGCCATGCTTGATGCCAACGGGGCTATCAACCCAGCCATCTTTGTCAACCATATCTGCAATAGCTGGCTTGGCTCCTTCGGTGCAGTCCTCGCCATCCTCGGTGTTATCATTGCTCCTATCACCACGGGTGATACAGCGTTGCGTTGTGCCCGTCTCATCTTGGCAGACATGCTGAAGTTCAAACAGGACAAGGTGTTGAAGCGCATCTTGCTCTGCTTGCCGGTATTCGTTATCAGTGTCGTCCTGCTGTTTGTGAAGTTTGACGTGTTATGGCGTTATTTCGCATGGTTCAACCAGACATTCTCCATCTTCACCTTCTTTGCCATCTCCATCTATTTGGCAAAGTTGAAGAAACCATACTACATCGCTTTGCTGCCAGGTATGTTTATGGTGGCGGTCTGTGTCACCTATTTGGCGGTGGATGAATATTGCGGCAATTTCAGTTGGAACACCTCCTATATCATCGGTGCAGCTTTCGCCCTTGCCAGTTGCCTGTGGTTTATGGTATGGAAGAGTAAAAACATCAAGAATATCTGAAAGAGTAAAGCGCTTCAGACATAACAAAAATACACCCGGGTTTTTTCATCGTGAGACCCGGGTATTTTTGTTACGAAACCCGGGTATTTCATATACGTATACCCGGGTATTTTTTCCAAAAGACCCGGGTGTTATTCTAATCGCTGTAGGTGAGTCGTTTCTGTAGTGTGATGATACCGCCAATATCGAAGACGATTGTGTGTGGGGCTTTTGCTTTTTGTCACTCAAAAAACAGATAAAAAGCATTCATGTGATTACAAAAGTCGGAGAGAAACGTCTTTTTAATAGAATATACGAAGTGGTTTATAACCCCATTAGAACGACATTAGAAAGAAAAACGTAAACTCTAAAACAAATGCAAACAAAAATGAAGTTTTTGGCAGCTGCAAGTTTGGCACTTCTGCCATTGGCAACTTTTGCACAGTATCCTCAGATTACCAAGGAGGCTAAGCACAAGATCGATTCCTTGTCGGCAGTATGGACAGCCCACTCCGACTCTGCATGGGCAGTGGCTTTCCCTATCGTCAAACAAGAGGCGATGGCTGGTCGCCCCTATGTGCCTTGGGCTTCACGTCCCTATGATTTGAAACAGGCAAAGATTCCTGCTTTCCCAGGTGCTGAAGGCGGCGGTATGTACACCTTTGGCGGTCGTGGCGGTAAGGTGCTTACCGTGACCAACCTCAATGATGACGGTCCCGGTTCCTTCCGTTGGGCATGCGAACAGGGTGGTGCTCGTATCATCGTGTTCAATGTTTCGGGCAACATCATGCTGAAGACTCCTATCATCGTGCGTGCTCCCTATATCACCATCGCTGGACAGACAGCTCCTGGTGAGGGTGTACAGATTTCAGGAGAGTCGTTCCAGGTGGACACCCACGATGTCATCATACGTCATATGCGCTTCCGCCGCGGAAACACACATGTATGGTATCGTGAGGATTCCTTCGGTGGAAACCCTGTCGGTAACATTATGATAGACCACGTGTCGGCAGAGTGGGGACTGGACGAGAACATCTCGTTCTACCGTCATATGTTCGACCTGCACGACGGCAAGGCTAAACGCAAGGTGCCTACAGTGAATGTCACCATACAGAACACCATCTCGGCTAAGGCTCTCGATACATGGAACCATGCCTTCGGTAGTACCATCGGTGGTGAGAACGCTACGTTCATGCGCAACCTGTGGGCAGACAATACCGGTCGTAACCCTTCCATCGGATGGGGTGGTGTGTTCAACTTTGTCAACAACATCATCTACAACTATGTGCACAGAACGGCTGATGGTGGTGAGTTCTCTACCATGAGCAACTTTATCAACAACTATTATAAGCCAGGACCCTGCACACCGAAGACAGCGATTGCTTACCGCATCGTGAAGAGCGAGAGCCGAAGCAACAAACTCTTCCCTTGGCCACAGTATGGACGTATCTATGCCACGGGCAACATCGTGGAGGGATACCCCGAGGTGACAAAGGACAACTGGAACGGCGGTATTCAGATTGCAGACAAGGACTTGCCTAATGGTGTTCCTGCCGACGTGAAAGCACTGATGCGCTCTGATGAACCGTTCGAGATGCCTCATCTCACCATCATTCCTTCTGAGCAGACCTTCGACAAGGTGCTGGAGAACGTAGGAGCAACACTGCCCGTACGTGACATCGTTGACCAGCGCATCGTGGAAGAGGTGAAAACAGGTAAGGCATATTATGTGAACAAATTGCCAAAGAAGAACCCTTATGGCGACATGTGGGGATTGGCTGATGCTTCCAAGAACGAAGAGGGCCTCTTCAAGTATCGCCGTTTAGGAAAGGATTCGTACAAGGATGGTATCATTACGAATATCGAGCAGATGGGCGGATACCCCAAGTATAAGAAGGTGAAACCTTATGTGGATACCGATGGTGACGGTATGCCAGACGAGTGGGAGATTGCCAACGGACTGAACCCCAACGATCCGAGCGATGCCAACAAGGATTGTACGGGCGATGGATATACTAACATAGAGAAGTATATCAATGGTATCAGTACCAAGGAGAAGGTGGACTGGACCGACCTCAAGAACAACCACGATACCTTGGCTGAAAAGGGAAAACTGATGTAACGTAATGATGAGACAGACGTATCATAATTCTATTGTCAGAGTGCTCTGCTTGTGCTGCCTGCTTTCTCTCTTCATGGGAGTGAAGGCGCAGGTGGCACTCGACAGTGCCGGACGTGATGCCAAGTATGTGGAAAACATCGTGGCACGCTCACAGAAAATCGTTGACGGATTGCAGTTGCAGAGTGACTATACACGCAACAACGTGCGCAATATCATCTGCAACCGCTACTTCCTCTTGAACGATATCTATGCCAAATATGGTAAGAAGGAACAGGCGGCTCGCGATGCCGACCTCTATAAGCATCACTTTGAGTTTGCTGCCACCCTTGCCAACTATCTTGGTGAACGCCAGATAGAACAGGTGAAGGACGGCATGACCTTCGGCGTGGTTCCCAAGACCTATCAGGCACATTTGGAGATGATTCCGTCGTTGAAAGACGATGAAAAGCTCCAGATACTCAACTGGTTGAAGGAGGCGCGAGAATTCGCCATCGATGCGGAAAACTCTAAGGCAAAGCATGGATGGTTTGGTAAATATAAGGGTCGTATCAACAACTGGTTGACCAAGCGTGGCTATGACTTGAAGGCCGAGCGAGAGGCGTGGTATAAGCGTATCGAAGCTAACAAAAAGAAATAATCGTGATATGAGAAAAGTTTTTTTGTTATGGATATTGACAATGGTTGGGGTTGTGCAATGTTTTGCACAACCCTTCCCGTTTGACTACAGTTATGTGGGCTACAGACAGAGCGAACAGCCTATTCCTAACGCTGATGTCGTCGTCTTTGTCAAGTGGCAGCAGGGTGACCAGAGTGCTCGCATTCAGAAGGCGATAGACTATGTGTCGGCGCGTAAACTGAATGGCAAGACCGGTCTGCGGGGAGCTGTGCTGCTCGACAAGGGCACTTTCCTGTTGTCGGAACCATTGCGCATACAGACTTCTGGTGTCGTGTTGCGTGGTATGGACCGCAATGCGACGGTGCTGAAGAAAACGGGTGTTGACCGCGGGGCGGTGGTGTATATGGAGAGTAAGCTCGCCATGCAACCTGTAGGGAGTCAACTTTCTGTTTCTTCCGACAAAGTTGATTTGGGCAGCCGTACCCTTCCGTTTGTTGACAAAGATCATTCCGCTGATGGTCTGAAGGCTGGTGATGAGGTTCTCATCGTGCGACCTTCCACCAAGGAATGGATTGCCAAGATGGGGTGTGGCGACTTCGGAGCAGGAAAAGACCTCGGTTACTGGGGGTGGCATCCTGGTGAGATTGATGTGAGGTGGACTCGCCGCATTGTGGAAAACAGTGCTTCTACCCTTACAATTGATGCTCCGCTCTCCATGACTCTTGACCGTAGTATGGGGGAGTGTTATGTGCAGCGTATCGCACAGAATGGATGGCGACTGTGTAATGTTGGTGTGGAAAACCTCACCATCGATACAGAGTATGACCTCAGCAACGAGATGGATGAAAACCATGCTTGGGATGGTATATATATAGATAAGGTAAGGGATGGATGGGTCAGAATGGTCAACTTCTGCCATCTTGCTGGTTCGGCTGTTGTGACCCAGCGTGACGCTGCCCGCATTACGGTAGAGGACTGTATGTCAACCAAACCTGTCTCTGAGATAGGGGGCTACAGGAGGCGCACCTTCCTCTGTATGGGCGAACAGTGTCTCTTCCAGCGGTGCTATTCGGAAAGTGGTATACATGATTTCGCAGCCGGACTGTGTGCAGCCGGACCTAACGCATTTGTGCAGTGTGACAGTTATGAGTCGTTAGGATATAGTGGGGCTGTCGGTCCTTGGTGTACCGGACTGCTCTTTGATATTGTCAACATCGACGGCAATGACTTGAAGTTGTGTAACCTCGGATTGGAAGGCTATGGCATAGGATGGAACTCTGCCAATAGTCTGCTCTACCAGTCTACTGCTGCTGGCATCTATGTTGACAGTCTGCCTGACGGTAGTAATAATTATGTATATAGTTGTTGGGCACAGTTTAATGGCTCTGGCAATTTCTCACAGTGTAACAACCATGCCAAGCCTTATAGCCATTTTGAGGAACTGTTGCAGAAAAGATTGGGCAAGGATGTGAGCCGCCAGTGCCGCACTTTGGTGAGGGAAGCTAACAAACTGAGCAACAATCCTTCCTATGAGGAGGCTCGTCTGACGGCAGAGAAAGCTCGTCAGCCTCGTGTTACCATGCAGATGTGGATAGCCGACAGTGCCCGCTTCTTAGCTTCTGTGTCTGCTGCCAAGGCAATATCGGTCGACAAAATCAAGGGCTTTGATGCTCCTGAGGAGAGAACTATGCCTTCTTTTGAAGTAAAGGATGGTCGTATTCTCGTTGCCGATACCTTGCTTAAGGGTGGTAGACAGAATACGCCGTGGTGGAATGGCAGGGTGCGCTACTCTGCTTTCCCGAAATTGGCTGATGGAGTTACTCGCTTTGTTCCTGGAATGGAGGGGCAGGGCACTACTACCCGTGTGGACAGTGTCGTGGAACATCTGAGAAAGAACCACGTCGTTCTTTTCAACCAGAACTACGGACTTTGGTACGATCGTCGTCGTGACGACCATGAACGGGTGAGACGCCGTGATGGCGATGTGTGGGCTCCCTTCTACGAACAGCCTTTCGCTCGTAGTGGACAGGGGAAGGCGTGGGACGGACTGAGTAAGTACGACCTCACGAAATTGAATCCCTGGTATGTCGCTCGTGTGAAGCAACTGGCAAGAAAAGGTGCGAAGAATGGACTCATGGTCATCAACCAGCATTATTTCCAGCATAACATCCTTGAGGCGGGTGCTCACTGGGTCGACTGTCCTTGGAGACCTGTCAACAATATCAATGGTACGGTGTTCCCGGAACCTGTTCCTTTTGCCGGTGACAAACGTGTGTGGGTAGCGGAATTTTTCTACGATACCAACCAACCGCAGATGAAGAAGTTACACAAACAATATATTGAGAACATGCTTGATGCCTTCGCCGACCAACCGAACATCATCCATTCTATTGGTGAGGAGTATACCGGTCCTTATCATTTCACCAAGTTCTGGTTGCAGACAGTAGGGGAGTGGGAACGGAAGACTGGAAAACATGTCCTCGTAGCTCTGTCGTGTACCAAGGATGTGCAGGACTCTATTCTGCAAGACTCCGAACTGAGAAAGGTGGTGGATATCATCAATATAGAACATTGGTACTATACGGACAAAGGACTTTATGCTCCTGAAGGGGGCAGAAACCTCGCTCCACGTCAGTATTCGAGACGTATGAGACCTGGCAAGGCTACCTACGATACGGTTTTCAAAGGCGTGAGTGAGTATAGACGCAAATATCCAGAAAAGGCTATCATTTATACTGGTCCTAACTATCCTCAACTTGGTAAGGCGGTATTGGATGCTGGCGGATCTTGCCCTGTCATCACAAAATAACAGTGCGAGGGGGGACTTTTTTATACAAATCAATGAACTTATGGCGGAGAACGTATTACAAAATGGTACGTTCTCCGTCTTTATTTTAGTAGCAACATAGTAAAACTTTCATCAACGATATCAGTTAAACGCACAATATGACCATTTTTTACCATAGTTTTCCCAATTCCTCTCATATGAAACGACCCATAGAAATAACCCCTAATATCAGACAACTCCTGCTTATACCTGAATTTATCGTTTGGGTGTTTGATGCGGAAGATGACTACCCAGAGAAGGATGTGGCTGGATTTACCCAGTCAGACCTTCCTTCTTTCCTCTCTTTTTCTTCTTTTCCACGGAAAGATATAGACGCTGCAAAATTTATTCTCTTGCATCTCGATGACTTCGGTGACTCTTTTTCGAAAGATGACCTTGAGGACGTGAAAAACCGTATAAAAGGGTATCTAAATGGGTGAAATGGGATAAAAAACACCCTTAATATCATTTTTTCCTACTTTTTAAACTGATTTTACCTACATTATCTTCGCTTTAGGAGTACCTTTGCATTAACTACTAAAACAAAGCAAACCTAATGAAGAAGACAAACAATCTTAAAGAAGAAAAAGCACAGGCTCTGTTGAGTGCCTATATGAATGGCGACCAACAGGCGTTTTTTAAGTTATATGATATGTATGCGGGCATGATGCTCAATTATGGAGCTTGCATCACTTCCGATACAGAACTGGTGAAGGACTGCATGCAAGATGTCTTTGTCAAGTTTCTCAGCAAGCGTGACAACCTTCAGATCAACAAACTTACTTCTTATCTTATTACGGCATTTCGCAATAGATTGCTCGACGCTTTCCGCCGTGGCGCCAATTTTACAGAAAACCCTTTGGATGAATGTCATATCATGGCATTGGAGCCTGGCGTGGAAAGCAAATATATTGCCATGGAACGCGAGGAACGTGACAGCAATACCTTGGATAGGTTGTTGACCGTCTTGTCACCACGTCAGCGTGAGGTTTTCAAGCTCTACTATCTGGAAAATCGTGAATATGACGAGATCAGCGCGATAATGAATATCAATTACAATAGTCTTCGCAATCTTGTTCATCGTGGCATGGTGAAGATGCGTAGTGCTTTGGCAAGTTGATTATGGTTTATAAAGTTTACAGGTTTATATAAAGTTAGGGCACATTTCTTTTGTTATCATCTTTTGCTTAGACAGAATGTGCGATATTTTTGGTGGTTAGTAAAATTCAAAGACAGGGGTCTCCGTGAGGAAACTCCTGCTTTTGTCTTTCAGCTACTGCCATACTGATAACGGACTCGATAGCCATGAAAAGCAATAGCCCAGAGCTGATGCCCTGAGCTATGAGTATGGAGTATAAGTTTGTGGTTTCAACAAACCACGATTTGTTTTATCAAGAGTAGCGGATAATCTGTCCTGGTGTAAGCTTCTTGTCTTTCTTATAACCGTTGAGGCTGCAAATCTTCTCGACTGTTACACCACGTTTCTCGGCAATAGAGTTGAGTGTCTCTCCATATTTAACCTTGTGGTAGAGTTTTTCACCGCCATTGCTTGCTTCGTAGCGCCCTACAGTGCCACCGTTGACTTCCTCCTTGGTATAACCACCATTGCCCACTTTCCCACGTGTAGCATTGGCTTCCATACCCTCATTCTCGTAAGTGTCGCGGTTGAAGTCGTAGAAGTCGCCTACCACATCCTGATTGCGGAAGTCGAAGAGCAGCGCTGGATTGAGGGCAACACCACACAGACGAGTCTCGAAGTGAAGGTGTGAACCAGTACTTCTACCAGTGTTGCCGCCAAGACCGATGACCTCACCAGCCCTTACTTCCTGACCTTCGCTGACAAGCTGTGCCGAAAGGTGACCGTAGATGGTCTCAAGACCGTTGGGGTGTCTGATGACGATATATTTGCCATATCCTGCACCTTCATATCTTACGATGCGTACTTTGCCAGAGAAGGCTGAGCGGATAGAGTCGCCAATATAAACTTTGATGTCAAGTCCCTTGTGGTTGCGACCAAACTGAGAACGATAACCGAAGTTGCTGGTTACCACACGGCTTGGTGTAGGCATACAGAAATGGCGGAGGTCTATGCGGAAATGCTCGGGAAGCGAAGTTGCCTTGTGTGCATATTTATTGTTGAAGTCTTCGTAGAGTTCACTGGCTGGATTCTCGCGGTCTTCCATTTGTCTATAGTGAGAAACGGCCAATGTGTCGAGCGATTTCATCCTGTGGTCTACTGGTGCCTGTCGTGCCAAGAGGTCTTGGGCTGACATGGGCAATGCTGCTAATGTCAATAGTGCGGATACTGCAATCTTGGTTATTTTGTTTCTTATACTCATGTTCTTTTTTCGTTCTTAGGCCTTATTTCTGTTTCCCTTGACTTGCCTCAGAAATGGCGGCTTTTGTATGAAAAGTGTCAAGGTAATTCGTCTTAAAAAGCCATTTTGTTATATAGACGTTGCAAATATAACAAAAATAATTCAAATAGCCTTGTCTGTTAACAAAAATTATTTGGTTTTTAACAGGTGGCTTTACAAGGTGTCATCTCTCCCTTGTCCCCTATATATAGGTAGTTTCGCTCGTTTGGTGGTAGGCTCAAACAAAAGGCCTTTTAACATTCTTTGTCGCTTTCCCTTCGTCTTATTTTTTGTTTTGTGCTGTTTTCAGCCATCTCAGGATGGCGACGGCAGGGGAGTGTCCCATAAAGATAACTTTCTTTACTTCTGGTGATGTGAACTGTAGGCAATGGGTATAGGCATCATACAGTTGGTTGGTGTTGATGGTGAATTCTTTGCCTGAACTTTGGCGTATACCGATAATCATTTTATGTGTGAGACGCAGGTCTACGTATTTGATGCCTGTAGCACTTTCAATCTCTTTCAGGTGGCAGAGCATATCCCTCATCTGAATTTTACTGAGTGCAGGGCGTTCTTCCCATTTCTTTTCCTTGGGCTTCCTGCCTCTTCGCTTGGGTGTGTCTGTGCTCTTCGCTTGTGTTGTCAACTGATTGCTGCCCAATTGATATTCGTCTTTTTCAATTCTCTTAGTCGGTTCCATAACAAACTGTTTTGTTGTAGACAGCATTGTGGGTCTCTGTCTATGATATTCTGTGCCTCTGTGCGTGCCAATTGTACGAGTTGTCCGTCTCTTGCTATGTTCGCTATCTTCAGGTCGAATGCCATGCCGCTTTGTTGGGTGCCTTCCAGGTCTCCAGGCCCTCTCAGTTTGAGGTCTGCCTCTGCGATGCGGAAGCCATCATTGGTGTCACACATGATGTCTATTCGTTTGCGTGTGTCTTCCGACAACTTATATCCTGTCACAAGGATGCAGTAGCTCTGTTCTGCCCCTCGACCTACGCGCCCTCTTAGTTGGTGTAGCTGGGAGAGACCAAATCGCTGTGCGTCAAGGATAACCATGACGGAAGCGTTTGGTACGTTGACACCAACCTCTATGACGGTTGTTGCTACGAGTATCTGCGTGTCGCCGTTCACGAAGCGTTGCATTTCTTCTTCCTTCTCTGCTGGTTTCATCTTACCGTGTATCTTGCTGAGCTTGAATTCAGGGAACGCTTCCTTCAGAACCTCAAAGCCCTCTTCTAAGTTTTTGAGGTCGCTCTTCTCGCTCTCCTTGATGAGTGGGAAAACGATGTAAACCTGTCTGCCTATATTGATTTGTTTGCGTATGCTTTGGTATAGGGTGGTCAGTTGGGTGTCGAATTTGTGCAGCGTCTGTATTGGTTTTCTTCCCGGTGGCAATTCGTCGATGACACTTACGTCCAAGTCGCCGTAGATAGTCATTGCCAATGTCCTGGGTATGGGAGTGGCTGTCATGACCAGTATGTGGGGCGGGTTGTTGCTCTTGTTCCACAGGCGTGACCGTTGTTCCACGCCGAACCGATGCTGCTCGTCGATGACGGCAACGCCTAAGTTCGCAAAGATTACCGGGTCTTCGAGGATGGCATGAGTGCCTATCAGTATCTTGACGTCTCCCTTCACAAGGGCGTCGAGAATAGCCTGTCGTTTCTTTCCTTTCACCATACCAGTGAGAAGTTCCACGCGGATATCCATGCCCTTGAGAAAACTGCAGATCGTCTGCAGGTGTTGCTCGGCAAGGATTTCTGTGGGAGCCATCATGCAGGCTTGGAAACCGTTGTCAAGAGCGATGAGCATGGTCATGAGAGCCACGAGGGTTTTCCCCGAACCGACATCGCCTTGCAGCAGGCGGTTCATCTGCTTGCCGCTGCACATGTCTGCACGTATCTCATGCATGACTCTCTTCTGCGCCCCTGTCAGTGTAAAGGGAAGGTTGTTTGCGTAGAAGTTGTTGAAGGTCTCGCCCACTCGGTTGAAGATATATCCCCGGTATTTGCGGCGCTGGTCGCTCGCGTACCTTAATATATTTAATTGGACATAGAAGAGTTCTTCAAATTTGAGACGCACCTGTGCCTTTTGCATCTCCTGATGGGAGTGGGGGTAGTGTATGAAGCGAAAGGCAGCATCGCGCGAGATGAGGTGTAGACGCTCAGTGATGAAGGGAGGCAGTGTCTCCTGTAGCTCGGGCAGTCTTTCTATCAGTGTCTTCGTTATCTTCTCGATGGAACGGGATGTCAGCCCGAATTTCTTCATCTTTTCCGTTGTGCCGTAGTAGGGCTGCATGCCCATCTCCGACAGTTTCAGGTTGCTGGCATCGTCCATGTCTGGGTGGGCAAACTGGTATCTTCCGTTGAAGACGGTCGGTTTGCCGAAGACGATGTATTGGGTGTTGGTCTTGTAGGTTTGGTAGACATATTGCGCTCCCCGGAACCAAACTAAGTCTACCACGCCAAAACCGTCAGAGAAGTGTGCTACGATGCGCTTGTTGCGCTTTCCCGTGTCAAATTCTTCAAAGCTGAGAATCTGTCCCTTGATCTGTACAAACGGCATCTCGGAGGTCAGTTCGCTGATGTGATACACCTTTGTGCGGTCCACATACTTGTACGGGTAGTATTCCAACAGGTCACCATAAGTGTTGATACCGAGCTCCTTGCTCAGTATCTCTTTCTTCTTCGGACCTACTCCCGGCAGGTACATGATGTCTTGGTCTAAGATGCTGTTCATGATGCAATTGTGCCAACGGGGCTATTATTGTGCCAACAGGGCTTCTGCTACCTTGATGTCAAAAGGTGTGGTGATCTTGATGTTCTCGCGGTTTCCTTCTACCATTGCCACCTGACAACCGAGACTCTCTATGACAGAAGCGTCGTCGGTAAACTGCTCCTTGTAGCCTTGGTCAAAAGCCTGTTTCGCCAAACTGATGTCGAATGTCTGGGGCGTCTGTACAATACGGTAGTCGTCTCGTAACACATTCTTTCCGCCACCTCGCTTGTCGATATACCGCAGAGTGTCGGTAACGGCATATACGGGGATGGCAGCATATTCTTCGCGAGCCGTGTCGTAACATTCTTCGATGACATCCTTGGAAACGAAGGGACGCACACCATCGTGTATACCTACCACTCCATCCTCGTTGTCAGGGATGGCAGCCAGTCCGTTCTTGGATGACTGGAAACGGGTGTCTCCGCCGTTGACGATGGTGTGATCGATGGAAAAATGGTATTCCTCACAGAGGTTTTTCCAATAGGTCTGCTGCTCTTCTGGCAAGACTAAGATGATGTTGAGCTGTGCATCATATTCGTGGAATCGCTCGATGGTGCGCATCAGGATAGGCTTGCCTGCCACAGGTAGGAACTGCTTGGGGATGTCGCTTCCCATGCGGAGTCCCTTGCCTCCAGCTACGATAATGACATAATCCATAATTAAAGTGAAGAGTTAAGAGTGAAGAGTGAAGAATCCTAATGCTTCGCCCTTCACTTTCGGTTTGTTACATACCAAGTAAATGAGCGTACTGCATGCCTTTCTGCAATTTGGCCACAGGCTCGTCGCCAACGAAATAGCTCAATATCTTGTAAGCGTAGGGGAGAGTGGCGGCAGGACCTTCGCCTGTAATCACGTTGCCGTCTTCCTGGAATAGTTCGCCGGTGTATTCCGTGCTCTCCCCGAAGTAACGCTCGAAGCCTGGAGAGCAGGTTGCCTTCTTGCCGTCGAGGATGCCAGTGCTTGCCAATACCATGGGGGCTGCGCAGATGGCACCCACTCGTTTGCCAGCCTTGTTCTGGTCGATGAGGGCTTGTCTTACTCCAGCATGTTCGTTGAGGTTGGTGCTTCCTGGCAGTCCGCCTGGCAGGAGGAGCATGTCTGCATCCGAGAAGTCTTTGATGTCTTCGAAGACACAGTCAGCCTTGATGGTAATCCCGTGCGATGTCTCTACCCATTCACTGCCTGTGATGCTGACAGTCTTGATGTCAACGCCTCCTCTGCGGAGGATATCTACTGGTGCCAGGCCTTCTATCTCCTCGAAGCCATTGGCAAGAAATTCGTATACCTTTGCCATAATTTTATGTGTTTTAGTCTTGTTATACAAATTATTTGAGTATTTTTGCAGAAAAATAACTGCGGGGGACTGGGCATGTGGCATTGTCTGCATGAGCCGTTGGTCCCTTTGCCGTGCAAATGTAGTAATAATTCTTGAAACGACAAAATAAAAGGCCATGCAACCACTGAAATTTGCCATATTTGGAAATGAATATCAGGTTAAGAAGTCGGCTTCTATAGAGAAGATCCTTTCTTGTCTCCGTGCCAAAGGGGCTGAAGTATATATGGAGGAGACTTTCTATAAGTTCCTTGTTCGCCAAGAACAGTTGCCTCTTAATGTGGCTGGTGTCTTCGAAGAGTACAATTTTGATGTAGACTATGTCATCTCGATGGGGGGTGACGGTACCTTCCTCAAGGCTGCAAGCAGGGTAGGGGCAAAGGGGACACCCATCATAGGTGTGAACATGGGACGTTTGGGCTTCCTTGCCGATGTCCTCCCTGCTGAGGTGGAGAGTGCCATTGATAGCGTCTGTGCTGGTGACATAGAAATCGAAGACCATGCCGTGTTGCAGGTAGTGGCTGAAGGAGGTGTCTTGGCGGGCAGTCCCTTTGCCCTCAATGATGTCGCTGTACTGAAACGTGATGATGCTTCGATGATTTCCGTACGTACATATGTCAATGGGGAGTTCCTTGTTACTTATCAGGCTGACGGTCTTGTCGTCTCTACACCGACAGGGTCTACTGCCTACAATCTCTCCAATGGCGGTCCTATCATCATTCCTCAGAGTGGCAGTATCTGTATGACACCTGTTGCTCCTCATAGTCTGAACATCCGCCCCATTGTCATCAACGATACGGCAGAGATTACCCTCTCCGTGGAGAGTCGTAGTCACAACTATTTAGTGGCGATAGACGGAAGAAGCGAACGCATGACAGAGGCGACAACGCTCACCATACGCAAGGCACCGCATACTGTCAGGATTGTAAAACAGCGTAACCAACGGTATTTCTCGACACTGAGGGAGAAACTGATGTGGGGCGCAGACCAAAGAGAGAGGTAAGGAAAAAGATGTTGGGTCTCGTAAAAATACCGAAGTTCAAGTATAATGCTAAGACCTTGTTGGTCTGGTTGTGGGCAGCTTGGCGGGGCAACCGTTTGCAGGCTGTCCTCAATGCTGTCGTGGGCTTGTTGTCGGTAGGTACGAGCTTGTTGCAGGTGTGGGCTGTGAAGCGTGCCATCGATGTCGCTTCCCATGTAGTGGAAGGAAATCTATATTGGGCCGTTGCTCTGATGGGCTTCTTGATTCTTGCCGACTTCGCCTTGAACATTTCCTCTATATGGATACGCAATCTGTTGGGTATCAAGGCACAGAACCGTATGCAGCAGCGTATGCTCGATCGTATCCTTCGCTCTGAGTGGCAGGGAAGGGAACGCTTGCATTCGGGGGATGTACTCAACCGCTTGGAGACGGATGTGAATACGGTCGTTAATTTCCTGACGGAGACCCTCCCGAATACGCTGAGTGTATTAGCCATGTTTCTCGGTGCTTTCTTCTTCCTTTTCTCGATGGACAAGATGTTGGCTCTCATTGTCGTTGCCATGATACCTATATTCTTGGTGTTCAGTAAGATTTATGTCGGGAAGATGCGACAACTGACACGTCAGGTGCGTGACTCTGACAGTAAGGTGCAGAGTGTGTTGCAGGAAACCATCCAGCATCGTATGCTGATCAAGACACTTGAGAAAGATGCGGCGATGGTCGACCGGTTGGAGGACACGCAGAAGGAGTTGCGCGGTCATGTCGTGAAGCGTACCGTGTTTAGCGTGTTCAGTAATTTGGTGCTCAATTTCGGCTTTGCCCTTGGTTACCTTGTTGCCTTCTTGTGGGCGGCTGTCCGCATGTACGGTGGTACACTGAGCTTTGGAGGTATGACGGCATTCCTCCAGTTGGTTAACAAGATACAGGTGCCTGCCCGCAATCTTACCAAATTAGTGCCGGCTTTTGTCAATGTGTTCACAGCGGCGGAGAGACTCATGGAACTGGAAGAGAATCCTCTGGAGGAACAGGGCGACCCCATTCTGATAGCATCACCTTGTGGCATACGCCTTGACAATGTGAGCTTTTGGTATAAGGAAGGAGAGAGAAAGGTGATAGACCACCTTGACTTTGACTTCCAACCGGGCAGTTGCACGGCTATCTTGGGAGAGACGGGAGCTGGCAAAACCACTCTTGTGCGCATGCTCTTGGCTTTGCTTCGCCCGCAGTCGGGGAGTGCCTATATATATAATAAGGTGGAAAGTCAGAAACTGTCTCCTCGCCATCGCTGCAATTTTGTCTATGTTCCGCAGGGTAACACACTTATGAGTGGTACCATTCGAGACAACCTCCGCCTGGGAAAACTCGATGCCACTGAACAGGAAATGGTGGAGGCGCTGCAGAAAAGTTGCGCAGACTTCGTCCTGCAACTGCCGCAAGGACTTGATACCCTGTGCAGTGAACGGGGCGGCGGACTTAGTGAGGGACAGGCACAACGCATCGCAATAGCGCGCTGTCTGCTGCGTAACCGCAGTGTGATGCTCTTTGATGAGGCTACGAGTGCGCTCGACCCTCAGACGGAGCGGCAACTCTTGCAGAACATCCTTTCTTCCCATGACAAGACAATCATCTTCATTACCCATAGACCGGCGGTTGTCGATTACTGTGACCGGGTGTTGAGGATAGAACGTAGTCATGCTATGTCAAAATAAAAGTGTTTTTATTTTGTATTGTCTTCGATTTGCCGTATCTTTGCACACGAAAAGTATATATACATTAAATATAAAAAGAGAAAACAGTATGATTCTTTTTTTCAGAACTCCATCTAAGAGTG
>CAVCDC010000042.1:0-22702 GCA_963600865.1 Firmicutes bacterium CAG:103
TGTTCGGCTTCAGACGTGAGGTGGTGGCGAGCATAGACAAGCTCAACGGCATCATCCGACAGACGCGCATGCCCATCCAGATGATGGAGGGCAACAATGTGCTCAGGCAGACGAAGCTCGACAGCGTGCTCAACAAGACGCACGAGTTCATCAGACTCTACCTGCTCTACGAAGACGACCTGCAGAACCTCGCCAAGAACATCAAACTGCGCAGCGATGACTACTTCAGCCGCAACATGGGCAAGAAGGCGTACATCTACTGCCGCGCCACCGTGGGCAAGCTCAACGGCGGCACTTCCTTCGAGTACAACTCGCGCTACGGCGTGGAGACGATCCTTGTCGATGCCTCACGCCTGTCGGTAAAGGCGCTGATGTGTACCCCGGAGGCACACCCCTCCAACTTTGTAGACTTCGACTACCGCACGGGATATGCCAAGACGGTAGCACACTATCTCATCATCGGTTTCGGAGAGACAGGACAGGAGGCCTTTAAGTTCCTCTACGAGCATGGCAACTTCGTCTACCCCAAGGACTTCGAGGGTCATCATGCCGTGTTCCACATCGTAGACCCTACCGCCAACCAGAAGAAGGGATTCTTCGAGATGCGCTATCCCGGCCTGGCAGAGAACAACCCCGACAAGCTCCTCGACGTGGACATCAAGTGGCACAACCACAGTGCTGGAGACGGCAGGTTCTGGGACTTGATGAGGGAGATCAAGGACGAACTGAACTATGTCGTCATTGCCACGGGAAGCGACAACCGCGACATCGCCATCGCCTACGACCTCGGCGAGTATGCGCTGAGATGGCGCAAGCGACGCATGGAGAAATTCACCATCGTCGTAAGATGCTACAACCAGTCTAACGAGAGCCGCTTCGACGAACTCGTGGAGTCGTGCGTGGACGACGAGAACAGCCAGCAGGTGGTGCGCGTCATCGGCAAGATATCCGAGTCGTTCAGCCATCGCTACATCTGGGAGAAGTGTCTGGAGCGCGACGCAGCCATCTACTCCGCTACATCCAACTACAATTTCGGAAAACTACTGAAAGACATCCGTGTCGCTGATGCCGAGGAGGCTTTCAGAGCATGGTGGAAACGCCACGCCCAGGCGAAGGGCAATCCTATCGCCTACTCCAACCTCAAGCGCGTGGAGACACAGGAGTTCTCCGACGCCTTCCATGTCTTCGCAAAACTGAAGTGCATCGGCATCATAGACCGTGACACCAACGCCATCGGCGCAGAAAACTTAGAAAAACTGATGGCTTGCAATACATACACAGACTTCGAGAACCTTCCTTTCTTCAGCAACCTGATGCAGTTGGAGCACCTCCGCTGCCTTGCCTCCCACGTCTGCATGGGATATACGCCCATGAGCATGGAGGAGTTTGAGGAGACAGGACGCAAGATGGAGTGTGATGTCATCCGACATAAGTCGCTCAACCTCGTCACCTACGACCAGTTGGACAAGCAGCCCATCCCCGACTGGCTCGCCGAGGCTGTCCCTGCCGCCTACCGCAACCACGCCAACATGTTCCTCCTTGCGCACATGGTACAGACGGCTCTCGCTATTGGAATACGGCGGAAAAATTGAAAGATGGAAAAAGCTATTGAACGGCATAAAGGAAGATGACGTATGAATGATCCACAATTCATAAAGCGTTCTGCATTATATACAAGCGCAGAATATGTAAAATGGCTGAATGACATTAAACACCGTTTTTCTGCACATCAAGCCAAGGCATCAATAAAGGTAAATGCAGAGATGCTTGCATTTTATTGGTCCATCGGACGCGACATTGTAGAAATGAAAGTTGAAAAGACTTATGGGAAAGGTATCATGGAGAACCTTAGCCTCGACCTACGGAGAATCTTCGCTGGTCAAACTGGATTTTCCGTGGACAATCTTTATTTCATGAAGCGTTGGTATGCGTTCTACCAGTCAGACAAGAGGATTTTTGACCAAGCTGGTCAAAAAAGCAATATGCCCGAAATCTTTGCCCGCATACCATGGCGACATCATGTCGAAATCGTCAAGAATTGCCACGACACAGACGAGGCTCTTTTCTACATCCACAAGACGGTGGAGGAAAACTGGAGCCGTGCGATGCTGCAAGACCATATCAATGCCAACACCTACCAAGCACAGGGGAAAGCACTTACAAACTTTGGAGACTCGCTGCCTGTACCACAGGGCAAATTGGCGCAAGAAGTCTTGAAAGACCCCTACAACTTCAACTTCCTGACCATGAAGAAAGGGTATGACGAGCGCGACCTGGAAAACGCATTGGTGGCGAACATCACCCACTTCCTTTTGGAACTTGGCAAAGGATTTGCCTTCGTGGGAAGACAAATGGAACTGCGGATGTCAAACGGACAATCCTACTTCCCCGACCTGGTGTTTTACCACATAAAACTCAAATCGTATATAGTGGTAGAACTGAAGGCCGTTCCATTCAAGCCAGAGTTCTCGGGAAAGATAAACTTCTATGTTTCAGCGGCGGACGAACTTTTGCGTGGCGAAGGCGACAATCCAAGCATTGGACTCATTATCTGCAAATCGGCAGACAACACTATCGTAGAATGGAGCATGCGAGGCGTTGACCGCCCGTTAGGAGTTGCCACCTATCAACTCAAAGAAGTGGTAGAAAGAACACTGATTGAATTGGAAGAGAAATAAAAGCTGCAATGGAGCATTACGTCAAAAGATACTCAACTGTTTCACTTAAGCATTTGGACTCTTATCTCTTCACTTAAGCATTTGGATTGCCTTTCCCTTCGGCCGGCGAACGTTGTTTCTTCACTCTTCACTCTTATCTCTTATCTCTTATCTCTTCACTCTCTAAGTTTCTATCATCATTTTGATGGCACCGATCAACGACTCCAAGGTGTAGCCCAAGATAGTGGCATAGAGATAGACCTCGGGGTTGACACGATTGTTACGACGCATATAGAACAAGACCAGTCCCACAAACGGGCACAGGAAAGAGCAGACAACACCAAACTTGCTGACTTTCAATTCTTCTCTATCGTCGGAAACAGTGCTATCGGTGGCACCCTGGTCCGCCCCATAGAAGTTTCTCACCATGTTGTCGAGACCCTTGTCAAGCGTCTCCATCTTTTCCTCTGCCATAGTCGTATCTTGTTCTTGTCATAAGGGAAAGCCCCATATATGCCACAAAATTACAAATAATATCTGAAAAAAGCATCTTTTTCCATTTTTTTTTGCAGATGTGGCGAAACATTCCCCTACTGGTCGTTCAAATTTTGATAGTTCAGAAGTTGGATATCACCATTTCTGTCTTCCAAAGAACCCGTATATACCACCGTTCGCTTAGAGACAGGCAGTTTCACCCACTCTCCTACCTTCCTTAACACTTTCTCGAAGGAAGGGCTGAACGTCATGGCACTTTTCACCTCCATTGCCTCCAAGGAAGTCTGACGGTCTACCAAGATGTCCACCTCGTTCTGATTGGAGTCACGATAGAAATACAGATTACTCTCCTTCCCCTCGTTCAAACGACGTTTCAACATCTCTATGACCACCAAGTTCTCGAACAGGTGACCACGCATCTTATCAAAAGCCAACTGCTCAGGCGACTCAATCCCGAGCAATGAGCAAGCCAAGCCCGTATCACAAAAGTAAATCTTGGGAGACTTGACAAGCCGCTTACGAGTGTTCTCGAAATAAGGAGGCAAGAGATACAACACATACGATGCCTGCAAGATAGAAGTCCATGCCTGAATCGTCTTCGAGGTCACGCCCACCTCGCCAGCTATTTCCGTGGCGTTAAACACCGAGTCTATCCTACCGGCACACAATCGAAGGAAGATAGAGAACTGCCGCATATCCTTCACATTCAGCAAGTCACGTACATCCCTCTCCAGGTAAGTCTTGACATACGAGGGATAAAGAAACTTAGGAATGTTCTTGCCACTGCTCACGGCAGGATAAAGACCATTATATAATAATGTGTCAACTTGCGACACATCCACCCCTCCCCTCTTGGCCTCGGCAATAGACATAGGCATCAACTCAAACACACCCGTTCGCCCAGCCAATGACTGTGACACCTTCTTGAGCAAGGCAAAATTGGAACTTCCCGAAAGGATGAACTTCCTGGATGGGTCATCATCCACCATCCCCTGTATGTAAGACAGTAAGTCGGGGAAATGATGCACCTCTTCGAGAATCATACCATCCTGGTGCAGCCGAAGGAAACGCACTGGGTCCTCCATGGCAAAGTTTCGAGTGTCCAAGTCTTCCAAGGAGTAATAATGAAGTGCAGGGAACATATGTCTCAGCATAGTCGTCTTGCCCGACTGTCGGGGTCCCGTCACTGTAATGACAGGAAAATATTTGGAAGCCTCTAAAATCGTTGCCTCTAAGTCACGCTTGATATAGTTCTCGCTCATTTTTATGCAAATTTGGAATACAACTCCAAAATTACATAAAAAAGATGATATTTGCGTACTTCCTCCCTCAAACACACATCCTTTTTATTGATTTTTAAGCAATACACGCCTTGATTTTATGCAAATTTGGAATACAACTCCAAAATTGCATAAAAAAAATAGACAGATGCAAGGATAAGCCGCCATAACTACCATTTTTAACATAGTTATGGCTATGGTATCGCGCATAACATAGCCATAAGTACCAAATTCTGTATAGTTATGGCTATAGTATCGACGCATATCACTCCTATAGTCGTACAAATTATGATAGTTCAGAAGTTAGATGAAAGAGAATAGGAAGAGAAGACGAAAGAGAGCAAGAAAGAGAGCAAGAAAGAGAGCAAGAAAAGAGAAGACGTAAGAGAAGACGAAAGAGAGCAAGAAAAAGAGAGCACATAAAGAAGGGGTGCGCCATTCTCATGGCACACCCCTCGGTATGAAAAAATTGTGAAGCATTATTCAGACAACGGATAGTCTGATCGCTTCAGCACATTGAGAGAGAGTTCTCTTTTTGGAGTCCTCTTAAGAATTCTCTTATTCAGAGTTCTCTTACTTCAGAACAACCTTCTTGCCGTTGATGATGACGACACCCTTGGCTGTCTTGGCGTTCACACGGACACCACCGATGGTGTAAGCCTTCACGTCGGAAGAAGCGGCCTCGGCAGAAATGCCGCTGATGCCAGAGGCAGTACCGATAGTCCAAGTGATGGTAGTACCTTCAACGCCATCACCGTTATCGTCGGTGAAGTAATCATCAGGGATGGTCAGAGTGTAAGTACCCTCTGCTGTAGCAGCCTCGGAAAGGTTGATCACGAACTGGTAAACAGCATCGTCAAAACTTTCTGGGTAGATAGCCTCAGGATCATCGTTGAACAATACGTCGCCGTTAGGAGCTGTAAGAGTTACCTTACCGCTTGCAGCCATATAGTTTGCTGTACCGTCGCCCACGGAGATAGTAATCTTCTGGAGTGAGCTTACTGTGCTGCCAGCCTCAGGATCGGTTGTGATGATGCTTACTGGCTCTGGAGTGTCGCCACCACCGATAGTCCAAGTGAGGGTAGTACCAGCAACTTCCTCTCCGTTCTCGTCAAGGAAGTAACCATCAGGGATGGTCAGAGTGTAAGTACCCTCTGCGGTTGCAGCATCATCGAGAGTGATACGATATCTGTAAACGATTTCATCCCAACTGTCATAGTCGTCCATAATCAACTCAGGATCGCCACTAAACAATACGTCGCCGTCAGGAGCGGTAAGAGTCACCTTGCCACTTGATACAGTATAGTTTGATGTACCGTCACCTACGAAGAGGTTGATCACCTTGAGTTCGCTTACTGTGCTGCCAGCCTCAGGATCCGTTGTGAAGAGATCACCTGCTGGCGTAGCCTCGCCTACGGTGTAGTAGAGCGTCATGTAAGGATTGCAAGTACCTGTTTGGTAGTCGTTGTCATACCATGTCTTGTCACCAACGACACCCTCTGGGATGTCAACGGTATAGTCGCCCTTGGCAGTGATTTCCTCGTCGAAGGTGATGATGGCCTCGTTTGCCTTTGCCTTGCTGACGGTCAACTTACCAGTGTAGCTCTTGCGCTCGGCACGGTTGTAGGCAGTAATAGGAGTTGTCACGCCAAAGATAGGCTCTTCAGATGTCAGTGTGATGGTAGAGAGAGACTCTACGGTAGACTCGTCGGCAGGAGAAGCAGTCAGTTCGAGTGTTGCCTCGGGAGCAGCGATCACGGTGTAGTCGAACTTCACCTCATACTCGTTAGGAGTGGCCTCGAAGCCCTCGCCAAGGTAGTATACGCTGTCTGTCATGACAACGGTGTACTTGCCAGGCTCAGTGATGGCAGGGTCGAATGTCAGTGTGAAGCCGTCGTTGTCGGCGCAGTCCTGGATGGTGGCGCGAGCGATAGAGTCGCCCTTCTCATTAACCAACTTCACATAAACCCAAGGTTCCGTGCTGTGAGAGTAAGCGAGTGCCGCAGTAGAAGAAGGCTTGCTTGGGTCTGTCTTGCAGGTAAGGGTGCTGATCTCGTTGACGATAGAACCCTCCACAGGAGTAACGACGAAGTCGAGCTTACCCATGTTGGCGTTGATGCTGAAGTCGTAAGACTGCTGTGTCATGTAGCGACCATACTTGCCTTCAGTCTTCACATACTGGCTATCAACAACCACAGCCTCGTTGATGGTGATGTCAAACTTGTGGGTGTTCTTCAACTCAGAGGTAGGAGTAACCACCACCTTCGTGGCATCGTCGGCATCCACGGCGATGGTAGCCTCGATGTTCTTGCCAGAAGTAACATCCGTAAAGATTACCTGTTCGCGACCGGCAGGCTTGTTGATAGCTACCTTGTCGTCGAAAGTCAACTCAAACTTGTCGAAGCTTGCAACCACTGCGTCGTTCTTGATAGAGGCCTTGGAAGGAGTCAAGTCGCCCACCAACTCGTCGCCAGGGTTGAACTTCACGCCGTCGCAAAGGTCGTCATGAGAAAGACCGTCGGTAGAAGTAAGACCTACGAAAGAGAGGCGGATGTTCTTGCCAGCCTTCATGGCTGCGGATACAGGGATGGTATATTCGATACCGTTCTTGCCCTGAGCCTCAGAGGTGATGCCCTCTGTCACGATTTCCTGCTGCTTTCTGTCTTCAGAGTCCTGGTAGGTGAACTTCACGCCAGTGAAGGAGAAGGCAGTCTTGTCGGAGAAGTAAATCTTCAAGTCACCAGTCAGAGTCTCACCGCTCTCAGGAGTGAACTCAGGCTTGATGTTCGCATAGTTCTTCTCTGTGAATTTGATGTTAGAGAAAGAGTAAGAACCACTCTTGCCGACACCCGCAGCGTACGGATTGGTACCATCAGCCATCTTCACATGATAGACACTCAGTTGGATAGAGCCCCACTGCTGCTTCAAGTTCATGGCTTCATAAGTACGCACCTTGTCAGTGAGGTCGATGAAGAGCGTATCGCCGTTGGCGTATACCTTGTCAGCGTCGAGCGTCTCAGAGTAAGCATCGCCAGCGTCAGCGCTACCGATGAGCAATGTAGCCTTGGCAGTCTGCTCGTCGCCCTGCATCACAGGATCGTCGAACACCAAGCGAGCGATACCTGTGGTGTCACCCTTCTCCCAGTAAGAATAGAAGGGAGATGGCATCTTGGAAGAAACCAACTTGTGAGCCTTGCCAGGAGCCAAGAACTTCAGTACGAGGGTACCGTCAGTACCATACTTGATGGTCTCGTCAGCCTTGGCGTGAATGCCAGTGATGGTCAGAGTCACGTCGTCACCCTCCTTGAAATAACCCTTGTCCATCCAAGAGTTGATGGAGTCCTTCAGGTTGAAGATCAGTGCACCGGTGTTAACACTGCTGCGAGTCTCTATCTTACCCTTCTCCTTGTCTGCGTCAGAAGGATAGCTGCCCACTTTGAGGTAAGCCCAGTCATCAGCTGCTGCGGCAAGGTTGAAAGTCAACTCCAACTGACCATAGCGTGTGTCAGTAACATCGAAAAGCTTACCACTCTCGAAGTTCTGGCTGACGAGCTTCAACTCGTTGACAGATTCGAGAACGCCATAGAAGTAGCCACCTGAAAACGGTCCTGGATCCAAGATGTAATAAGTAGTACCCTTCTTCACAGAAGTCTCGGTATAGTTACTGTATTCCTGACCATCGAACGTTGTAGTCGCTCCTCTTTTAAACGTAGAAAGCACGTTAGTATGGTAGTCACCATCCGCATCTGTGTAACCTTTTATGACTCCCGTCTCGTCATCACCTTGACTGTACACATGCATGATGTCAGACGTGTAATAAATCTTCAACACGCCGTCCTCTGTAGGAGTGTACTTGTAATTAGCGCCCTTGAACGTGACATAGCTATACTGCTTTCCAGTTTCGAATGTCTTCCATTCTACCGCAGCGGACGCCGAGACGCAAGTCATCACGAAAACGACCAAGAGCCATAGCTTCGCGAGCGGGCTCGTAGTCCATTTAAGTAATCTCTCTTTCATACTCAAACTAATTAAAAATGAAACTTTATGTTAACTAATAATCTTTTTACCTTTAACTTCCCTATCTCTTATTCCACAACTATCTTCTTCGTTGCCGTCGTGTTGCCGCAGGCAGCCTTGACGATGACAGCGCCATGATATCCCTTCGTGGGAACCGTCACAGTGCCATCGGCAGAAGCCGAGCCGAGCAGCATACCAGCCACAGAGTATACCTGTACCGAGGTCACGCCTACGCCCTTGACTACTACCTTGCCAGCCACGGCAGAGATGTTCAGCGCAGCGTTGTCGACAGAAGCATCCTTGATGCCCGTGGTAGAGATGTCAGCC
The DNA here is from genome assembly GCA_963600865.1 of Firmicutes bacterium CAG:103. Lineage (GTDB taxonomy): Bacteria > Bacteroidota > Bacteroidia > Bacteroidales > Bacteroidaceae > Prevotella. The sequence goes on from CAVCDC010000042.1 coordinate 8,777, forward strand.
ATCTTCACGAGGACAGCGTTGACAAGTTCGTCGGTGTTGCCGTCGAAGACCATGAAGACAATCTTGCCCTTCTCCTTCTCATACACCTGGTCGGGATAAGAGAGGCTAAGGTCTACGCTGTACTCCTTGCCAGCCTCGAACACCTGTGGGAAGCCCGCATTGGTACCCGAGAAGCTGGAGCCCCAGTAGCTGCGAGCCACATCGTCCTCAGAGTAGTTCTCCACCTGGCGATAAGCATACTTACCACCCTTGCCCCACTCACCGAGCGTCTCGTCCTTCATGTTGTAAAGACCGTTCTCCTGGGTGTAGACGATACCGTCTTCCATAGCCACGCCGAAGACGTTGATGTACTGGTTCTTCAAGTTGAGAGCCGACTTCAACTGCAGTGTGACGTTCAGTTTGTTGGTAGACTCATCGTAGGTGATCTGTGGCACAGACACGCCTAACTCAGTAGGCTTGTTCAGTTCTGCAGCCACCTTGTCAGCCCAGAGCGACTTGCCGTCGGATGTCAGATAGTCGCCGTCGTCATTCTGCACCATCGGATAAGAGATGGTACCGTCACGCTGCACGATGGCAGAAGGCGCACCGCTCAGTCCGAGATAAGAAGTATATCCGTAGAGACCCGTTCCGTAGGGGTCGCCGTCGTAAGTATGGATAGATACAGGGATGAACTGCTCACCATAGAGCTTCTTCAGAGCTTCGATTGTCACGAGACCCTCGGGGCAGTACTGGCATGTGAAGCCCGTCTTCTCCTCCAACACCACGCGCTTCACGGGTTCGAAGCTCAAGTCCTTGATGGTGCTCTTCAGGATGTCGGTATAGTCGTCGAGCTGCACGTTGACGGTGTAGCTGTTGATCTCGCCGATGGTGAGCGGCAGCGGTTTGCTGAAGGCGAAAGTCTCCTTGTCGCCCTTCTTCAGGTTCAGTCCGCTCTTGGAGTAAGTGTCCACCACGTTGCCATCAGCATCCTTCAGCGTGAGCGTCATACTGTGATAGACTTCGTCGTCAGAGTTCATGGTCAGCGAACCCGAGATGGCCTGCTCGCTCTTGTTGACAACAGAAGATGCATTGTTGAGCGACAAGAGATACTTCAGGTTGCGACGCACGAGGACACTGTCCACGAAGATGGCACTCTGATTCGTGTTGTTGTTCCAGAAACCTATGTATACCTTCTTGCCGGCATACTTTCCGAGGTCCATCTTATAGTCGGTGAACTCACCGTCTATACCGTCCTCTGTGTCGCCGATGTTTAGCTCATAGCTCGTCACGTCGCCCTCCGCCTTCATCTTGGCGATGCGCTCCTCTCCGAAGTAACTGATGTTCTCATCCTGCGGCCAAACCACCACCTTCAGAGTGTCGTGCTTGTCATCGAGGTAGCTCTGTGCCTTGAATGTCAGTGTGGTGTAGGCATCAGGGATGGTGAGCTGAGGTATGATCATCCAGTCGTCGCTCTGTCCTGCGGGGTTGTACATAGAGTGAGAGCAAGCGTAATACTTCGATGTAGAAGAACTCTCACGGATGGAGAAGTTCCAGGGCTGGTTGTCAGCGTCGAACTCCCACTTCTGCATATCCGTGGTAGGCGTCAAGTGGTCGCCTTCGTAACGGATGAAGTTCTTGAGCGAGGTAGAGGGGTTGGCGAAGCCGTCGAAGAAGAGCGTCTCGTCGTCAGTAGACACCTGTCGCTCGTAAGTACCCACGTAGTTGAGCACATACTCCTCGTTGGCAGTCTCCGCAGAGCCCGACATATCAGTGAGCGAACCCGCGGCGAGCTTCACCTTGTAATAACCACCGTTGTAGAGATACTGAGTGGCAGAAGGCACAAGAGCCACCATGTCGTGGTCGGTGCTTGCCACCACTGAGAGGCTGCAGATGGTTTTCTCTGTGTCGCCGTCCACCTGTATCAAGGAAGCCGAAGCCTTGTCGGAAACGAGCACCTTGGTGTCGGGAGTGAGGTATACAGGAATACTGCTGTTGTCGAGGCGTGCTATCTCAGCGCCGTCCACAGGGAACGCCTCCTTGATGTTGACAGGCACGTCAGCCCTACCCTTGTAGTCGATGGTGATGAGATTGTTGGTCTTGCTCTCGTTCTTGGCGAGGGCGATGGTACCGGCAGGAATCTCCACGCTGTAGTCCTCGCCCTCCGTCATCTGTGTGGCGCGGAAGGTCACCTCCAGCGTTCTGTTGCTTGTGCTCTTGAGAGCGAAGAGCATGGAGTTTCTCACGGTCTTGCCGTCCTTGTCCTTCAAGACAGCCGACTTCTTGTCGCCAAGGACCTTGATGTCGTTGGTGAAGGTCAGTTCGATGGTCTCCATCCATGCAAACTCAGAGCCTGAGGCTGGCGAGACAGTATAGTCGTTGAGCAGGTCTATGCCGTCGCAGGCTTCTGTGAGCGACTCGGGCATGGTGACGATGTAGCTCTCGCCCTGTGGCGAGACCATGGAGCAGAGCACCTTTCCGTCGTTGGAGGCACTCCAGAGCGTACCCGTATTGTCAAAACCAGTATAGTCGGTGTATTCGATGCCGTAACGCTGCTTCAGTATCTTGGAGAACGGATACCACACGTTGCCCGTCATGATCTGCCACTCGCGTACAGGAGAGGTGGAAGGATTGGAGGCAAAGACATTTCCATTGGTGTCCACGCCGTCCACCATGAGGTCGTTCTCCTCCGCCGAGTTGAAGTAGGTATAAGAACCCGTCTCCATGTTCAGGAGCAGAGGGAACAGTTCGTCGTTCTTTGTGCGGATGGTACCAGCCACATACTTGCCGTTGCCGCTGATCATCACGCCACCCTCCATCTGCAGGAAGTCGGAAGGCGCATTCTCGCCACCAGCGCTTGTACCAAACTTAAAGTAGGTCTGCTTGGTGCGATCGTAGACATAACTGATGGGGGCATAACTCTGGTTGCCGTAGATGGCGATGTAACGTCCGTCGGCAGAGATCTGCGTGAACGCCTCCTGCTGTGGATATTTCTCTCCCGTCGTCTCGTTTTTCGTGTCCATCTCCATGACGGGCTTGCCTGGAGTGTCGAGGATCTTGCCTGTAGTCAAGTCCCAGAGGATACCTGTAGACACGGAGTTCCAGAAGTCTGTGGTGTTGCTCTCGGCAGTACCCACGGCATACTTTCCGTCGGGAGTGACACACTCCACCACGGCAGAGGCGTAGCCGTCGGGCATGGGCAGCTCTGTCCACGCCATGGTGGTCTTGTTCCAGTAACCGGGTTTGCCGGTGTAGTAACCGTCAGATGTGAAACTACCTCCGAAGGCACCCACAAGGATGTTGCCGTCGTCAGTGACGTCACACACCTGGTACTCGCCCATGGCATCCTCGTCGTCCTCGTCGTCGGTACGCACCACCGTGTAGGTCTTGGTCGCCATGTCGAAGAGACGGATGTATCCATTCGCCAACTGCTCGTTGGTGGCACCTTTCACGATCGCCCACTTACCGTTGTCGGAAAGCGTGGTGGCAATGGCATAGTCCTTGAACTTCTGATAGATGAACGAGGGCTTTGCCGTCTGTGCCAATGCCTGGACGGAGAAAGCCATCACTACCACAAGCAGAGAAAACAATGTTGATAATCTTCTCATAAATAAAATGAATTATTATTTTTAGATTTGTTTACTTGACCATCACCTTGCGGGTCTTGACAGTACCGTCAGAGAGCACTTGTCTCTGTACATAGACACCCTGTGCAGGGGCTGACACACGGCGACCCGTCAAGTCGAAGTAGGTTGTCTTTGCTGATGCAGCTGCGGAGGCAACGGAAGAACTGATGCCGGCAGCGCCCTTCACGAAGTTGACAGTGACGCTCGGGCCTTCCACTACGTCGTAGACATCGCCCTCGGCATCGGACATGGAGGTGTTCTTGGTACCTATCTTGATGGTGAACTTCACGGTAGCGACACCGTCACCAGTATAGAACCACTCGCCAGACAAGTCGTTTACGTCGTGTTTCTTGATAACAGGCAGATTGATGCGGTTGCCCTTTGCACTCAAGAGAGGAGTGTAATAAGTGCCCAAGGCGTAGTTTTTGTTACAAGTACTGAAACAGCACTGTACGCCGCCGTTGTCAAGTCTCAATATCTCGTAGTCTACCTGTACACGCTTACCGTTGTCTGTCGTGTTCTCCATGCCCAGACCAGTAGGAATGTTTGCATCATTAAAACCATCGTCAGAAATGGTCGTTGCCGTGATGACCGCTCCGTCTTCCACCTCGCCGGTCTTATTCCCCTCTTCGTCGATGGTTACGAATTTCACGTCCGTATTCTTCTGTGCGAACAAACTTGCAGCACCGAGGAGAAGCATGAATGAAAGAGTAAAAAATTTCTTCATATTTGATTGTTGTTTGATGATTATTTGAATCTTATTTGAATGCTGATTGAATCTTGATTGTTATTTGATGATTTTCTTTCCGTTGACAATATATAGTCCCTTAGGCAACTTGTCGATGTCGGTTCCGAGATACTGTCCGTTGACGTTGTATACAGCCTTTGCCTTGGCGGTAAGCGTCTCGACAGCATGGATGCCAGAGGAAGGATTGTTGTTCTTGAACATGAACGAGATGGTGCCGTCGGCATTCTGCGTGATGTCTGTTATCTCCTTGTTGAGGAGGTAAGAACCGTCACTGTTGGCATTGATGAGTGTTGCCGCGGGGGTGGTGGCGTTGCCAAAGCTATTGTTGCCAGCGTAGGGATAGAGGTCTCCCTCCACGTCGGCAACGGTTCTCTCCTTCGAGTTGTCGGCAGCCACGATGGAGAGTCGCTCCTTGGTGGTGTTGACATTGTTTGCCGTCCATGCCTCCTCGCTGTAGTCCACGTGCGTGATGAGCAGTCCTGCGGCATAGAGACCCGCGTCGCAACCCGTCTTCTGACGGTTTTCCAAGAGGAAATATTCGTTGCGGTTGCCGTCGTTATATATTATATAGGTGTCGCCGCCCTCAGAGAGCGGTTTCATGTTGGCCACCACGGTGTCTTCCTTCAGTTCGATGGGCTGCTTCCATCCGCAGTACATACGCTCGAAGGCTGTATAACCGGCAGGCGTGAACCCGCCGTCGAGATAGTTGCCCATGTTCATGAGGTCCCACACGTAGGTGCCATAGTTGAGCGAAGTGGCTCCGAACGACGTTCCCTTGTCATACATGTCGGGCAGTCCGAAGCAGTGGGAGAACTCATGGCAGATGGTGCCTATGCCGTCGAGCACATTGTCCTTGCCCAGTTCGTTGCTGCAGGCGAAGGTCTCGATGGTGACACCGTCCATCTGGAAGGGCTCTTGGTCTGAGCCAAGGGCGTTGAGACTACCCTCCTGTGGCCATATCAGACCGGTGTCGTCGCCGTTGACGTTCTGTCCCTGGCCGGCATAGAGTATGTAGAGCTGGTCCACCTTTCCGTCGCCGTCCCAGTCGTAGTCGGCGAAGTTGACATCGCCGTCTGCCTTGCGACAGGCGTCATAGACAAACTTGCCCAACTTCGTGTCCTGTACGCTTCCCTCGTCGGCACCATAGTAGTTGTAGGCGTTGCCCAACTTATAAGGACCCACCACGTCGAAGTTGAACTCAAACTGCCCTTCGCTCTGCGCATAGAAATAGTCGTAGACGCTCTCGGTGAAGCCCGTGGCTGAGTCGGAAAATCCCTTCTCGTTGGCCACTCTGTCGTAGAACTCGCGTGCGTTCTCCATAGAGAAAGACACGGCAGGGGTATTGGTGGCAGAACGCTTGGGGAACTCCACCAGGATGATCAAGCCCTTCTTCTTCCCCACGTACGTGCCGGGCTTGGCTGGTGCCGCGAAGGAAGAAGAAATGCCCAATATCAAAGATAATGCTATCAGTAATCGTCTCATATCCGATGATTATTCACTTTTTTTAGTTTCGGAATCCGAAAGTAAGAAAGGTAAGGAGAGTAAAACTACTTCACCACCACCTTGGCGGTCTTGCCGTCAGAGTACTTCACGATGTTGACGCCCTTGACAGGCTCAGAGAGCTGCATGCCGTCGAGAGAGTAGCGAGCCACCTCGTGAACGCTCTCCACGTCCACCATGCCGTGGTCGATGCCCGATGTCGTGCTCTCGCCTATCTTGCAACTGTTGGCATTGGTCACCCACGCATCGGTGATGGAAGAGGTAAACTCATTGTCCGAATACGTGATGGGACGGCTGATGAAGGCCACGACATGCATCACCTTCTTCTTGGTGATAGGCCAGGTGGTGGGTATCGTCACCTCGTAGTCCTTCTCGTACGAAGTACCGTCCCAGGAGATGGCGTCGCCGAGCTTGTCGGAGACATACATGCGGAGCACATCGTTGTTGGTGTAGTTGTATGCGGTGGTCGTCGATGTCGAACCGTCAGAAGAGATGGTAGTAGTCGTCTGCGAGCCCTTCTGACTGTCCTGCGTGAGGCAGACGGTGAGCACTGCGTCGTCGCCCATCACCTTCTTGAAGTCGCTCACGTTCTGTCCGCTCACCTTGATGTTCAACTTGCGTGTTGTCTCGTCGTACGTGGTGGCGATGTCTACCGTGGCAAAGGCAGGGTAGTCGTAGTTGGAGGCGTCGATGATGTCATCGCTGAACAACTGCGCCATGGATGCCGCGTCGGTATAATCGGTCTGAATGGCAAGGCTGTTGGTGAAATTGTTGATGCTGTTCCAGTAGTAGCGATTGAAGCAGGCAGAGGGGACGTAAGAGGTAGCGAAACTGATGAGATACCCACTCTCTGAGAGCGCCCACTCGTCGGTGCCCGACGCCAGACTGGCATGGATGCCCACCTTCGCCACGTCGTCACGCAAGTCGTCTATCGCACTGAGCACTTTGTCGCCATAAGGGCAGTAGCCGCCAGCCTGCGAGGTGAAGAACTCCACGAGCTGTTTCTGTCGGTCGAAGCTTGTTGTGTATGGTACGAACGAGGTAGAGAGCACGTCGTCCTGTGTCGTCTTTTCGTCGGTAGGTGTCTCGCCGTTGAGCTGCTTCACATAGACGGAGAGGCTTCCCACCTTGCCTATCTCCATGTCTTGCGGTGCGTCGAAGATCATAGACATTGCCTCGCCACTTGTCGTGATGGTTTGGTTGTATGTCTTCTCTGCCACCTCGGTGCCGTTGACCTTCAGACCGAAGGTTGCAGAGGTGATGTCGTCTGAGAAACTGGCACAGTTGAAGCCCACGATTGTCTTTTCGCCTTGCTGGATATAGCGTGGCGCACTGATGTTGGAGAGCATGGCGTCGACGGTGTGGAAGCCGCCGTCCTTCTCCACGATGCACTGCACGCTGAGCGCACCGTAGTTGTAGTCGTTGAGCGAGTACCACCGCTCGCCATCAGAGCCGTTGCCATAGACATAGAGGGCTGGCTTGTCGTAGGTGAGGACTGTCGACACGGGATAGACTTCTGCCGCCTGGGTGTACTCAAAACCGATCATGAAGGCGGCGATGTTCGTGCCGTCGACATCGATGGTATAGGGATTGTCCAGTGTGACGGTGTTCCATCCCAAGGAAGGAGTGCCGCCCGCCTGTGACACCACCTCGTCGCCTATCTTCGCTGTTCCATTCTCGTTGGAGATGGCGTTGACATAGACACGAGGAGAGGTGACATTGCCGCAGATGGCATAACGGATGGCGACGATCTTGCCGCCGTTGAACTTCACTGCCTGGGGGTAGTCCACGATGACACCTACCTTGTATGTTCCCTCGCCAAAGCCGACGCCAGCATTGACATTGGTCTGGTAGGCGTCGGTGAAGTAAGGTCCCATGTAGTGCTGGTTGTCCGAGAGACTTGTGGAGGCTGCGCGCTGGGCGACAGCCAACTGGCGCGGGCGTGCCGCTTTATCCACCTGTGCCATCGAGGCAGAGGCCAACAACATGGCAGAAAATGTGAGTAGAGCTCTATTCATAAGTGATTATCCTAAAACGTTTTTTTAATAATTTATTTTCTCTAACTTCCCTACTTGATTTTTAGTCTTCTATCTCCGTCTCGGGCGCTATCAGCGGGATGACTTCCACTTGCTTGACGCCATCACTTCCGAAGACAAACGCCACGATGCTGAGGTGCTCCGGCACCCAACCGTCGGGTATCTGTACCACGAAGTTCTCGTCCTTCGGTTGGTTGGCGTCCAGGCTGATGGCCTTGCCGTCGCGGTCGGTCACAGTCATGCGGAACACATGGTTGTGCATATATTCCTTGTTGGTCTTGCCCGTAGGCATCACCTGCGGACTGACGATGGAGTCTTCCATGAGCCACACCTGCAGTCGGCAGTCGGCAAGCGTCTCCGTGCTCAAGACGTTGACGTTGATGTTTGCCCGCTTGGCAATGGAGTCATAACTTGCCGACTCTGCGATAGAGACGACGGTGGTGTCCTTCAGGGCTTCCGTGACACGGTTCTTGAGGATGGCGTTGTCACTGGTCAGTCCCTGGCGGTTGATGTTCAGACTGGGCTGGCTCTCCACGCCCGCCTGGGTGTAATAGTAGTTGCCCGTCTCGGTGGTGAGCGGCAGCAGCGTGCCGTCGATCTTCTGTCCGAACTTGCCGCTGTACAGACCTACGGCGATGACCTGCGACTTGCCGTACACCTCCTGCAGTTCGTGGATAGCCTCCGTTGCGTCGGGGCAGTTGCGGCACGTCTGCCCGGTGTAGTCCTCGATGAGCACATGCTTCTTCACCTCCACTGGTGGCACATAGATCAAGCGGTCTTCCTCGGCGATGTGGTCACATGAAGCCAAACCGGCCGCCACGACAAGGGCAGCCAAAACATATCTTATCTTCTTTTTCATTTTCATCGCCTTTCTTTAGAAGTTGTAGTTATAGGAAATGGTGACGCCCTTGCAGGCTGGTATCCATCGGCACACGCCTCCCGAGCAGTTGTATCCGGCACGTGTCCTGCCGTAGCCCACCTGCAGGCGGTGCGCCCCGCAGTTGTAGGTGACATACCCTTGGTAGTAGTGTATGTGTGTCTCGCCACTGTTGTACATGTCCGAGAGGGTGAACATCCAGTGGGGCATGACAGACAGCTCCAAGAGTCCGTAGAGCCAGTCGCCCTGGTCGTCGGCGGTGTTGAGATACTGCATCTCGCCACGGAGCGTATACTTGCTGTTGAAGCGATACTTGCCCTCGGCGACGTAGATGTCGGAGTGGACCATGCCGCCCTCGCCCTCCACGATGGTCTTGTTGTAGAACTGGTTCATATACATCAGGTTGAGCGTGAAGGAGCGTGTGAACTTCTTGCCTATCTGTACGTTCAAGTCCTGGTAGTAGGTCTGGTCGCCCCACTTCCAGAAGGACGAGCCGTAGCCCGCCGTTCCAGCCGCTGCGTTGCCCTCGGGACGGTCGAGCGCGTGTACATGCGAGAAGTTCACCTTCAGGTCGGTGCCATACTTTCCACCGAGGGCTGTGTTGCGCTTGAACTTATATCCCAGCTCAGCCTGGTAAGCCCACTCGCCGTCGGGATGAGTGGCGTAGGGATAGAGCGCCGCGAGGGCGTAGGTATGCTCCATGGTGAAGGCTGGCAGGTGGTTGATGTAGGAAGAAGTGCCCATCATCGTGCGCTTGCTGCGGAACGACATATACTCGCTGCGCTTCGCCTGCAGCAGGAGGCTCATGCCGCTCTGACTGTATGTGGCAGAGAGCATCGCCACCTTGCCCTTGCGGAAGATGTAGTTGTTGTCAAACGAGGGGTCGTCGGTCTTCCAGGCATACTCGCCGAGGATGCCGAAGCCGCCCGCGTGGAGGTTGGCTCTCACGTCGAAGGCATTCACATACTTCGGTACGTTGACCTTGTGGGTGGGGTCGGCCATGATGTCTTCCTTCGCCTCCTTCTTGTTCACCCACGATGCGCCGAGCGTGAGGTAGGTGTTGTGGTCGGCCATCTTCGAGAACCACTGGTCGAGGTTCAGCTCCAGGTCGAGACCTTTTATCTTTGCCTTGTTGTGGCTCCAGTATCTGCGCTGCCTACCTGTAATGGCCTTGAACGTGATGCCTTTGTAGGGTTTCAGCACGAGGCGTGCGCCGAGCAGCGAGTTGTCGATGCCGAGGCTGCGCTCCTCGTAGGTACGGAGGATGAAGCCGGAGCCAAACTGCTCGTAGTAGTCGCCCACCGTCAGTTCTATGCGGTCGGAGGAATGGAACTTGATATACCAGTAGGGTACGCCCCAGCCCTTGAAGTCGTTCTCGAAGCCGGGCAGAGGATGCTTGTTGTACTCCACGCGGAGCCCAGCGTCTATGTGCTTGCCTATCATGTTGAGGTCGAGATAGGTGTTGGTGCGTGCCCAGTCGCTACCTCTCTCCGACCCTATCTCTTTGTCGGTCTGAGGGAAGAGGATGTCGCTCTGTATGCTTCCTGTGAAGACAGGCGAGTTGGGAGAGCCCGAGACGACGACGTTGTTCGTGCTGTCCTTGTCGTTGGCGGCAGCGGCAGCAAGGGAGATGAGTGCGCCTGCGAGCGTGGTGTAGAGTCTTGTCTTCATAGGCGCCTTATTCTTGTTTCAACAACTCGCGTACTTTCTCTATCAGTTCTTCCTCGGCACCGTCGGTATATCCGTTGTGCTTGTAGACGATCTTTCCCTTGCCGTCGACGATGAGGGTGTAGGGAATCATCTGTACGCCGAGGGCGTGCTTGAACTCTCCGTTGGGGTCGAGCAGCACGTCGTAGGTCCATCCGTGGTTGTCTACGAGCGGCTTCACCTTGTTGATGTTCTGTGCCTGGTCGATGGACACGGCGATGACTTTCACGCCTGTCTCCTTCTGCCAGTCTTCATAGACGTCTGCGATGGCAGACAACTCGCGGTTGCAGGGTTTGCACCAGGTGGCGAAGAAGTCGATGATAAACGGTTTGCCGCCGTTCGAAAGGGTGTCGGTCTTGACGAGCTTGCCGTCGATGTTCTTCAGCGTTACGGATGGTACCTGTGCTTGTGCCAACGAGCAGAAGCCTACGGCCATCACCAATGTCAACAATAACTTTTTCATTGTCTTTTTATGTTTTATTGATTGTATGTTTCCTGAGGGGAGCTAAGAGTGAAGAGTGAAGAGTGAAGAGTGAAGAGTGAAGAGTGAAGAATGAAGAATGAAGAGTGAAGAATCCAAATGCATTGTAGGGTATTGGATTCATCGTTCTTCTCTCTTCGTTCTTCACTTTCAAGAGGATTCTTCACTCTTCTCTCTTCGTTCTTCACTTAAGATTACCTTTTTACCTTTCAACGGCGTATGCCCTCTTTTTACCTTTTTACTTTTTTACTTTTTTACTTTTAAAACTGCCTTTTCGCTTGCAAAATTACAAAAAAGCAAAAAAAAGACTATCTTTTTGTATAAAAAGAACAAAATGCAACTACACTCTATTACAATTTTATTTCAACAACACGACATCTGTACGAATTTATCACATAAAAGCACCATTCTGCTTACAAACAGAAAGCACACCAAGGCTATTTCTTTAAAAGGTAAAAGGGAAAGGGGGAAAGATAAAAGAAAAAATCCGACCGGCACGAGGCATCAGCTGCTTCATGTCGGTCGGATTTTTCAACTGTCACATCTTAGCGAGGATATCAACAAACTCTTTCAATTTAACCACATCGACTTTTGGAAAAGGGATTTTTTCAAGAACATCATAATGCCTGTCCTCACTGACAATAAAGCAAGCCCCTGCTGCTATCGCACAATCAACAAACTTGTTGTCATCCTCATCATTTTCTATCAATCCCATTCTAAATGTTGGTTCAAAGCATACAACATGTTTACAGTTCAACAACGTTTGAACTACATTTTCGGCAACAAACTCATTCGTCTTTAGCGCAATGATTTCCTGGTATTCCAATATAATCTCCGTAGACACACAGAGCGTATACTTACCTTCTTGCAAACCTTTCCAAACAGGATAATACGCACCTCGTTTAGAAAGAGACGCAAGCAAGCAATTAGTGTCTAAAACCACTTTATTACCCATGATAAGGAGTTCTTAAGTGTTCCTTTAGCACAGCCTCATTCTTTTGGTCGTCCCATTTTCCTTCATCCCACAACTGATCCATTGCATCCTCCACATTTTTTGCGAAGTAATGCATGAGGGCATCCTTTATGTTGTCCAAAGACTGCTCAGTCTTTGAGAATGAGAACATCTTCAACAAATGTATCTGGGTGGGATTCAATGCTGCTACTGCCATATATTTTTTCAATTTTAGACGTTCAACATGATATTCTGTCTGCAAAGATACGTGTTTTCTTCGTAACCGCCAAGTTTTTAGATGTTTATTTTTTTTAGAACACGGAAGACACGAAATACACGGAAGTTTTTTTATTTTTGAACACGAATCTCACGAATTACACGAATATTTCTGAATGTTTTATTTTAACACGAATGTCCACGAATTTTTCATAAATTCATTCTTGCTTGAGATATTTATCCGCGGAACTTAAACGGAATTTATACGGCGTTAGCTTTCCGTGATTTCTGTGGGAGACTACCTCACGGCGTTAGCCTATTCGTGAGATTCGTGCGATTCGTGTTCAAAAAATAATTCATGGTTCAATTACCTCCCGTTGGTCAGTGGGTCTACAACAGAACTACTCCTCAAGAGAATTTATCGGGTAAGATTATCGATAAGACAGTCGACAAGGAAACTTTATCGGGTAAAATTACCGATAAAATCCGTTTGTCGGGTAAGTTTGCCGAGAAATTACCGATAACCGATGTATATATCGACAAAATTACCGATATTTATGTTTACATCCAACAGCATCCTCACTCGACGGCAGAAGATATCGCCCTCTTTACAGGACGTAGCAAGGAGAGCGCAAAGAAATATCTGCAAGCCCTCGTTACTATCCAGATGATTGCCCCGGAAGGAGGCAACAAGAACAGAACTTACAGTATAAACCAAGAATAACAGGACTCTTCCCAATGGAGTGAAGAGTTAAGAATGAAGAATCCTCTTGAGAGTGAAGAGGGAAGAACGAAGAGTGAAGAATCCAAATGCAAATAGTTTATAAGCTGCAAGGCTATTGGATTCTTAACTCTTCACTCTTCGTTCTTCACTTAAGCTATTGGATTCTTAACTCTTCACTTTTAACTCTTCACTTAAAAAAAATCCGACCGGCACGAGGCATCTGCTGCTTCATGTCGGTCGGATTTTTCAACTGTCAGTGTCAGCACTTCACGGAAGTCACGATTATCGGTTTTCTATCAAATCCAAGCCTTGCTCCCGATAAAAAGGGAAACGAGTATCACTTGAAACCAAAGGCAAGTGTTCGGTAATGGCTTGGCTTATGATGACATGGTCGGACGGGTCTTTATGTCCCATTGCCTCATTCAACCGTAAGTGAGCATACGTCATCATATGTTCCGTCTTCAAAGGCAGCACCGTCAAGTTGTATTCATCTACCAGAGACTGAATCATGTCACTTGCTGTATTCCAACATTTGGAAGCCAAGCCTTTGTTGTTGAAAGCGACAATCATTTCACGCAGTGTTTCTGCACTGACACAAAGGATATTGTCATAATCGTCAATCAGCGCCTCAACATCAGAGCTGAGTCTGTCTGGCTCTGCTATCATATTCATCACCACACAAGTATCCAACAAATATCTCATTCTATCCTAATAAAACAGACTTTTGTCATATACCGTTACAGTACCTTTGTATTTCTGCATAGCAAGCCAAGTCTTGCTGTGCTGCTTTTCGGAAACATTACATGTCCGCAAATCTTGCCTTGTTATTTCTTTTGTCTCCATATTTCTTTTCTCCCCTTTTAAAGTTCAACATGATATTCTGTCTGCAAAGATACGTGTTTTCTTCGTAACCGCCAAGTTTTAAGATGTTTATTTTTTTAGAACACGATGAATACAAAAAAATCCGACCGGCACGAGGCATCTGTCTGCTTCATGTCGGTCGGAATCTTTTTTTTGTGTGTTTGTCACTACATTGCCGTGCAACTGGCTATGCCGAGGGTGGTGGCGAGAGCCGTGAGGATG
>CAVCDC010000043.1:0-22498 GCA_963600865.1 Firmicutes bacterium CAG:103
CACGTACACTTAAGAGAAGAACTCATGATAAGGCAGTAGCTCCTACATTGGCAGTATGTCCTACTTGTGGCGCTTACTATGTATACCATACTGTATGCCCTTCTTGCGGTTATTACAGAGGTATGGTTGCTATCGTTAAGGAAACTGCTGAATAATGGGCAAAATCAATGCCATTATAACGGGTGTCGGTGGTTATGTTCCCGATTACATCCTCAACAATGAGGAATTGTCCCGGATGGTAGACACCAACGATGAGTGGATAACCACTCGCGTTGGCATCAAAGAGCGTCGTATCCTTACTCAGGAAGGACTCGGAACAAGTTATCTGGCACGTAAAGCTGCCAAGCAGTTGATCCAGAAGACTGGGGTGGATCCTGATACGATAGATGCTCTTATCGTTACAACGACGACACCTGACTACAAGTTCCCCTCAACAGCATCGATTGTGTTGGGAAAATTGGGGTTGAAGAATGCTTTCGCCTTCGATTTCTCAGCAGCATGTTGTGGTTTCCTTTATTCGCTTGATGTTGCTGCATCTATGATACAGAGCGGGCGTTATAAGAAAATTATCGTCATCGGTGCTGACAAGATGTCTTCGTTAGTGGACTATACTGACAGGGCAACTTGTGTGTTGTTTGGTGATGGTGCTGGAGCAGTCCTTGTAGAAGGCACAGAGGAAGAGGGCGTAGGAGTCCAGAACTCTTATCTTCGTACCGATGGAAATGGATTGCCTTTCCTTCACATGAAGGCTGGTGGCTCCGTTTGCCCGCCGTCTCACTTCACAGTAGCTCATCGCATGCATTATCTCTACCAAGAGGGGCGTACCGTTTTCCGCTATGCCGTGACGGATATGAGTAATGATGTCTTGAAGATACTTGACATGAATGGTCTTAAGGCTGATGATGTTGACTGGGTAATTCCTCACGAGGCAAACCTGCGCATCATTGAAGCTGTGACTAAGCGAGCTGGCATTCCTTTGGACAAGGTGGTTGTCAACATCGACCATTATGGTAATACGAGTGCTGCCACTATCCCCCTTGCATTGTGGGATGCTGAAAGCAAACTTAAGAAGGGTGACAATGTCGTATTTACAGCTTTCGGAGCTGGTTTCGTACATGGCGCATCATTCTATAAGTGGGCTTATGACGGCGCAGCTTATGGTAAGTAAACTTTAAGGATTTTATCTATGGAATATAGGACGCATTCATCTTATTCTTGTTATAAGTGATGCGTCCTTTTTTCATTTAACCAAACTGTAATTTAATATGCACAAAGCAGGATTTGTCAACATTGTGGGTAATCCTAACGTAGGGAAGAGTACCTTGATGAACCAGTTGGTGGGTGAGCGTATCAGTATTGCCACATTCAAGGCTCAGACTACACGGCACCGTATCATGGGAATAGTCAATACTGACGATATGCAGATTGTCTTTTCCGATACCCCTGGTGTGTTGAAGCCCAATTACAAAATGCAGGAGATGATGCTTGCATTCTCGGAAAGTGCGTTGGCTGATGCTGACATATTGCTTTATGTCACTGATGTCGTAGAAGCCCCGGAGAAGAATGCTGACTTCCTTGACAAGGTGAGGAAGATGACCATTCCCGTGCTGTTGCTTATCAACAAGATAGACGAGAGTGACCAGAAGACCTTGGGCGACATCGTGGAGAAATGGCATTCTCTACTGCCGAATGCTGAAATATTGCCCATTTCCGCAAAGAATAAGTTTGGTGTGGATATGCTTCTTAAACGTATCAAGGAACTGTTGCCGGAATCCCCTGCTTTCTTTGACAAGGATCAGTTGACAGACAAACCAGCCCGTTTCTTTGTTTCGGAAATCATCAGGGAGAAGATCTTGCTTTATTATGACAAAGAGATACCTTATTCTGTAGAGGTGAAAGTGGAACAGTTCAAGGAAACGGACCATGCCATTCATATCAATGCGGTCATCTTTGTGGAGCGTGACTCGCAAAAGGGTATCATTATCGGGCATCAGGGAGTAGCCTTGAAGAAAGTAAGTACGGAATCCCGTAAGTCTTTGGAAAAATTCTTCGGGAAGCATGTATATCTTGAAACCTTTGTAAAGGTAGACAAGGACTGGAGGAGCTCGCAGCGTGAACTGAATGCCTTCGGTTATAATCCTGAATAAAGAAAGAGTTGGTATCTCATCCTGACAAACAAGAACGGAGAGAGTGCCATTTCATATCTCATATAAGTCCCTGAATGTTCAAGAGGGACATACTCTCACCAAATGGTGAGGGCCGGAGACTGGTCAGCTTCGGCAAATCATTAACAAGGATGCAGAGACCACATCCAGAAACCTCCTAAAGGAAGGAGGCAATGACTGTATTATGGCAAATTTAGTAGCTATTGTAGGTCGTCCTAATGTAGGAAAATCTACACTTTTTAACCGTTTGACTCAATCTCGTAGAGCTATCGTCAGCGATACGGCAGGTACGACACGTGACCGTCAGTATGGCAAATGTTCTTGGAACGGCAGAGAGTTTTCTGTTGTCGATACAGGAGGTTGGGTTGTCAAGTCTGATGATATTTTTGAAGACGCTATCCGTAAGCAAGTATTGGTGGCGACAGAGGAGGCAGACCTTGTCTTGTTTCTTGTTGACGTGAGCACAGGTCTCACCGACTGGGACGAGGATGTAGCTTTGATATTGCGTCGTGCCAAACTGCCGGTTATCCTTGTTGCCAACAAGGTGGACAATAGTGCTGAATATTATGAGGCTGCTGAATTCTATAAGTTGGGACTGGGCGACCCTCAGTGCATCAGTGCTGCGACAGGTGGTGGCACAGGAGACTTGCTTGACCTTATACTTGACAAGATGCAGGACAATCGGGAGGAAGCGATAGAGGAAGATATCCCTCGCTTTGCTGTTGTCGGTCGTCCAAATGCCGGCAAGAGCAGTCTTATCAACGCCTTTATCGGAGAGGACAGAAACATAGTCACAGAGATAGCAGGAACCACTCGCGACAGTATTTACACACGCTATGACAAGTTCGGCTTCGATTTCTATCTGGTAGATACTGCCGGTATCCGTCGTAAGAACAAGGTGAGCGAGGATTTGGAGTTCTATTCCGTCATGCGTTCCATACGTGCCATCGAAAACAGCGACGTGTGCATTCTCATGATAGATGCAACGCGAGGTATCGAGGCTCAGGACATGAATATCTTCCAGTTGATACAGAAGAACAACAAGAGCCTTGTCGTGGTAGTCAATAAATGGGATCTTGTGCAGGATAAGGACCAGAAGGTTATCTCTACCTTTGAGAATGCCATACGCAACCGCATGGCTCCGTTTGTCGATTTCCCCATCATATTTGCGTCAGCCTTGACGAAGCAGCGCATCTTCAAGGTTCTCGAGACCGCAAAGGAGGTTTACCAAAACCGCAAGGCACATATTGGTACATCTAAGCTCAATGAGGTGATGCTTCCTCTTATCGAGGCTTTCCCACCGCAGAGCGTGAAGGGCAAGTATATTAAGATAAAATACTGTACACAGTTGCCCAATACGACCATACCTTCTTTCGTATTCTATGCCAACCTTCCGCAGTATGTCAAGGAGAACTATCGTCGTTTCCTTGAGAACAAGATACGCGAGAATTGGTCGTTGCATGGTTGTCCTATCAACGTATTCATTCGCCAGAAGTAAGTTGGTGTCGAGAAGCGTTTCCGTAAAACCAAGATGAGTTGGATGTTCGAAATGAGAAAACTTTTGTTTTTCGCAATGCTAAGTATGGTGATGGGGTTCTCTTCATGTAAGAAGGAAGTCTCAGACCCCGCTTGTGAGGCTGGCAATGCGGCAAAGGAGTATTATGACATGCTCATAGCCGGAAAGGTAGATGCTTTTGTCGCAGGTTGTAATAAGCCCGAGCGTATCCCTGACAGTTATCAGGAACAATTGCTGTTGAATGCCCGTATGTTTGTGGAACAACAAACAACGGAGCATCGCGGTTTGTCGGCAGTACGTGTGTGCAGCGCCAAAGCTGACACGGCACGCCATGTGGCAGAAGTGTTCTTGCAGATATGCTATGCTGACAGCACCAAGGAACAGATACTGGTCCCGATGGTGAGAGTGGGTGATACTTGGAAAATGAGATAGAAAGTCATAAAAAAAGGTAGTTGTTGATGATACAACTACCTTTTTTTGTGTGTACAGCTATTTCTGTTTCATTTCTACTTCTTTCACTTTTCTGAACAAGTCGGAAGCAAAAACCAGGTCGTTGAGCTTTTCGTTGGTTGCTCCCATCACCTCGCTTTTGTTACCCTGCCATTCCTTGTGCCCCATATAGATGAAGCAGATGTTCTCCCCGATACCCATGACCGAGTTCATGTCATGTGTGTTGATGATGGTTGTAATTCCGAAGTCATGTGTGATGCCAGACAGCAGTTCGTCTATGACGAGGGATGTCTTGGGGTCAAGTCCCGAGTTGGGCTCGTCGCAGAACAGATATTTCGGATTCATGACGATGGCACGTGCGATGGCGACACGTTTCTGCATACCTCCGGATATTTCACCGGGGAATTTCTTCTGAGCGTCAATGAGGTTCACGCGGTCCAGACACTCCTGGGCTCTTTTCTTGCGCTCACGATAGTTCATGCTGGAAAACATGTCGAGGGGGAACATGACATTCTCCAGGACGGAGAGGGAGTCGAACAGGGCTGCACTCTGGAAAATCATTCCCATCTCCCTGCGCATGTGCACTTTCTCCTTTTTGCTCATTTCCACAAAATTTCTCCCATCGTACAATACTTCCCCACTGGTAGGGTCGAGCAGACCGACGAGGTTTTTCATAAGAACGGTCTTTCCCGAACCGCTCTGTCCGATGATAAGATTCGTCTTGCCCGTTTCAAACACCATGTTGATGTTGTCGAGTACGGTCCTGTCAGCGAACTTCTTTGTCAAGTTTTTAACTTCTATCATAGTCTATGAGAGTAATTGTGTGAGGAAAACGTCCGAGAAAAGAATCAGTACACTTGATGTTACCACAGCATCCGTAGAAGATTTTCCAACTTCTACGGAACCGCCTTCTACGGTGTAGCCACAGTAGGAAGACACGCTTGCGATGATAAAGGCGAAGAAGAGGCTTTTCAGAATACTCATCCATACAAACCACTGGTTGAAAGAATGTTGTAGACCTAACGTCAGATCGTCGGGCGAAAGTATATGTCCGATGTAAGCCGTTCCGTATGCGCCCATGATACCCATCGCCGAACTGAAGATGACCAGGAAGGGCATAATGGTAACCAGTCCTATGATCTTGGGAAGAATCAGGTAGTTGGCTGAGTTGACCCCCATGATGTCAAGAGCGTCTATCTGTTGTGTGACGCGCATGGTGCCTAATTCGGAAGCGATGTTCGAACCCACTTTGCCGGCGAGGATAAGACACATAATACTGGAGGAGAACTCCAATAGCATGATTTCGCGTGTCGTGTAACCCGATACCCAGCGAGGCATCCAAGGACTCTGAATGTTCAGTTTCATCTGGATGCAGATGACGGCGCCGATAAAGAACGATATCAGCAATACGATACCGATGGAGTTGACACCGAGCTGGAGCATCTCTTTCGCATACTGCTTGAGAAACATGCGCATACGCTCAGGACGTGCAAAAGCCCTGCCCATGAGTATAAGATATTTACCGAAGGTGGTAAGCCACTTTGTTATTAACATGTCAATAAAAACTTCGTTTTGGATGCAAAAGTAACCAAAATCCACTAAAAAACTGCAATTAAATGAATAGTTTTTGCCTTTATAAGCGATATTTGCCGCTTTTTTAGTATTTTTGCACTCAAAAAAGGGTGATGATGTCTCCCGAATATGAAATTTTATGGGTGAAAGAAATAATACAGAACAACCAGATACGTCGCATAGCATGGTGCTTCGTACCGAAGGACTTGTGAAGCGGTACGGCAAGCGAACGGTGGCTAATGGTGTGACAATCAATGTTAGACAGGGCGAGATTGTCGGTTTGTTGGGACCGAACGGTGCCGGAAAGACGACATCGTTCTATATGACAACAGGACTGGTAGTGCCCAATGCAGGCCATGTCTATCTTGACGACAAGGACATAACAGGCTATCCTGTGTATAAACGTGCGCGGGCTGGCATAGGTTATCTCCCTCAGGAGGCAAGTGTCTTCCGTAAGATGAGTGTGGAGGACAACATTCTCTCTGTTCTCGAAATGACGGGTAAGCCACGTGAATACCAAAAGGAGAAACTGGAAAGTCTGATCAATGACTTCGACTTGCAGAAGGTGCGGAAGAACCTCGGTGACCAACTGTCCGGTGGAGAGCGTCGTAGAGTAGAGATAGCCCGCTGTCTTGCCAATGACCCTAAGTTTATTATGCTCGACGAACCGTTTGCCGGTGTCGACCCTATACAGGTGGAAGAGATCCAGCACATTGTGTGGCGGTTGAAATACAGAAACATTGGTATTCTTATAACTGACCATAATGTGGACGAAACCCTTGCCATTACCGACCGTGCCTATCTGTTGTTTGAGGGACGTATCCTCTTCCAGGGCTCTCCGGAACAATTGGCAGAAAACAGAATCGTCAAGGAGAAATACCTTACCACTGGCTTTGTGCTCAGAAAGAAAGATTTCCAGTTGACCGAAGAAAAAAAGCCAGTTGGAGAAGAAAGAAATGATGGTTAAAAAAACAAATTTTTCATATATATATTAGGTATATTCGATAAATATGACTAATTTTGCAATTCATTTGAAAAGGCAAAAATAATTAATAATATAAAAACAAACAACATCAAGATGAAAATTTCATTTGAAAATCCAGACAAGATCAATGGCTTGTTGACCATTGAAGTCGAGGCTGCGGATTACAAAGATGATGTCGAGAAGACACTGAAAAGTTATCGCAAGAAAGCAAACGTTCCTGGTTTCCGTCCAGGACAGGCTCCCATGGGAATGATCAAGCGCCAGTTTGGCCCTTCTGCTAAAATGGATGCTGTCAATAAGATTGTTGGTGAGCAGATTTACAAATATGTACATGACAACAAAGTCCAGATGCTTGGCGAGCCTCTTCCTTCTGAGAAGCAGGAGCCTGTTGACATAGAGAAGGGTGAGGACTTCACCTTTATGTTTGACATTGCCGTAGCTCCTGAGTTCAAGGTGGCTTTGACTGGCCGTGACAAGATTGCTTATTATAATATTAAGGTAGACGATAAGATCCTCGACCAGCAGGTAGACCAGTTGGCTTCACGTGCCGGTTCTTACGAGAAGGCTGAAAGCTATGAGGACGGCGACCTCCTTAAGGGTGACCTTCGCGAACTTGACGAGAACGGTAACACCAAGGAAGGCGGTATCACTGTGGAAGGTGCACTCTTGATGCCATCATATATTAAGGTAGACGAGCAGAAGAACCTCTTCGGCGGTGCCAAGCTCGGTGACGTGATTACATTCAACCCACGCAAGGCTTATCCTGAGAATGACACAGAGGTAGCCAATCTCTTGAAGATTGAGCGCGACGCAGCAAAGGATATGACTTCTGACTTTACTTATCAGGTAACAGAAATCCAGCGCTTCAAGAAGCACGAGATCAACGAGGAGCTCTTCAAGCAGGTTTACGGTGAGGATACAGACGTGAAGGACGAGGCTGCATTCCGTGCAAAGATCACAGAAGACATCGAGAAACAGCTTGTCAACGACTCTGACTACAAGTTCTTGCTCGACGTTCGTGAGCACTGCGAGAAGAAGGTCGGTAAGTTGGAGTTCCCTGACGCCTTGCTGAAGCGTGTCATGCTTGCCAACAACAAGGACAAGGGCGAGGAGTTCGTAGAAAAGAACTACGAGCAGAGCATCAAGGAGTTGACCTGGCACCTCATCAAGGAGCAGCTCGTGGGCGCTCAGGAGATCAAGATCGACGACGCAGACATCAAGGCAACTGCTGTTGAGGCAGCACGCGCTCAGTTCGCTCAGTACGGTATGACCAATGTTCCTGAGGAGTATCTTGAGAACTACGCCAATGAGATCATCAAGAAGGGTGAGAGCAATGATGCCCTTGTTGATCGCTCCGTAGACCGCAAGCTTACTGCCGCTCTTAAGGGCGTTGTAAAGCTCGATGAGAAGGAGATTAGTGTTGAAGATTTCAACAAAATGATGCAAGAATAATATTTTTTTGAAAAAAACTTCAAATAAGTACGAGGTTATCGACTTTTTTTGTTATCTTTGTTCCAAGGAAAGAGAAAACAGAGGTCGATAACCTCTCTTTTTGTCTAATAATGAATAGAAAAACAGAAGATATGAATGATTTTAGAAAGTATGCTACATCCCATCTTGGCATGAATGGCATGGTGCTTGATGATGTAATGAAGGCACAGGCACGTTATTTGAATCCTTACATCTTGGAGGAGCGTCAACTCAATGTGACCCAGATGGATGTTTTCTCACGTCTTATGATGGACCGCATCATTTTCCTGGGTACGGAGATAGACGATTATACAGCCAATACACTTCAGGCGCAGTTGCTGTATCTTGATTCTACAGACAGCGGAAAGGATATCTCCATTTATATCAATAGCCCTGGTGGTAGTGTTACTGCAGGACTTGGTATCTACGACACCATGCAGTTTATCACGAGCGATGTAGCTACTATCTGTACAGGTATGGCGGCTTCTATGGCCGCTGTCTTGTTGGTATCTGGTCAGGAGGGTAAGCGTTCGGCGCTCCCTCACAGCCGTGTGATGATCCACCAGCCACTGGGCGGTGTCCAGGGTCAGGCTTCAGATATAGAGATCGAGGCAAAGGAAATCATGAAGTTCAAGAAAGAACTTTATACCATCATCTCCAACCATTCTCATACCCCATATGACAAGGTATGGCAGGATAGCGACCGCAACTACTGGATGACGGCAGAAGAGGCAAAGGAGTATGGTATGATAGATGCCGTTTTGGAACGTAAGGACAAATTAACAAGCAACGAATAATGCCTAAGAAAGTATGTAACTTCTGCGGAAGACCAGAAAATGAATGTAGACTTCTCATTACTGGTGTTTCGGGGTTTATCTGTGAGAATTGCGCCCGTCAGGCCTATGAGATTGTTCAGACATCTGGCATCCTTTCCCAGACACAGGCTGAGGAGACAGAGTTCGCTGTAAAGCGTCTTCCTAAGCCGAAGGAAATCAAGGAAATGCTCGATCAGTATGTGATAGGTCAAGACGATGCCAAGCGCTATCTTTCGGTGGCTGTGTACAACCACTACAAGCGTCTGCAACAGAATGTCGACGAGGATGGTGTCGAGATAGAGAAAAGCAACATCATCATGGTAGGTAGTACCGGAACAGGAAAAACCCTTCTTGCCCGTACCATAGCCAAGATGCTGGAAGTGCCCTTCACCATTGTCGACGCTACTGTCTTTACCGAAGCTGGTTATGTGGGAGAGGACGTGGAGAGCATCCTGAGCCGCTTGTTGCAGGTTGCCGATTTCAATGTAGAGGCAGCGCAAAGGGGTATTGTCTTTGTCGACGAGATTGATAAGATTGCGCGAAAGAGCGACAATCCTTCCATAACACGAGACGTGAGTGGAGAAGGTGTGCAGCAGGGATTGCTCAAACTCCTTGAAGGCACCGTGGTCAATGTACCGCCAAAGGGAGGACGCAAGCACCCGGACCAGGATTACATCCACGTAGACACGCGCAACATCCTCTTTATCTGTGGTGGTGCTTTTGACGGTATCGAACGAAAGATAGCCCAAAGGCTCAATACCCATGTCGTCGGTTACAACTCTGTACAGAATGTAGCGAAGGTGGACAAGGGCGACTTGATGAAGTATATTTTGCCACAGGATCTCAAGTCCTTTGGCTTGATACCTGAGATCATAGGACGCTTGCCGGTGTTGACTCACCTGAATCCGCTTGACAGGGACGCTTTGCGCAAGATATTGGTGGAACCGAAGAATTCCATTGTCAAACAGTATATTAAGTTGATGCGTATGGATGGCATCGAACTTAAGTTTGACGAGGCAGCATTGGACTATATCGTAGACAAGGCGGTAGAGTATAAGTTGGGCGCACGTGGACTTCGTTCTATCGTTGAGGCACTGATGAATGACGCCATGTTTGAAATTCCGTCAAAGAAGATCAAGACATTCACTGTTACGCTTGATTATGCCAAGCAACAGTTGGAGAAGACCGCACTTCAGCAGCAGTTCAAGTCAGCTTGATGCTCGCATATGAGAATGCTTCCTCCTAAAAGGAGATAGCATGCTAAGAAAACATGAGGCTCCATGGAGAGCCACTTACGAGGTGGTTCTGTAAATGACTCAAGGTGTTAGATGCCTTTTGGCGGTTGTTTATAGAACCACCCATAAAAAGGGAAAGAATTTAGAATCTGGTAGGTATGACAAAACAAGTGAATCTGGTACAACAGTTGAAACATTATTTCGGCTTTGATTCTTTCAAGGGAGATCAAGAGGCGATTATCCGAAACCTGATGGACGGCAATGATACGTTTGTGTTGATGCCCACAGGTGGCGGTAAGAGCCTGTGTTACCAGTTGCCGTCCCTTATCATGGACGGTACGGCGATTGTCATCTCTCCGTTGATAGCCCTGATGAAAAATCAGGTAGATGTCATCAATGGACTGAGTGAAAGCGACGGAGTGGCCCACTACTTGAATTCTTCTCTCAACAAGACCGCTATTGAGCGGGTGAAAACGGATATCCGGGAGGGAAAGACTAAACTCCTCTATGTGGCTCCCGAGTCACTAACCAAGGAGGAGTATGTCGACTTTCTCAAGAGCGTAAAGATTTCTTTTTATGCGATAGACGAGGCACATTGTATTTCGGAATGGGGACATGACTTTCGACCAGAATACCGTCGTATCCGTCCCATCATCAATGAGATAGGTGTGGCTCCGGTCATCGCACTGACGGCTACGGCGACAGACAAGGTACGGACGGATATAAAGAAGAGCCTTTGCATGCCCGACGCACGTGAGTTTAAGAGTTCTTTCAACCGACAGAACCTCTATTATGAAGTGCGCCAGAAGGGCAATGACGTAGATCGGCAGATTATCATGTTCATCCGTCAGCATCCTGGCAAGAGCGGTATCATTTATTGCTTGTCCCGAAAGAAAGTGGAGGAGCTTGCACAGGTGCTCCAAGCCAATGAAATCAATGCGGCCCCTTACCATGCCGGACTCGACTCTAATACGCGTTCCAAGACGCAGGACGATTTCTTGATGGAGCGCATCGATGTCATCGTTGCCACAATAGCCTTTGGCATGGGTATTGACAAACCCGATGTTCGCTTCGTCATCCATTATGATATCCCGAAGAGCCTTGAGGGATATTATCAGGAGACAGGACGTGCCGGACGTGATGGTGGCGAGGGTATTTGTATAGCCTTTTATACCCGTAAGGACTTGAGGAAACTTGAGAAGTTTATGGAGAGCAAACCTGTGGCAGAACAGGATATCGGCAGACAACTGTTGCAGGAGACTGCCGCCTATGCCGAGTCGTCTGTCTGCAGACGCAAGCTGTTGCTCCATTATTTCGGTGAAGAGTATAACCAAGACAATTGCCACAATTGCGACAACTGTCTGCATCCCACTACAAAAGTGGAGGCAAGTGCCGAACTGTTGGTTGTGCTCAAGGCCGTTGCTGCCCTCAAGGAAAATTTCCGCCAGGAGTATCTGGTTGACTTTGTGAAGGGACGTGCCACCGATGATATTGTTTCGCACAAGCATAATGTCTTGGAAGAATTTGGAGCTGGTGAGGATATGCCTGCCAAATTGTGGAATCCCGTTATCCGTCAAGCTCTCATCGCAGGCTACCTCAGGAAGGATGTAGAGAGCTACGGACTTCTGAAACTGACTGCCGCAGGACGTCGATACATCAAGAATCCAGAACCGTTCATGATAGTGGAAGACAGGGTGTTCAAAGATGACTATACAGATTCTATGCGCATGGAAGAGTGTGAGGCACTCGATCCAGAACTGTATTCCATGCTCAAAGACTTGCGACTCAGTTTGTCTAAGAAGCACAACTTGCCGCCTTATGTCATCTTCCAGGATGTCTCGCTGGAACAGATGGCGACGATGTATCCTGTCGATTTGCAGGAACTGCAGAACATTCAGGGTGTTGGCGTGGGCAAAGCCAAGAGGTATGGTGCTGAGTTCTGCAAACTCATCAAGAATTATTGTGAGGAAAAAGGTATTGAGCGACCCGAGGAAATGCGGGTGAGGACAGTGGCGAAGAAGTCGGTGCTGAAGGTGAGCATCATTCAGAGTATAGACCGGCAGATTGCTCTTGACGACCTCGCTGAGGCAAAGGGACTTGAGTTTGATGCCCTTCTTGACGAGATAGAGGCTATCGTCTACAGCGGAACAAAACTGAATATCGATTATTTCATAGAGGAAGTTATTGACGATGAGCACGTAGAGGACATCTACGATTACTTTATGGAGAGCGATACCGACGATATCGATGTGGCGAGCCAGGAATTGGGCGGTGACTATTCTGATGACGAAATCAGACTGGTGAGGATAAAGTTCCTGTCGGAACAAGCCAACTAATCACGTTAAATAGAATTAATTAGGAATGAAAATCATAAAAAATGAGGCGTATGTGAAATATTATTGCTAAATTTGCACGCAATAAATTTTTAAAGGTTACAAATATGTCATCATTTGTTGCAGATAAAATTGTACTGGACGGACTCACTTACGATGACGTCCTTCTCATTCCTGCTTATTCAGAAGTGCTGCCCAAAGAGGTAGAGTTGAAAACCAAGTTCTCTCGTAACATAGAACTGAATGTTCCTTTTGTTACGGCCGCAATGGACACTGTTACTGAGTCTTCCATGGCTATAGCCATTGCTCGTGAGGGCGGTATCGGTGTTATCCACAAGAACATGACCATCGAGGAACAGGCTCGTCAGGTGGCTATCGTTAAGCGAGCAGAAAACGGTATGATTTATGATCCCGTCACCATCCGTCGTGGCAGTACCGTACAGGATGCTCTTGACATGATGCACGATTATCACATCGGTGGTATTCCCGTTGTGGATGAGGAAAACCATCTGGTTGGTATCGTTACCAACCGTGACCTTCGTTTCGAGCGCCGTCTTGACAAAAAGATTGACGAAGTGATGACAAGTGAAAATCTTGTTACTACTCACCAGCAGACTGACCTTAGTGCCGCTGCTCAGATTCTCCAGGAAAACAAGATTGAGAAACTTCCCGTTGTAGACAATGCCAACCACCTTGTTGGTTTGATTACATATAAGGATATTACCAAGGCAAAAGACAAACCTATGGCTTGCAAGGACAGCAAGGGCCGCCTTCGTGTGGCTGCTGGTGTCGGTGTGACGGTTGATACGCTCGACCGTGCCAAGGCTTTGGTTGACGCAGGTGCCGACGCTATTGTCATTGACACTGCTCATGGCCACTCCAAGGGTGTTGTCGACAAACTTCATGAGGTGAAGGCTGCATTCCCCGGTGTTGATGTTGTCGTAGGTAATGTCGCTACTGGCGAGGCTGCCAAGTATCTCGTAGAGAATGGTGCCGATGGCGTGAAGGTGGGTATAGGACCTGGTTCTATCTGTACTACACGTGTCGTGGCTGGTGTCGGCGTTCCTCAGTTGAGCGCTGTATACGATGTCTATTCTGCATTGCAGGGAACGGGCGTTCCTTTGATTGCCGATGGTGGTCTGCGTTACTCAGGCGATGTTGTCAAGGCTTTGGCTGCTGGCGGCAGTTGCGTGATGATCGGTTCTCTCGTAGCTGGTACAGAGGAGAGTCCTGGCGATACCATCATTTTCAACGGTAGGAAGTTTAAGAGCTACCGCGGTATGGGTTCTCTGGAGGCGATGGAACAGAAGAATGGTTCTAAGGACCGTTATTTCCAGAGTGACACCAAGGACGTCAAGAAACTTGTACCAGAGGGAATCGCTGGTCGTGTGCCATACAAGGGAACTGTTCAGGAAGTGATTTACCAGCTCATCGGTGGCTTACGCTCCGGTATGGGTTATTGCGGTGCTGCAACAATCGAGAAACTGCATGGTGCTAAATTCACACGCATCACCAACGCTGGTGTTCTTGAAAGTCATCCACATGACATCACCATTACCAGCGAGGCGCCTAACTATAGTCGCCCTCAGTAAATATAGATAATGTACTTATGAAAATAAATGCGCTTTTGACAGCGATGCTCCTTACTGGGAGCATCGCTTTTGCCCAGGTCGACCCTGTTGTGATGACCATCAATGGTCAGCCTGTCACCCGCTCGGAGTTTGAATATTCCTATAATAAGAATAATTCCGAGGGCGTCATAGACAAGAAGTCTGTAGAAGAATATGTCGACTTGTTCGTCAATTACAAGTTGAAGGTTCAGGCTGCCCTTGACGCACGTCTCGATACGATGAAGTCCTTCCAGAAGGAGTTTGCCACTTATCGTGACCAGCAGATTAGGCCGTCTATGATTTCTGACAGTGACGTGGAGCAGGAGGCGCATAGGATGTATGATGAAGAGCAGCGTCGTGTCGATGGGAATGGCGGAATGGTTCAGGCTTCCCATATCCTGTTGTTGCTCAAGCAAAAGGCTTCGCCTGACGAACAGAAAAAAATACAACAGCGTGCTGACTCTGTCTATGATGCCCTGAAGAAGGGAGCCGACTTCGCCGAACTTGCCAAGCGACTTTCTGATGATAAGGGTACGGCTGTCAAGGGTGGTAAACTGCCTTGGATAGTCAAGGGACAGACGGTCAAGGCTTTCGATGAGGCAATCTTCTCGATGAAGGTGGGCGAACTCAGCAAACCTATCTTGACGGAATATGGATACCATATCATCAAGAAGGAGGGTGCCCGCAACTTCTATCCCTACGATTCTCTGCGTACAAACATTCTGCGTTTTATAGACGCCAGAGGCATCCGGGAGAAAATCATCGACCAGAAATTGGATAGTCTTGTGAAACAGCAACCAGCTGGTACGACGCGCGAGACTTTGTTGGCACAGAAGGCAGATGAGATGTCTGCCAAGGACAGTGACCTTAAGAATCTGATACGAGAATACCACGACGGACTGTTGCTCTATGAAATCAGCAACCGTGAGGTGTGGGACAAAGCTGCCAAGGACGAGAAGGGACAGCAGGAGTTCTTCCAGAAGAACAAGAAGCGCTTTGCGTGGTCAGAACCTCGTTTCAAGGGAATAGCCTATCATGTCAAGGACGCAGCCGATGTGGAGGCTGTCAAGAAGAGTGTGAAGGGTAAGCCTTTTTCCGAATGGGCTGAAATCCTCAGGAAGACCTTCAATGGTGACTCCGTTATTCGCATCCGTGTCGAGAAAGGCATTTTCAAGAAGGGAGACAATGCCTTGGTGGACAAGATGGTGTTCAAGAAGGATACGACAGTGAAGGCATTGAAGGATTATCCTATAGATGCTACTTTCGGCAAGGTCCTGAAGAAGAATCCTGAAGACTATACCGACGTCAAGTCGTTGGTGGTCAGCGATTATCAGGAAGCCCTTGAGAAGAAATGGGTTGCCGACTTAAGAAAGAAATATCCGGTGGTAGTTGACCAACAGGTGTTGGCTACTGTCAATAAACATAATTAAAGAGAGATAAAGCATTCATGAAAATAGAGAATAAAGTTGCACTTGCCATGGTGGCTCTTATGTTTGTAGCAGGCATTGGCGTTCGTGCAAACAGAGCTACCCGATGGGGGGCAATGACAGACGAGGATACTTTGTCTCGTGACTCGGCTAAGGCTGACGTGATGCCTGCTGTCAACGAGGGCAGTGTGGTAGACGAGGTGATTTGGGTCGTGGGTGATGAACCTATCCTGAAATCTGATGTCGAAGTGACTCGTTTGCAGGGTGAGGCTGAGGGTATCACTTATTCTGGTGACCCTGATTGTAGCATCCCAGAGCAGATAGCAGTCCAGAAGCTCTTCCTCCATCAGGCTGCCATCGACAGTATCGAGGTGTCGGAGTCGGAGGTGATGTCTGGTATCGATGAGCAGATCAACTACTGGATCAGTATGATAGGCTCTCGCGAGAAGTTGGAAGAATACCGTAAGCAGACTGTTTCGCAAATGCGCCAGCAGATGCACGATGACTTCAAAAACCGTCAGCTCATACAGAAGATGAAGGAACAGCTTGTCAAGGATATCAAGGTGTCTCCTGCTCAGGTGCGCCGTTACTTCAACGACCTTCCTGCCGACAGTATTCCTTTCGTTCCTACAGAGGTGGAAGTGGAGATTCTTACCCAGCAACCCAAGATTCCTTTGGAGGAAATCAATCGTGTGAAGGATGAGTTGCGTGAATATACCGACCGTGTCAACAAGGGTGAGACGACATTTGCTACTCTCGCACGACTTTACTCTGAGGACCCTGGTTCTGCGCGCATGGGCGGTGAGATGGACTATGTGGGGCGTGGTATGCTTGACCCTGCTTTTGCTAATGTGGCATTCAACCTTACCGACCCCAAGAAGATTTCCAAGATTGTGGAGTCTGAGTTTGGCTTCCATATCATTCAGCTTATCGACAAGCGCGGTGACAAGATTAAAGTGCGCCATATCCTTCGCAAGCCTGTCGTTTCTCAAGAGGCTATCGACAAGTCTCTCGCCCGTCTCGACTCTATAGGTCAGGATATGCGAAGCGGTAAGTTCACCTTTGAGGCTGCTGTTCCTGTCTTGTCTGACGACAAGGATACCAAGAACAACAGAGGTCTTATGGCGAACACTTCCCAGTCGGGTGTGCGCACCTCCAAGTTCCAGATGAAAGACTTGCCTACTGAGATTGCCCGTGTCGTCGACACGATGAAGGTGGGCGAAGTGTCTGCACCTTTCAAGATGATCAATACGCGTGGCAAGACAGCCTGTGCTTTGGTAAAGTTGGTGAGTAGGGTAGAGGGACACCGCGCCACCATCACCGAGGACTTCCAGGTGATGCAGGATGTCGTCTTGGCAAAAGAGCGTGAAAAGACTTTGCATGACTGGGTGGTCAACAAGATAAAGAATACTTATGTACGCATGAACGACCGTTACAAGAACTGCAAGTTTGAATATCAAGGTTGGGTAAAATAATGTTCCTGAACAAAGACATAGTAAGATTTTTTAGTGGGCATAGAGTCGGTTTTCTACTGGTTCTATGCCTCTTTGGACTTTGCTTGGCACAGGCAGTGCTGCCTCCTGCAAAAAAAAATAACAAGAAGCGTCAGCAAGGGGAAAGGGTCTACCTGCTCCATGCCGACGAACTGCGTTATGACATGTATGGCGCCAATCCTGATGCTCAGATTGTGAAGGGCAAGGTCTCTTTCCTCCACCAGGGCGGTCGCCTTACCTGTGACAGTGCTTACTTCTATCAGACTTCCAATTCCGTCCGTGCTTTCGGACATGTCCACTATACGCAGGGCGACACTCTTTCGTTGGTGTGCGACCGTGCCGAGTATGACGGACAGATGCAGATGATGCGCGCCAGACAAAATGTCGTGCTGCGCCACCGCCGTCAGGTGCTGCGTACAGACAGTCTCGACTATGACCGTCTCTATGAGATGGCGAATTTCTTCGAGGGGGGTACGCTGATTGACGGCAAGGACAAACTTGTCTCTGACTGGGGCGAGTATCATACACAGACACGTGAGGCTAAGTTTGTCTATAATGTCAAGCTACGTAGTGGCAACGACCTGGTCACCACCGATACGCTTTATTACGACGTACCCACTTCTCGTGCTCACATGGTTGGACCTTCGAAGGTGCTTTCCGGCGGTAGTGTCGTTGATACTCAGGATGGCTATTATGACACCAACTCCAAGAAAGCGCAGTTGTATGGACGTTCCACGCTTACCGATAAGGACAAGTCGGTGACGGGCGACAGTCTCTATTATGTCAAGGAGGGAGACAGCGAAGGATTCGGCAATGTGGTCTATATAGACAAGAAAAGCAAGAACTCGCTTCGCGCCAATTACCTGCGCTATAATGAGAAGACAGGCTATGGCTTTGCCACGCACAACCCTGTGGCGATGGATTTCTCGCAGCAGGATACGCTCTGGATGCACTCCGACACGATGAAGATTTATACCTTCAACATCAATACCGATTCTGTTTACCGCAAGGTGCATGCTTTCCATAAGGTGAGGGCTTACCGCAACGATGTGCAGGCCGTCTGCGACTCCTTGGTCTACAACACGCAGGATTCATGTATGACGATGTACAAAGATCCTATCGTATGGAGTGGTAATAGACAACTCCTTGGCGAGGTTATCCATGCTTACATGAACGACTCTACCGTCCGCTTGGCTCACGTGATAGGACAGGCTCTCTCTGTGGAAATGTTGCCTGACAGTACGCACTACAATCAGATTACGTCCAAAGAGATGAAGGCGTATTTCGACAAGGGGCAGATCAGAATGGCTGAGTCTATTGGTAATGTACAGACGGTCTACTATCCTGTAGATGACAAGGACACGACCCTTATGGGACTTAATTTCCTTGAGACGGATACCATGCGGATGTACATAACACCCGAACGGCAATTGGATCATATCTGGACCAATAAGTTTACCAGCGTGATGTATCCTATGACACAGATTCCTCCTTCCAAGTACAAACTGCCCAACTTCGCTTGGTTTGACGACATCCGTCCCAAAGACAAGAATGATATCTTTGTATGGAGAGGTAAGGGCAAGGATATGGAACTGAAGAACTTGAAACGTCATTCTGCTCCATTGCAGGTTTTGTCTAAGAAACCGGCTGAGCCAGTACAAGATACTGAAGAAGTGAAGAAACCGGCTGAGCCAGCACGGAATACAGAAGAGGTGAAGAAATCGGCTGAGCCATCTATATAATAAGGTATATGTTTCTGTTCCCAACCAAGAAACCACGTCGGTTTCATTATTCCAGTCGCTATGGTAATAGGCAGCGCATGGATTTTCATGCTGGTCTGCATACCCGTTACCGCCAGCGCACCATCGTACTCCTTGTACTCTTGGTGTTGCTCTTGGCATTACTTTCGTTGTAAAGGCGTGGGGACAGAAGAAAAAACATAGAGAGATAGAAAATGAGTGATATCATACAATTGCTGCCCGACTCGGTAGCCAACCAGATAGCGGCGGGTGAGGTGATACAACGCCCGGCATCTGTCATCAAGGAATTGGTGGAGAATGCTGTGGACGCTGGTGCTTCTCGTATCGATGTCGTTGTCATAGACGCCGGGCGTACCAGCATACAGGTCATAGACAATGGAAAGGGAATGTCTGAGACGGATGCCCGCCTTTCCTTCGAGCGCCATGCTACCTCGAAGATACGCAAGGCAGACGACCTCTTCGATCTGCATACGATGGGGTTTCGTGGTGAGGCGCTTGCCTCTATTGCCGCCGTCGCCCAGGTGGTGCTCAAGACACGGCAGGCTACCGATGAGGTGGGCACGCTGCTTACCATCAGTGGGTCGAAGGTGGAAGGACAGGAACCGTGCTCTTGTCCTGTGGGAAGTAATTTCTCCATCAACAACCTCTTCTATAACGTACCGGCAAGGCGTAAGTTCCTGAAGTCGAACACCACGGAACTGAACAATATCCTGACGGCTTTCGAACGCATCGTGTTGGTTTATCCACAGATTGCTTTCACGCTCCAGAGCAATGGCACGGAACTCTTCAACCTGCGGTCGGGCAGTTTGCGCCAGCGCATCGTTGATGTCTTCGGCAAAAGGCTCAACCAGGATCTTCTGCCCGTCAAGGTGGATACCCTGATGTGCAAGATCAACGGGTTTGTTGGCAAACCTGAGTCTGCCCGCAAGAAAGGGGCGCATCAGTATTTCTTCGTCAACGACCGTTACATGAAGCACCCCTATTTCAACAAGGCGGTAGTGACAGCTTTCGACCGTTTGGTGCCCCAGGGTGAACAGGTGCCTTACTTCATTTATTTCTCTGTCGCTCCAGGTGACATTGATGTCAATATCCATCCTACCAAGACAGAGATAAAGTTTGAGAACGAACAGGCTATTTGGCAGATTCTCATGGCTGCGGTTAAGGAGGCACTCGGTGTTTTCAACGATGTGCCTACTATAGACTTTGACACGGAAGACAAACCGGAAATTCCCGTCTTCAATGCGGATGTTGTGGCGCATGCTTCTGCACCTAAGATTTCAATCAATCCTCATTATAATCCTTTCAAACCGTCTTCGTCTTACTCTCCTGCCAAACCTAAGGTGGATGCTCAGTGGGAAAGTCTGTATGAAGGATTGGACGAGCTGCCTGCTGCGGAAACAGAACAGGATCTCTTCGGACCTGCCCCTGCTCCCTCCGATGAGGTGGCTCCTTCGCAGAATAGTCTGATAGCGGAAAAGTCTCCCTCTCACTATCAGTACAAGGGAAAATATATCCTGACCTCGGTGAAGTCGGGACTGATGGTCATTGACCAGTCGCGCGCTCATTGCCGTATCTTGTACGAGCGTTACTTGGCGCAGATGTCTGCCCATGAGGGTAAAGCCCAGAAGGTGTTGTTCCCCGAGGTGGTGCAGTTCTCTGTCTCTGACGATGTTCTTGTACAGAAACTTCTGCCACAGTTCGCTGAGTTGGGGTTCGAGCTCGACAGCCTCGGCAGAGGCAGTTATGCCATCAATGCCATTCCCGCTGGTCTCGACGGCATCAACCCTGTCATGTTAGCGCAAGACATGGTAGCGGATGCCAAGACTGGTGATGTCTCTACGATTGACGAAATCACCAAGTCGTTGGCTCACTCCTTGGCAAAGGCAGCTGCCATCCCTTACGGACAGGTGCTGAGCAACGAGGAGATGGAGACATTAGTGAACAATCTCTTCTCTTGCCAGAACGTCAATTACACCCCTGACGGCAAGTCTGTGCTCTGCATTATCCAGCAGCAACAGATAGACCAAATGTTGGGATAAGGCGCTTTTCAAATCGTGCAAACCTCTATTTTTCATGTAAAAAGTACTTTTTTTATTGAAAAAGAAGAGGTTAATCAAAAAAAAGTATTAACTTTGCCCACGATTTGTTAAAGTATTGGATGATAAAAGAAAAAGTAAATTTTTAAAGCATGAAAAAATTATTGGCAGTGCTGGCTTTCGCTGGCATTTCTTTGGGTGCTTTTGCCCAGGATGCAACACCTACTCAGAAGTATAGTGTTGCTACAAATTCTTTTTGGAGTAATTGGTTTGTTCAGGCTGGTTTCGACTGGAACGCATGGTATGCAGGCGAGGAGCATTGCATGGGCTTGAACAAGAGTCCGTTCTGGAAGAATCGTTCCAATGCAGGTTTCTCTGTAGCCGTTGGTAAGTGGTTTACTCCTGGTATCGGTCTTCGTACTAAGTTCCAGGGTATCTGGGGAAAGCGTGTCTATAATGACGAGACTGGAGAACTCGGCACATCCAACAAGTATTGGCTCGTAAACGAGCAGGTTATGTTCAACCTCAGCAACCTCTTCTTTGGTTACAACGAGAACCGTGTATGGAATCTTATTCCTTTCGCTGGTGCTGGTGTTGGTCGTACCATGACATACGACTGGTATGGTATGGGCCTGAGCGTCGGTCTGCAGTCTACTTGGAAGGTTGCCAAGAAGGTGAACGTATATCTTGAGGCTGGCTGGAACCGCTTGGAGGGTGATATCGATGGCGGCTTCTCCTATACTATTAATCACCGCGGTTGGGATTCTCACGACAACAATGTCTATGCTGAAGTCGGTGTTACACTCAACCTTGGCAAGTCTACATGGGAGAAGACTCCTGACGTTGATGCTATCAATGCGCTCCATCAGTCAGAGCTTGATGCTCTCAATGCTAAGTTGAACGACGCCAATGCAGAGAACGACCGCCTGAAGAAGTTGCTCGAAAACCAGAAACCTGTTGAGGCTCCTGTAGCTGCTGCTGTCAAGGAGTTTGTTACTACCCCAGTTTCTGTATTCTTCGACATCAACAAGACCAACGTGGCTTCTCAGTATGACCTTGTCAACGTGAAGGCTCTTGCTAAGTATGCCATCGACAACAACTCTAAGTTGCTCGTAAGCGGTTTTGCTGATAAGGCTACTGGTAACGAGGAAATCAACCAGAAGCTCTCTGAGGGTCGTGCTGAGACTGTTGCCGGCGAACTTGTCAAGATGGGTGTGAAGAGAAGCAACATCGAGACTGTTGGTAAGGGTGGTGTTGACGATATGTCACCTATCTCATTCAACCGTCGTGCTACTGTTCAGGTTATTGAATAAGTTGTAGTCCACTTGAATTGGCTGGGTGTCCAATAGAATACCCGCCCATTCAAAAAAAACATATCCTTAGCGGGTGTTTCATAAGTACTATTAGGTATTGCTTGTGAAACACCCGCTTTCTTTTTACCCCTTTTTTACCCTTTTACCTTTTTACTTTTTTACCTTTTTACCTTTTTACCTTTATATTGCCTTTATAATTCTGCTTTTTCAAGAAAAAAATGAAAAAAGTTTCAGAAAAATTTGGTGGGACCAGAAAAAGTTAGTACCTTTGCAACCGCTTAAGAAAAGCAAGGGCGCTTAGCTCAGTTGGTTTAGAGC
>CAVCDC010000044.1:0-22039 GCA_963600865.1 Firmicutes bacterium CAG:103
CTGTAATAACTGTAAATGTAATTTTAGCCTTTGTTAGATTCTCCTAAAAGGCTTAATATCAATAATTTAACACAAAAGTAATTTTTCGTAACTTTGCATTGCGATACGGAAAAAACAGCTGAAATTACTTCCTAAACAGAGAAAAATCACTTCCCCAACTGGAAAAAATTATTTCTCCAGTTAGGAAAAAATAAAAGTACGAAAGTAAAGATACCAAAAAAGTCTGTTTTTTGCGAATTTATGCGTACCTTTGCAGTTGATACCTCGTTCAGACAAGGTACGCTGACACATACAAGTATACAGTTTAGACAAAACATACACATAAATATGATAGATACAAGTGCCTTTGCCGGCAAAAAGGCAGCCTATTATACGCTCGGATGCAAGCTCAATTTCTCGGAGACCTCAACCTTCGGGAAGATGTTGGAAGACATGGGCGTGGTGACAGTACAGAAGGGACAGAGAGCAGACATTTGCCTCATCAACACCTGTAGTGTGACAGAGGTTGCCGACCACAAGTGCCGTCAGGCGATACACCGCATGGTAAGGGAAAACCCCGGTGCCTTCGTCGTCGTGACAGGATGCTATGCGCAGTTGGAGGCGGAGAATGTGAGTCGCATAGACGGCGTGGACCTCGTGCTCGGTGCCAACGAGAAGGCACAGCTCGTGCAGTACCTCAGTGACGCTTGGGCACAGAAGGATGCCGAGGCTCTGCATGCCCACCACAGCGTGAAGACCAAAGACATCAAGACCTTCCAACCCTCTTGCTCCAAGGGCAACCGCACACGCTACTTCCTCAAGGTACAGGACGGCTGCAACTACTACTGTACGTACTGCACCATTCCCTTCGCACGAGGCAACTCGCGCAACCCCACCATCGCCTCGCTCGTGGAGCAGGCCACCAAGACAGCGGAGGAGGGCGGCAAGGAGATCGTCATCACAGGCGTGAACATAGGCGACTTCGGACAGACGACGGGAGAGCGGTTCATTGACCTCGTCAAGGCGCTCGACAAGGTGGAAGGCATCAGACGCTACCGCATATCCAGTCTCGAACCCGACCTCTGTGATGACGAGCTCATCGACTACTGTGCTGAGAGCCGTGCCTTCATGCCCCACTTCCACATACCCCTGCAGAGCGGCAGCGACGAAGTGCTCCGGCTCATGCACCGCCGTTACGACAAGGCGCTCTTCGCACAGAAAGTGATGCGCATCAAGGAACGGATGCCGCATGCCTTCATCGGCGTGGATGTCATGGTGGGCTGTAGGGGAGAGACCCCCGAGTGCTTCAAGGAGTGTTACGACTTTCTCGAACAGTTGCCCGTGACTCAGTTGCATGTGTTCCCTTACTCTGAGAGACCAGGGACGGCAGCCCTGCGCATCCCCTATGTGGTGAGCGACAAGGACAAGAAGCTCCGCTCCAAGCGTCTCCTCGACATGAGCGACCGCAAGACACAGGAGTTTTATGCCAAATACATTGGTACTGAGGCGGAAGTGCTGTTCGAGAAGGCACCGAGAGGCAAGTCCATGCACGGCTTCACGCCCAACTATGTGCGAGTGGAACTGCCGCCCGCCTTGGCACGGGAAGAATATGACAACCAGTTGGTGAAGGTACGCCTCACCGGTTTCAACCACGACAAGTCGGCACTCAAGGCAGAGGTGCTCTGAGAAAACAAAACATACGCCATGGCAGAACCATACAATGACTTCGGCACCTGGATAAGGAAGCAGTTCCCACAGTACAGGGTACAGAAAATCTCCGTAGACGCTGGCTTCTCATGTCCCAACAGAGACGGCAGCGTATCCCACGGAGGCTGTTCCTTCTGCGACAACCGCACCTTCAACCCCGCTTATTGCGACCACTCCAAGTCGGTGACCCGACAGTTGGAGGAAGGGAAGGCGTTCTTCAGTCGGAAATATCCGGAGATGAAGTATCTCGCCTACTTCCAGGCCTATACCAACACGTATGCGCCCATAGACCGCTTGATGAGTCTCTACGAGGAGGCGCTGAGGGTAGACGACGTGGTGGGCATAGTGATAGGTACGCGTCCCGACTGTGTGAGCGTCCCCTTGCTCGACCGACTCGCGGAGATGGCGAAGCATACCTTCCTCATCATGGAATATGGCATAGAGAGTGCCAACGACGACACGCTGCGCCGCATCAATCGAGGCCATGACTTCGCCTGCAGCCGCGATGCCGTCCAGCGCACCCACGGCAGAGGAATACTCACTGGGGCGCACATCATCTTGGGACTGCCCGGAGAGGACGCACAAGAGTCGCTCAGACAGGCACCGCTCATCTCCGAACTACCCATCGACATCCTGAAGATTCACCAGATGCAGGTCATCAAGGGCACGCGCCTTGCCGAAGAGTACGTCGCCCATCCGTTCCATCTCTACACCGTAGAAGAATACATAGACCTTGTTGTGGAATACATCTCACGACTGCGCCCCGACATCGTGCT
Source organism: Firmicutes bacterium CAG:103 (assembly GCA_963600865.1). GTDB lineage: Bacteria > Bacteroidota > Bacteroidia > Bacteroidales > Bacteroidaceae > Prevotella. Next base: position 2,463 of record CAVCDC010000044.1, read on the forward strand.
CGAACGCTTCGTCAGTCAGGCACCCCCACAGATGCTGTTGGCACCGCAATGGGGACTGAAAAACCATGAGTTTGCCGACTTGTTGAAGAAGAGATTGGAACAACGTAGAACTTCCGCCCAGGCACACGAGTGCCAGGGATAATATAAGCTTGAGATGAAAGACTTGGACAGACTTTTGACACGCTTCCACGAGTTTGGTGGATGGAGACTCGTGAGAACCTATGCCCGCATGCATGTGTTAGGCGTGGGCTGTAGGTCGCTTGTCCGCTGTGCGCTGAAAGGCAAGTTGTTCAAGGAGGCTTACCCCAAGATATTGGAGCGTGTGGAAGGTGTCTTGCTCCACCAGTACCATGACTTGTTGAATGAGGAGAGAGGCAAATGTCCTGTGGCGGATGGCCCCTTGCCCAAGATCATCTGGACAGGATGGTTGCAGGGCGTAGACCGTGCTCCCGACTTGGTGAAGGCATGCTGGCAGTCTCAGCGCGAACACCTCGCAGGCTACGAGCAACGCATCCTTACCCTCGACAACTACAGACAGTGGGTGACACTGCCAGAAGAAGTGGTGGAGAGATACGAGAGAGGACAGATACCTGCTGCCCATTTCTGTGACCTACTGCGTTTCGCCGTACTTCATAAATATGGTGGGGTGTGGCTCGACGCCACCGTCTTCTGCACGGGAATGGAGGCACCAAGACAGGCTGCTCGCTGGCTCACCATAGAGGAAAGTCCGCTGACCATCTTCCGCTACTATCCCGAGAAGAGCCTCCAGCCAACGGGACTCTCCACATGGTTTATCGCAGCAAGACCGCGGACGCACATCATAGACACCGTGCTCAGGGCGCTCTTGGCTTACTGGTACGACTATGACTGCTTGGTAGACTACTATCATACCCATCTCTTCCTCAGTACAGCCTTGAGGAACAACCCCGCTTACCTTCAGACCATGCCACGCGCCAACAGCCGGCACAGTCTGCTGCTTGCCGATGCCCTCTCTTCCCCATACAATGAGGACCATTGGCAAGACCTCGTGGAACATGTCAGTTTCCACAAACTCAACTTCAGAAAAGTCGAGCCACAAAAGTTGCAGACCATCGGTGGAGGACAGCCCCACACGGGAGCTACCTACTTGGAAAAGATACTTGGCGGCACGAAAAAACAATAGGAAATGAAAATCATCATCAATTCACCATCACTCGACCCGAAGGACAACGTGAGTGGCATTTCGAGTGTCACGCGGTTCATCATCGACAACAACTGGGAGGCCGACTATCGTTTCTTCCTCTTGGGAAGACGCGACAACGAGAGGCGCGGATTCAACCGTGTCGTCGCCCTGGTGAAGTGTTACCGCAGATGGAAGGGGATGCTCGCCAGGTATCCTGACGCCGTCATCCACTACAACCTGCCGCTGTCCTTTGGTTCGCTCATTCGCGACCCGTGGTTCCTGCGCTATGCGCTGAGGAAGCACGGACAGATCATGGTGCATGTGCATGGTGGTTTCTTTCTTACCGCATCACACATCTCGGCTCCCTTCCGCATGATCCTGCTATGGGTGTTCCGGCAGAATGTTCCCTTCATCGTCCTCGGAGAGAAAGAGCGTGACATCCTGAAGAATTGCTTCGGGGCACGCAGGGTCATCGTGTTGCCCAACTGTGTGGACCTCTTCGACGCACAGTCGTTTGCCGACGAGGATCCGCCTTATGACGAGCGGCAACCACTGCGCATCGGATACCTCGGGCGCATAGAGCCCAACAAGGGTATGACGGAACTCCTCGATGCCTGCATACGCCTGCAGAAGGAGGGCGTAGCCTTCAAGCTCGTCATGGCTGGCAAGGAAGAGACGGAGGGGAAGTTCCTGCCTAAGTTTGCCCAGGCGCTTGGCGACAACTTCGAGTATGCTGGACTGGTGAGCGGACAGGTGAAGTGCCAGTTCCTGCGGTCACTCGATGTCTTTGCCTTGCCGTCCTATTTCGAGGGACTGCCCATGGCTCTCCTTGAGACGATGAGCTATGGTGCAGTTCCTGTCACGACACCAGTGGGAAGCATCCCCCATGTGGTCAAGGACGGTGAGAACGGTGTCTTTGTGGAGGTGAGAAACGCAGATGCCCTTGCCGAGGCATTCAAGCAGCTTGCCGCAGACAGGAAGGCGCTCCGCAGAATGGGTAACGAGGCAAGGGAACTCATCTTCAGGCAGTTCAGTCCGTCACGCTATGTAGCCACACTCAACGGGGTGTACACCGAACTCTTCAGGGCGGCGATGGCGCACCATTCTCCGGACAGCAAGTATTACACCAGTCTGCGTACCACGACCTATTACCGTTTCATACGCTTTTCCTTGGGCATAGAGCCCGCTGTGGACATCCTTGACGGCGACTCGCTTATAGGCTTCGACTGGGAGGCGTTCTACTCGTTCTCCATGAGGCAGACCATGCTTGGACTTGCCTTCGAAGGCATCCAGCAACTCTCTCGCGACGCGGCTCCTCCCTTCCCCTTGCTGATGCAATGGGTGGGGGTAAGCGAGAAGATCAAACGCCAGAATGTGCTCCTCGACAAGGCTTCCGCTTATATCTATAGAAAGATAACAGCCCTTGGATTCAAGTGTTGCATCCTCAAAGGTCAGGGAAATGCCGTGCTCTATCCCAATCCGCAGACGCGCACCCCGGGCGATGTCGACGTATGGATTCAGGCAAGCAGGGAGGAACTGAGACAGATAGCAATCATCCTGACTGCTGGTCGCGGTGAGGTGGGAGAGGAGAGTATCAACCACATCGAACTTGTGGTCAACGGGGTGGAGGTGGAATTGCACTCCACGCCTGCCATCGTCTCTAACTTCAAGTATAATAGTCGCATGCAGTTGTGGATTCAGGAACAGGCTTCCAAGCAGTTTGGCAACATGATCAAACTGACCTACGACGACAGACCAGTGGCTGTGCCTACGGCGGCTTTCAACATCGTCTACCAGCTCTACCATCTGTTCCACCATTTCTTCTACGAAGGGGTGGGACTGCGCCAGGTGATAGACTACTATTATGTCCTGAAGAAGTTTGTTGGCGAGGCTGAGGATGAGGAGATTCTTGCCGTGCGGAACACGCTTCGCCATTTGGGGATGTATAAGTTTGCCGGTGCCGTCATGTATGTCCTTCAGGAGGTGCTCACCATGCCTGAAAGTATGCTGATAGTTCCAGTAGACGAGAACCGTGGATGGATGTTGTTGGACGAAATCCTCTGCGGTGGTAACTTCGGGCATTACGACGAGCGCCATGTGTGGGGAAAAGACAATGAGGAGCGACTCCGCTTCAAGCAGGGAACCTTCGGACACAATTTCCTCAGGCTGATACGAGACATAAGGCTCTTGAGATACTATCCCTCCGAGGCTCTTGGAGAACCCATCTTCCGATTGTGGCACTTCTTATGGAGAAAGACGGATTTTAAAGGTAAAAAAGTTAAAAGGCAGTTTTAAAGGTAAAAAAGTAAAAAAGTAAAAAGGTAAAAAGAGGGCATGCGCCACAAAGGCTATTGTCCCTTAACTTCCCTCTAACTTCCCTTAACTTCTTTAACTTCCCCAAAAAGCTGATGTCTTAACTCCTTAACTCCTTAACTCCTTAACTCCTTAACTCCTTAACTTCCCCAAAAGAGGTGTCGTCCCTTAACTTCTCTAACTTCCCTTAACTTCTCTAACTTCCCTTAACTTCTTTAACTTCTGAAACAAAAAAATACAGCAAATGGCAAAGATAGCAGTAGTAATACTTAATTATAACGGAAAGAGCATGCTGGAGAAATACCTGCCCGGCGTCATAGAATACTCTAAGCAAGACGCAGAGGTGTGGGTGGCAGACAACAACTCCACCGACGGGTCAGTAAAGATGCTGCAGATACAGTTTCCCCAGGTGAAAACGCTCGTGCTTGAGCAGAACTATGGGTTTGCAGAAGGCTATAACAGAGCCTTACGAAAGGTGGAAGCCGACTACTATGTCCTGCTCAACAGTGACGTCGAGGTAACCCATCATTGGCTCACGCCCTTGGTGGAGTTTATGGACTCCCATCCCCAGGCGGCAGCATGCCAGCCCAAGTTGCTTGCCGAGTATGACAAGGACAGTTTTGAGTATGCTGGTGCTTGCGGTGGGTTTATAGACAAGTATGGCTATCCTTTCTGCCGTGGCAGGATCTTCGGCGATGTAGAGCAGGACAATGGGCAGTACGACTATCTCTTGGAGGTGATGTGGGCTACCGGAGCCTGCCTCTTTATACGGTCGGCAGACTATTGGAGAGTAGGCGGGCTGGACAAGAGGTTCTTTGCCCATTGCGAGGAGATAGACCTCTGTTGGCGCCTGCGCCTCTTGGACAGGAAGATATTCTGCGTACCGGAAAGTTATGTCTATCATGTCGGTGGCGGGACGCTCCCCAAAGACAATCCGATGAAGACCTTCCTCAACTTCCGCAACAACCTCACGATGCTCTATAAGAATCTCTCTGATGAGGAACTGCACCACGTGATGCGTTGCCGTTGGTGGCTTGACTACCTTGCCGCCTTCGAGATGCTGGTGCTCAAGCGCAGCTGGGGCAATTTCCTCGCCGTCTGCAAGGCGAGGAGAGCTTTCAAGAAGTGGCGCAGTGAGTTTACGGATGACAGGTGCCGCATACAGAGGGAACGCAAGGTAAAGACGATTCCGCAAATCTTCCAAGGCTCCATTCTCTGGCAGTACTATGCTCGGCGTGTCAAGACATTCCAACCGCTATTTGCTTCCGAAGTAGAGGAATAGCATACCGAGAAGCACCAACAGAAGGTCGACAAACTTCGCCTTCAGGTTCTTCTCGTGGAACAGGGCGGCTCCAAAGAGGAAGCTGACAATCACCGAACCGCGGCGTATCATGCTCACGATGCTGATCATCGCCCCAGGCAGACTCAAGGCATAGAAATAGACAAAGTCTGCCGCACTGAGGAAGATGCTGATGAAGATGATGGACCAGTGCCAGTGGAAGGCTGTCGTGTTTTTGCGTGTCGGCCACCAGATGATGAGCATCATGGCTCCCATCATGAAGCACTGGTAGATGTTGTACCAGCTCTGTACAATCATGCGGTCGAGACCTACACCTCCGTTCTCGGGCGGTGCCATCAGGTATTTGTCGTACAGTCCGCTGACAGCTCCCAAGAGGGCGGCAAGGACGATGAAATAGATCCACTTGTCGTGCTTGAAGTCGATGCCTTCCTTTTTGCCGCTCTTGCTGAGCATAAGGAAAGACACTACCGCAAGGATGACACCCGTCCACTGGTAGAGGTTGAGATGCTCGCCATATACGATCATGGCACCGACGAGCGTCATGACGGGGCGTGTGGCATTGATAGGACCGACGATGGTGAGCGGGAGGTGCTTCATGCCGAAATAGCCGAATACCCAACTGCTCAAGACAATGCAGCTCTTCAGTACGATGTAACGGTGTACTTCCCAACCGCCGCTTGCCACATGGAAGATGGTGCCGTCGAGACTATTGCCATAATAGCTTGCCACGATGAACGGCAGAAATATGAGTGACGAGAAAAGTGTGTTCAGAAAGAGCACGGGGATTACTGCGTTGCCCGAAAGAGCCTTCTTCTTGAAGGCATCATAAAATCCCAGCAGGGCTGCTGAGAGAAAAGCCAATACTAACCACATGTTTTTTATCTTTTTATCTTTTTGTTCTCTTACATCATGCCTTAATTTCAAGTCGACGGACAGGAATCCTGTTAATCTTTTGCTTTAAGCCGACACGCTAATCCATTAATATGCTACGTCTTCCAAGAACAGAGCGTGGCCAGGCATGCTTTCGCCGGCATCACTGCGGTTGCCATGCTGCAGAATGTCGAGAAACTCTTCTTCTGTCATCCTTCCTCTTCCCACTTCGATGAGTGTGCCGACGACGGCACGTACCATGTTGCGCAGAAAGCGGTTGGCTGTTATCCTGAAATACCAGTCGGTGGGGGAGGTCTGTATCCAGCGTGCTTCCGTGACACGGCAGAGCGTAGTCTTGTTGTCTCCACCAGCCTTGCAAAATGCAGCATAGTCGTCGTGCTTGAGGAAATGGAGTGCTGCGGCATTCATTCTCTCAAAGTCGAGATGGTAATGTGTCTGCAGGGAATAGGTGCGGCAGAAAGGGTCCTTGGACGTATGAACATAATAATGGTACGTGCGCGAGACGGCAGAAAACCGCGCGTGCATCTCAGGGTCTACCTGGCGCACCTCATGTATGGATATGTCAGGAGGCAAGATGCGGTTGAGCCTGTAGGCTGTCTGCACAGTGTCGAGCGGTTCGCCGTCCCAGTCGAAGTGGGCAGCCATGCGTCGGGCGTGGACACCCGTGTCGGTCCTGCCTGCTCCTACCGTCTGCACGTCCTGGCGCAGAAGGGTGGAGAGGGCACGCTGCAACTCCTCTTGGACGGTGATGGCGTTGGGTTGCTGTTGCCAACCATGATAGCGTGTGCCGTCGTATGCGAAAAATATGAAATATCTGCTCATAGCGACTGCAAAATTACTAAAAATTCAGTAATTATACGATAAGGCAGTACAATATTTTCAGAAACACTATGTATGTGAAAGAAAATGGCGAAATGTTTTTGCATTTTGATGAAAATATTGTATTTTTGCCAACGGTTTAGTATAAACAAGTTTAACGGCGTGCTTCCTTTGACGACTTTTGGTGGAATATATGTACTCTATAGAAGGCTGTTTTCCACTCTTGTGACGAATGGTGCACGTGCATGGAAAGATATATGGCACAAAACATTTTCAAGGGGTTGGGCATTGCCCTCATCACCCCGTTTACGACCGACGGTGCAGTTGACTATAAGTCTCTGAAAAGGTTGGTGGAGTTTCAGATAGACAACGGTGCGGATTTCCTCTGCATCCTTGCCACAACGGGAGAGGCTCCTTGCCTTACCAAGGAAGAGAAAGACCGCATCACCGAACTGGTGAAGGACGTCAACCGAGGCAGGGTGAAGATATTGAAGTACTGCGGTGGAAACAACACGGCCGCCGTCGTTGACGAGATCAAGAACAGCGACTGGAGCGGTATTGACGGTATCCTGAGTATCTGTCCTTATTACAACAAACCGTCCCAGGAAGGTCTCTACCAGCACTTCAAGGCGATCGCTGAGGCGAGTCCGCTGCCCATCGTCCTCTACAATGTACCTGGCAGGACGGGCATCAACATGAAACCGGAGACCACCTGCCGCATAGCCCGCGACTTCCCTAATGTCGTGGCTGTGAAGGAGGCATGTGGAAGTCTGGAACAGGTGGACGATATCATCAAGAACAAGCCCGACAATTTTGATGTCATCAGTGGTGACGACGCTCTTACCTTCTCCATGGTGGCAAGTGGCGCGGCTGGCGTCATCTCGGTCATCGGCAATGCGTTGCCCAAGGCTTTCAGTCGTATGATAAGACTTGAGTTCAAGGGAGAATACGAACCGGCACGTAAGATTCATCATATGTTCACAGAACTCTACAGCCTGCTCTTCGTGGATGGTAATCCGGCTGGCGTGAAGGCTCTGCTCAACGATATGGGATTCATAGAGAACGAGCTGAGACTCCCGCTCGTGCCCACACGTATCGCCACCAAACAGAAAATGTCTGACATCCTCAAGACACTCAACATTTAAAGGTAAAAAGGTAAAAAAGTAAAAAGGTAAAAAAGGCGATCTTGAACGAAGAGTGAAGAACGAAGAGTGAAGAACGAAGAGTGAAGAATCCAAATGCTTAAGTGAAGAGGCTGAGGGAGATGATAAATTATAAATTATAAATTATAAATAGGCTCGCGCCACAAAGGCTGTTGTCCCTTAACTTCCCTAACTTCCCTTAACTTCCCTAACTTCCCAAAAAGAGCAGTTGTCTTACCTTTCGAAATTTACCTGAACATCCCACCCCTTAAGGATTCAAAAAAACTAAGTCATGGCAGAGGAAAGAAGAATCATTCACGAAATAACGCCCCTTATGGGTAAGGACGTGCTCTATATAGCCGACCGCCATAAGAAGGAGTTTACATACCCCATACACAACCATTCCGTGTATGAGCTCAACTTTGTGGAGAATGCCAAGGGTGTGAGGCGCATCGTAGGCGATTCGCAGGAGATCATAGGCGACTATGACCTCTGTCTCATTACCTCTGCCGACCTTGAACATGTCTGGGAACAGTGCAACTGTACGAGTGACGACATACGTGAGATAACGATCCAGTTTGACTTCAGTATGGGCGACGAAACGCTTTTCGGGAGAAATCCTTACGCCTCCATCACCCGTATGATGCAGCAAGCCCGCAAGGGACTCTGCTTCCCCATGAAGGCTATCATGAAGGTGTATGGCATGCTTGACACCTTGAGTAGCATCAAGGATGGATTTTATGCCGTACAGCAGTTTCTCACCATCCTCTACGAACTCTCAAGGTGTGACGATGCGCGTACCCTTGCGTCGAGCAGTTACGCCAAGGTTGCTGTGGAAGATGACAGCAGGCGCATCCTGAAGGTGAAGAACTTCATTTCGAAAAACTATATGGACGACTTGCGGTTGCCTCAGTTGGCAGGCATCGCCGGCATGAGTCCAAGTGCTTTCAGCCGTTTCTTCAAACTGCATACTGGCAGAAATATCAGCGAGTACATCATAGACCTCAGGTTGGGGTATGCTGCCCGTATGCTTGTTGATACAGCAAAGAGTATCAGTGAGATAGGCTTTGACTGTGGATTTAACAATCTCAGCAACTTCAACCGTATCTTCAAGAAGAAGAAGGGATGCTCGCCCAGTGAGTTCCGAGAAAATTATCACAAGACGCGAATTATAGTATAAGAGAGATGGATGTGAATGACTTTCTTAGATACCGTCCGTTTTGCCTTCTGATTTCCGTTGCCACGCTCGTTGTCTCCTGTTCTTCAGAGAAATATCTGCAGGACGGGACTTACCAACTCAACAGCGTGAAGGTGGAGAGCGATGTCCCCGACTTTGATGTCAGCACTCTCAAGTCGTACGTAAGACAGAAGGAGAAACCCAAGCTTTTCTCTCTCTTCAAGAACCCTTTCAGTCGCAAACCTGTCGTCTACGATACGCTGCAGGCAAGCCTTTCGTGCAAAGACCTACTTACGGCCCTTCAAAACAAGGGATATTTGAACGCAGGCGTCCAGCTCTACACCACGGTGAAGGGACGAAAGATAGATTTGCGTTACCTTCTCCATCTAGGTGACCCTTATTATATTGGTAAGGTGGCCTATCGGGTGGAGGATGACAGTATACAGAACCTTCTCCATCTGGACAATCCCGAAAACCAGATGCTCAAACCTGGTATGCAGTTCAGTGTCGATGCCCTCAACGCTGAGCGCAAGCGCATCTCTTCCTTGCTTGCCAACGAGGGATATCCTCGTTTCAACAAAGACTTCATCCAGTATGGTGCTGACACCATTGCTGGCAACAAGGACATTACCCTCACCCTCAGACTGATGAAGTACCGTACGAGCAACAATGCGCCCGCCACCCTCCATCCACGTTTCTGGATAAGGAAGGTCAACTACTTAGCTCCGAATGATGCTCGCATACCTTTACGCCGACAGGTGATGCTCAATGCCACCGATATCAAGGAAGGACAACCGTACAATGCTGCTGCTCTGCAACGTACGTACAATAACTTTGCGCGCTTGCAGGCCGTGAAATACACCAACATACAGTTTGAAGAACTGCCCGACACCAACCTGATGGACTGCAACATACAGGTGAGTGCCAACAAACTGCATACCATCTCCTTCCAGCCCGAAGGTACCAACACGACGGGCAACCTCGGTGCGGCGGCTTCGCTGACCTACACCAACCGCAATCTCTTCCGAGGAAGTGAGCAGTTGAGCATCGAGCTACGTGGCGCTTACGAAGCCATCAAGGGACTGGAAGGATATAATAATGAGAACTATACGGAGTATTCGGTGGAGTCGAAGATTACATTCCCACGCTTCTTGGCACCTTTCCTCTCCAAGAGTTTCCGTAGGAGGCAGAATGCCACCTCCGAGCTGTCTGTCAGCTGGGACATGCAGAACCGTCCCGAGTTTTACAGGCGTGTCTTCTCTACGGCATGGAGATACAGGTGGAGCGAACCCCATCATTACCTCGCATGGAGAATGGATGTGCTCGACCTGAACTATGTCTATATGCCCTGGATTTCGTCTACCTTCAGGGAGAATTACCTTGACAATACGGATAGCCGCAACGCCATACTGCGATACAACTACGAGGACCTTTTCATCATGAAGATAGGTTTTGGCGTGTCGTACAATGACGGTGTGGATGCCGTGCGCGCCAATGTGGAGACGGCGGGAAATTTGCTCGAAGGAGTCTCCAAGGCGGCAAACCTGAAGGAGAATGCCGATGGACAGTATACTTTCCTCAACATCGCCTTCGCCCAGTATGCCAAGTTTGATGTCGACTATGTACACCTCACCAAGTTTGACGACCGCAACTCGATAGCCTTCCATGCTGGCTTGGGCATAGCCTATCCCTATGGCAACAGTACGGTGCTGCCGTTCGAGAAACGATACTTCTCGGGTGGTGCTAACTCCGTGAGAGGATGGGGCGTCAGGGAACTCGGTCCCGGTAAGTTCAAGGGGACGGACGGGCGTATTGACTTCATCAACCAGACGGGCGATGTGAAACTTGACCTCAATGCGGAATACAGGGCTGCACTCTTCTGGAAATTCCAGGGTGCCGTGTTTATTGACGCGGGTAACATCTGGACGTTGCGCAACTATGCCGACCAGCCTGGCGGGCAGTTCCACTTTAGGGACTTCTATGAACAGATAGCTGTCGCCTACGGTTTGGGACTGAGGTTGGACTTCAGTTACTTCATCCTGCGTTTTGACATGGGTATGAAAGCCATCAACCCCGCCTATGACACCAAGGAGGAACACTGGGCTATCATCCATCCGAAACTCAGTCGAGACTTTTCTTTTCACTTCGCGGTAGGCCTTCCATTTTGACCTTCCACGTGCTGTTGTGTAGCACCATCTCCAACTTGTATTCTGCTTTCTCCACGGGGTGGGCGGCCTTGCCTATGGTGTCCATCTGCAAGAAGTCGTGCACGGTCAACGAGACCGTTGCTGTCGTGTCTCCCTCATGTACCTCTACATGGTTGATCTCTATGGTCGCGTCAGACTGCTTGGCACGGAGGGCGTCCACGTCGTCCTGCGTGGCTCCTGTGGCGGCAAAGCGCAACCACTCCTCCGAGGCAGGAGTGCAAAACCTGATGGCGTCTCCGAAGTGCCAGTTCCAATAGTATCGGGCGAAGGAGTCGCAGTGCTCTGTTAATTGCTCGTTATTGTCCGTGCTGTTGCCGCACGAGGAGGTGACAAAGGGAAGCGACAAGGCGAAGACCATTGTCGCGGCTGTTGTAAGGTGCGAGATACCAAGGCGTAAAGCATGGAAAGAGGTGTAGGTTGTTGCCATAAGTTTGCTGAATAGTGATGATTCGTAAAATGAAAATAGCCTTAAATTTTGCCACAAAGGTAAAAAAAAAGTTTGTAAATAGAATCTTTTTCGCTAACTTTGCATGAAAATATACTTAAAAATGCTAAGATTCATTTGCTTCGGTAGCGGCAGCAGTGGTAATTGCTACTATCTCTATACCGAAACGGATTCTATTATGATAGATGTGGGTGTCGGTATCAGGACACTCAAAAAACAGTTTCATAACTATGGATTGCGGTTGGAGGATGTTCACAACATCCTTGTTACCCATGACCATGCCGACCATGTGAAGTCGGTGGGCAGCATGAGTAATGACTACCATCTGCCGGTCTATACCACGGCACTTGTACACAAGGGGATACGTCGTAACTACTGTGTGCGCAAGAAGGTGGAGCAGACGTTGGTGAAAGAGGTGGAGAAGGGCGAGCCTTTCACGCTTGGCGAGTTTCGCATCACGCCTTTTGGAGTCCCTCATGACAGTACGGACAATGTGGGCTACCAGGTGGAGTGGGGCGACATTACCTTTTGTCTCATCACCGATGTCGGCCATGTCACTGAGGACATGTGTGAATACATCGGCCGTGCCAACTATCTGGTCATGGAGGCAAACCATGATGTGGAGATGCTCCTGCAGGGACCCTATCCACAGTATCTCAAGGATCGTATCATGGGCGACAGGGGCCATCTCTGCAATGCCGACTGTGGCACGGCGCTTGCCGAAAATGCGACGGAGAAGCTCAAGCACGTGTGGCTTTGCCACATCAGTGAGGAGAACAACCATCCCGAACTGGCTCGCAAGACCGTAGAGCAGATCCTGCGTGGGCACGGTATCGTGGCTGGCAAGGACTTCGCATTAGAAGTGCTGCGCCGCAAGGTTCCGAGTGAGATATATACGCTGGTTTAAGTGAAGAGAGAAGAGTTAAGAGTGAAGAATCCAAATGTTTAAGTGAAGAGTGAAGAATCCAAATGCTTAAGTGAAGAGTGAAGAGTGAAGAGTGAAGAATCCAAATGCTTAAGTGAAGAGAGAAGAACGAAGAGTGAAGAAACAACGTTCGCAGGCCGAAGGGAATTGAAAATCGCTGGCCGAAGGGAAAAGCAAAGGCAATCCAAATGCTTAAAGGATGTATTTATCCCTAAAACATTTGTCCCTTAACTTCTCTAACTTCCCTTAACTTCTTTAACTTCCCCAAAGGCTGTTGTCTTAACTCCTTAACTCCTTAACTTCTCTCCTTCATTATAGATTTCCTCAAAGTATTGGCGCAACTGTTTTTTGTCTTCTATGATGTTTCTCAGTTCCTTGAGCTTCTGCTCGTTGGGTGAATTGGGAATCCATAGTTTGATGTAACCGTTGCGTGAATACTTTTCCTCCATGTGCTCGGCGAAACGCTTCCATTGCTCCTCTTTGTTCTTTTCGGAATAGTTTTCCTTGCCGTATTGGATGGCGCGAAGGAAAATCTCGTGTACGTCGATGTCGCGGTCGGCCTCTGCCACTATCTTTCCGTAGATGCTGCGTGGCTGACGGCTGGACGAGGCACGGTGGTCTTCCACCGCCTCCTTCATGATCTTGATTTGCTCGGGAGAGAACCAGCGTTTTAGACGGGCATCGGCCTGTAGTATCTTTCCGCTGGTGATGTGGTGGATGGCTCTCGGACCGCTCATGCCCAAGTCGTGGTAGGCAGCTACGACGTAAGCCATGTCGATGTCTGCCCCGGTCACAGGAACCAGCTTCAGGGAATTTCTTATCACCCTTGTCACGTGGCGCAAACCATGACTTTCTCCGAAAGCATTGTATTTAGGCAGAATTTGCGTCTCTACAAATTCCATGATTTCAAGATTTACTTGCTGTTTCATAGTTTGGTCCTCGATACAGATAAGGGGTTGGACATGTGTGCGTGTTTACAGGAAGATGATTCCTATGATGATAAGCGTAGAGATGATGCCGAACCCGAAGATGTTGAGAGCTGTATAGCCCAATATCTTGTTCAGTTCTCTTCCTTCTGCTATTTTCTTCATGTGCAGATAGGCTCTGTTGTGCTGCACGAAATAGACGGCGGCCAAGGGCAGGAAATACGTGCTGTCGGTGTTTCCCTTGATGGCGGTGTAGATGTTCATGGCGACGATCATGAGCATGGCGATGTTGCCGAGGGCGCAATAGAATCGTTCGGCGTTCTTCCTGCCCATATAGACCACGAGTGTCTTCTTGCCTGCCCTTATGTCGTTGGCGTAGTCGCGGTAATTGTTCAGCACGAGCAGTGTGTCTACGCACAGGCCGCAGGCGATGGAGGTCAGTACCACCTCAGCCGTGATGCCTTGCAGAAGCTCGGGCATGACGAGATAATAGGTGCAGCAGACGGGCACGATGCCGAAGAAGAGCAACACGAGGAGGTCGCCAAGCCCTAAGTAACTGAGGCAGGTGGTGTAGAGGAAGCAGAACAGGACGCAGCAGATGCCCACGATGACCATCTCCCAACCACCGAAGAGGACGAGCGGCAGTCCGATGGCGCATCCCAAGAGGGTAGTGAGGAAGATGCCTCGTTTTGCGGCTCCAGGGGTAATCCATCCCTCGGCACAGGCTCGCTTGGGTCCGAGCCGAGTCTCGTCGTCATTGCCGTGCTTGAAGTCGAAGTAGTCGTTCACCAAGTTGCTGTCTATCTGCATCACCCAGGCGAAGAGGAGGCAGAGCAGGGCGGGAACCCATCTGATGCCTTGACCTGCTGTGAGAGTGGCGTCTCTCATCGCCATGGCGACACCCAACATGACAGGGACGGCTGCTGCCGTCAGTGTCTTGGGGCGTGTTGCCAAGAACCATGCCTGCAATGAATTTGTCTTTATCATTCTTTACGTCTTTCTTTTCTGATAGAATAGCTCCAATGGCCTAATTGAAGAATTCCCAATAGCCTAATTGAGGAATTCCCAATCGGCTTAATTGAAGAAGTTCCAGCTTACACCAAATCGGAACACACTGCCGTTAGTAGGGTAGTGGGGTGTAAGGAAGTAGTTCTTGTCACCCGACCCAGCATTGACGTGGCTCATCATGAGGAAGAAGCGAGCGTGCTTGATGTGCACATTGGCATAGACGTTGACAAAGGGGTAGTTGCCCACCTTCACGTTGTTGTCGCCATTGTTCTGTACGGTGTACACGCCGAGTGCAGGCGAATAGTCGGGTGCTTCGTAACTGGTGAAGTATCTCACGTCGGCTCCCAACTCCACGTTGAGCACTTTGACGATGGGGAACTTGATGTACAGGTTGCTGTAGACATTGAGCGTAGGCACGGGGATGACAGACATGTCGCTGGAGTGCTGGTAAGTGATGACGTTTTCCCAGTTGAGGATACCCCATCTTGCGTCCTGCAACAGTTGTGCGGTGAGTACGCTGACCGGTGCTCCGCTCTGCTGTGGCGTGACATTGACAGAGGTGCGAGTGACCTTGTTGTCTACTGTCACGACATCATACGACTGTGAGAGATACGTGTAGTTCTTGATCTCGTCCATGGCAACGCGCAGGGTGGTGTTGGTCTTGCCAAAGCGCAGCGTGCCCATGATGCGGGTGTGTATGATCTTGTCGAGGCTTTCGTCCCACCAGAAGTGCCGTGCGTGGTAGTTGCGGTAGTAGAACGAGGGCGTGTCCCTGTGGAAGAAAGCGTCGCCAATGATGGAGAGGGTGTCTCCGAGGAACGGGATGTTGAGGTCTACGTCTCCGTCTACGGCAAGCGTACCAGCATCCTCGCCCGTCACGCCTATCTCAGCTACGGCATTGTAGTGCAGCAGTTTGCCCTGTCGCTTGCTGAGCTGGCCGCCCACACTTACGCAGTGCTCGTTGTACTTGGTCACTCCAGCCAGTCCGTCGGGCAGTTCGAAGTGGCGTATGTCGTACGAGGCAAAGAGTTTGATGCCTGCCTTTGCCCATTTGCTGAATCCCTCCAAGGTGGTAAGTGCCACGGTGTTCTTCAGTTCCCAGTGCTTGGTGGCGTCGAGGATGGAGTCGCCGGTGTACTCCCCTGCGTTGTAGTATTGGTTGAGATAATAGTCCTTGTCGGACTTGTAGGCGAGGTATGAGCGTGAGTAGTTGTCATACTTCAGGGTATGGATGAAACTGGTCACGGGCACATACTCGTTCTTGTACCACATGGAGTCTTCCGCCGCTTTCTTCTCCTGTGCCAAGATGCTGTCGGCAGCAGCCTTTCCCTCTACGCTGACACGTGGTTTCTCGGCTTTTGCCATGTCCTTGTCGGCGGCAGGCTCCTTGCCGGCTATCTTCGCGTCAGACGGGCGACCGGCATATTTCGGGGCGTCGAATGACTTCTCGTCGAACTTCTTGCCCTCGGCCTTCGCCTTCTTGCGAGCCTCCTCCTTGGCGTCCAAGGCGTCGTTCTCTTTCTTCGACTCCATGGCAAACTTCTTCGCCTTGATTTCCTCTTCGGTCATGCGTACCCTGCGGCTGAATCCCACACTGTACCTATGGTTGAAGAAGAGTCGGAAGCTGTTGTTGCGGTTCCAGTTTTGTGACAGCACGGTGGGTATCTCGTTCTCGGCGAAGTTGTCCTCGAAGTGCTCCGGGTGCTTGATGTATTCGTCGTTGGTGATACCGCCGTTCTCCGTCACCTTCTGGTGGAGGGTGTAGAACATGAGGTGGGCCTGGTATCTGTCTCCCAAGTACGAGCCCCACATGGTGTACTTGAAGTGGGATGTGCTCTGTGCGTCATAGTATCCTCGCCCGTATTTGTAGTCGAAGCGGAAGCCCACGCCGAGTCTCTTGCCAGCGTTGACGGCGAAGAGAGCCTTGAAGTCGTCCTCACCATTGGTGCGGTTTCCGCAACTGTTGAGCGTGACGTTGGTGATGGGGGAATAGGTGTTGGTGAAGTGGAAGTCGCTCACCTTGGTCGCCATGAAGTCGTATGGCTGGGTGAAGATGAACTGCTCCTGCCTTGTGGGGCGGTCGATGAAGATGCGGTTGATGCGTGGCGAGCCCATGTTTCCCAAGGTGTTGTATTCGCCTCTGAGTCCCTCGGTGAAGGTGGTGTTCATGTACATGTGCTGCATGGTGTCCACCACAGCCTCGTAACGGTCGCCAAAGCGCTCGTCCACGGTCCACACCTTCAGTCCTCGGGGTATCTCTTTGTCCGAGCCGAGACTGTCAGCCTTGATGCGGTTTTTGCTGTTGTTGTCAACAGGTGCGAACATGTTGTCCTCGTTGTTGCTAAAATCATTTTGTGCCGCAACCGGCATGGTTGCAGCACAAGTCATGAGTATCGAGAGTAGTGTTTGTTTCTTTTTCATTACTTACGGAATAGTCGGATGCATACTTCGCATATCTTCAGTGCCACTCCTATGAGTAGGATGATGGTGGCGGGTGTGCGGTCGTCGAGCGTGTACCACAATACGATGCCTATGATGGCGAGCAGTATGAACGCGATGTTCAGTTTGTTGCGCAGCTTGATGTTCTTCCTGTCACTATAGTCCAGTCTGCGGAGACGGTGGTGGGGGCGAACAGCATACTCAGTTTCCTTCGTGTCCTTGTCGAGTCCCTTCGTGTCTTTGTCGAGTGTGTCTTCTGTCGTCATGATTTCTTTATTTAACTAACGCTGCCAATCCGTTGAAAATTTGGTCTTTGCGGTCGATGGTCTTCTTGCGGAACTTGCCGTAGAGCCGAGCCAGGTCGTTCTTCTTCTTGGTGAGAGCCATCTTGTCGGTGATCACATTCTCTGCCGATGCCTTGAAGCCCGTAGACCTGCCTTCCTCGTAGACGTAGTTGATGTGGTTGATGGTCATCTTCACGTTGCCGTCGGTGATGGTGGCGATGAGGTTGTACTTAGCCTCGGAGCGGTCGAGAGAGATGAACGAACTGCTGAAGACGAGCCATTCGTCCATGGCGTTGGCGATGACGTGCTCGTCTTTGTTGATGAGCGCCACGCGACTGCCTTTGGAGTTCTTTTCCTGTGTCAACTGAACCATGTATTCATACACGATGTCGTACAGTTGGGCGGCAGTCTTTCCCTTTGCCTCTATGTTCTGTTCGAACACCACCTTGCCCTCGTCGTTGGTGGTGACGGCTCCTTCGAGATATTTGGGGTCTTCCTTGAGCTTTGCCCCGTTCTTGGTGGTGGGCACGGACGCCTTGTCTGCTTTCTTCTCTGTCTTGGCGGGAGTAGTGGGGATGTACCATCCGCTGGTGTTGCCTTGCGCTTCCTGGCTCTCCTTCTGAGCCTCCTTCTTGTCCTGTTTCTGCTCAGCCTCCTTCTGTGCGGCACCTGCCTTCTCAGCCTCTGCGTTGAGCTTGGCGGCCTCTGCCTTGAGTCGTTCTGCCTCAGCCTCTGCGGCCTTTATCTGTTGCTGTATCTTCTCAGCCTGAGCCTTAGTGGCAGCCTCTTCTGCCTTCTTCTTGGCTTCCTCAGCCTTCTTTGCCTCCTCTGCGGCCTTTTCCTTGGCTTGCTCTGCGGCTTTCTCAGCCTGCAGCTTTGCCTGCTTTGCCTGTTCTACGGCCTTCTGTGCCTCTTCAAGTTTTTTCTGTGCTTCTTCGAGTTGCTGTTGTGGGGTGAGTACACTTTGTGCCTGAAGGGTTGTCAGGGGCAAGAGCATGAATAAGGGGATGAGAATCTTTTTCATAGAGGGTATTGTGTTGGGTTAGCGGAAGAGGAGGACTCCCTCCAGTGCCTTGTTTATGTATGATGCAAAGTTACGAAAAAAAATCCTAACCGCAAAATGTCTTTGGCATTTTTAACACAAAGGGGTCCCTACTTTTTTATACAAATCCGGCTACCCCTTGTGTGGGAGTAGCCGGAACATAGTTAGAACAATTAACTTTACTTATACAAAAATTCAATTTCTTGGTTTTGTATAATTGTCAAGTTGTCAAAACGTCTTATTTGAAGAAACGCTTGTACAGGCCTGCAAAGCCAGCAGCATGGCGGGCTTCGTCCTTGGCCATTTCGTGTACAGTGTCGTGGATGGCGTCAGAACCCTGTTCCTTAGCTAATTTGGCGATGCGGAACTTGTCTTCGCAGGCACCCTTCTCAGCGGCGATGCGTGCTTCGAGGTTGCTCTTGGTGTCGCCCAACACCTCACCGAGGAGCTCGGCAAAGCGTGAAGCGTGGTCGGCCTCCTCATAGGCGTAGCGCTTGTATGCCTCTGCTATCTCGGGGTAGCCCTCTCTGTCGGCCTGGCGTGCCATGGCGAGGTACATGCCCACTTCGCCGCACTCGCCGTTGAAGTGGTCCTTGAGACCCTTGATGACTTCCTCGTCCAATCCGTCCTTGTATGCCTGTCCCAAGACGTGGACAGTGGCGAAGGTGAGGTCGTCGTCAACGCTGTCTTCCATTTCCTTGAACTTAGAGGCGGGAGCCTTGCAGATAGGGCACTTCTCAGGAGCTTCGGTGCCTTCGTAGATGTAACCGCAAACGGTACAGATGAATTTCTTTTTCATAATGTCTTTGTATTAGTGTTTTTGTATGAATGCTTTTATATTAGTGTTTTTGTATCAATGTTTTTGTGCTCAGTTTTCCTTCTTGGCGCACTCAGCGCAGATGCCTTTGTAGTAGAGTTGTTCTTCCTCTACGATGTTGCCGTCGATGCATACCGACTGCTGCAGCTTCGGTGCCTGTTCGCCCATCAGGTCGATTACCTTTCCGCATCTTCTGCAGTAGAAGTGCACGTGGTTGTCGGTGTTGCCGTCGTAGCATACGCGGTGCTCGTCGATGGTGAGCATCAGGGCTACCTTTTTCTCGCTCATCATCCTCAGGGTGTTGTACACCGTGGTGCGGCTGAGTGTAGGGATGTCGTGGCACAATCCCTGGTACACGTCTTCCACGGTGGGGTGTATGGGGTGCTTGATGAGCCAGTCGAGTATGGCTACACGTTGCAGTGAGGGGCGTATGCCTGCTGCTGTGAGGCGGTTGGTTGCGTCTTTGTCTGTCATACTTGTGCTTAACTTTCTTGGCTGCAAAATTAATGCTTTTTCTGTAAACCTCCAAATAAAAATTGGAAAAATTTCAAAAATGTAGAAAATATAATAACAAACATACCAAGAGTGTTTGTTGGGCAAAAAGTGCTGACACTGACACTGACAGTTAGATTTTCCGCAATTCCCCCTCTTGGGAAAAAGGGTAAGAGAGAAAGTTTATA
>CAVCDC010000045.1:0-21601 GCA_963600865.1 Firmicutes bacterium CAG:103
CACGACCTCCGGATTATGAATCCGACGCTCTAACCAGCTGAGCTATCCCGCCATCATACAAACTCTTTGTTCGTTTGCGGGTGCAAAGGTAATACAAAAAAAAGAACTGAACAAATATTTTGCAAAGATTTTTCGATTTTTCTTTGTTTTTTCCTAACTTTGCACTCTGATGACAACCCGAAAGATCATACATATAGACATGGATGCCTTCTTTGCTTCGGTAGAACAGAGGGATAATCCGGAGCTTCGTGGCAAGCCCATTGCCGTGGGATTCGACGGTCCTCGCGGGGTGGTGTCCACTGCCAGCTATGAGGCTCGCAATTGGGGGGTCCACTCGGCACAGTCTATTGCACAGGCCAAGCAACGCTGCCCCCAACTCGTGGTTGTACCATGCAGACATGAATATTATAAAGAGGTGTCTCGGCAGATACACGCCATCTTCTTGGAATATACTGATCTCATAGAACCCATATCCATCGATGAGGCTTTTCTTGATGTCACTGACAACAAGAAAGGGATAGAACTGGCGGTGGATATCGCCAAGGAAATCAAGACGCGCATCAAGGAAGAGACGCAACTCACGGCTTCTGCGGGGGTCAGCTACTGTAAGTTTCTTGCCAAGGTGGCATCAGATTACCGCAAACCAGACGGTATCTGTACCATACACCCCGACATGGCTCTCGACTTCATAGGACGGTTGCGGGTGGAAGACTTCTGGGGCGTGGGAAGGAAAACGCTGCAGAAGATGCACTACATGGGCATTTATACAGGTGCTGACCTGAGAAAGGTCTCCGAGGCTCATCTCGTGGAAGTCTTCGGCAAGGCTGGTCATGTGTTCTACAACTTCGCCAGAGGAATAGACGACAGGGAAGTGGTGGTTTATAGGGAACGCAAGTCGGTGGGATGCGAGCGTACTTTCGAAAAGGACATCTACACCAAGTCGGCTGTCATCATCGAACTCTACCATACTGTGCTTGAACTCGTCGAGCGTATCGCCAAGAGTGGGTTTGAGGGGCGAACCCTCACGCTGAAGGTGAAGTTTGCCGACTTTACACAGATAACGCGCAGTGTCTCTCAGGAGAAAGTGCTTAGGAAGAAGGAACAGATACTTCCTCTTGCCAAGTCGTTGCTTGCCCTGGTGGACTATTCTTCCGTGCGTCCCATTCGTTTGCTCGGTTTGTCGGTTAGCAATGCCTCTTCCGAGGAGGCAAGGAAGGGAGACCATGAGGGGAGTACCCGTAATCCGGAATACATAGAACTGGAACTGGAGTTTGAAAGGGAGGAGTGAAGAATGAAGAGTGAAGAATGAAGAGTGAAGAATGAAGAGCTTAGAGTTAAGAATGAGCGTTCTACCGATACGGTGCTTTTATTCATCTTTAAAACGTAAATGCATCATATATAGGTGTTTTTTGCATATAAATGTTCCGTTTTATCCCTTTTTGTTACATTTATCCTTTTGTTGTGGATAAAAAGGACATTTTTTTAGAACGTTAGTTAGTAAGATTTTGAAGAAATATTGTTAATTTTGCACTCGAATTCGAAAAAAGGGCTCTTAGGAGGGGCTTTGTTTCATCCGAAAACATCAATATGAACGAAATAAAAATAAATACAACACCCTGTCATGCAGCGTTAAAGATGAAACGCTTCATGGCTTTTCTCAAAGTTTTTTTCTTACTCTTGGCATTGTACCTGCCCTCTCTTGGCTTTGCCCAGCACCTGACTGTGAAAGGAACGGTGACAGACTCCATCAGTGGCGAACCGTTGCCCTATGCATCCATCCTTCTGCAGGGTACAGGAGTCGGTTGTGTGACCGACGACAACGGCAACTTCACACTGACGCTCCCCAAGAAAAGCGGGACGCTGAAAGTGTCGTTTATGGGATACACCACCAAGGGTATCACTGTCTCTTCCCGCAAGGAAGTAAGCGAGTTGTACATCAAGCTCTCTCCTGTAGGTGTCTCGCTGAAAGAGGTGGTTGTCAAGCCGAAGAAAGAAAAATACAGCAAGAAGGACAACCCTGCTGTAGCCTTCGTGCGCCAGGTCATAGCCCGCCGCAAGGAGAACAATCCGCGCAGCCATGAATATTTCAGTTACGACCAGTACCAGAAGACTCTCTTCGGCAAGAACGACTATACACCCAAGCCGAAGAAAGATGGCAAGAAAGGTAAGTTTGACTTCCTGCGTGAGTTTGTGGATACCTTGGAGAACGGTGTCACCATTCTTCCCGTTTCCGAGAAGGAAAAGGTGCAGACGGTGTATTACCGCAAGTCGCCTCATACAGAGAAGCAAGTGGTGAAGGGATATAAGTCGTCGGGTATTGACGAGATTTTTTCGAGTGACGGTATCCAACAGTTCTTGGGCGAAGTCTTTAAGGAGGTGGATATCTTCCAGAACGATGTCCCCCTGTTCCTGCAGCGCTTCGTCAGTCCGCTCTCCTCTATAGGTCCCGACTACTATAAGTATTATCTACTCGACACGGTGATGGTAAACAACCAGCGCTGTGTGGATCTCGGTTTTGTGCCTCACAACTCTGAGACCTGGGCTTTTACGGGACACCTCTATGTAACGCTCGACTCTACCTATTTTGTGCAGCGTGCCGTACTCAACGTGCCCAAGAAGATCAACCTCAACTACGTCTCCAAGTTGACCATCGAACAGGAGTTTGAGCGCACGCCAGACAGTATCCGTCTCATCACCAAGGACGACATCAGTGTCAACTTCAAACTTACCGAGCGTACGAAAGGAATGTATGCCCGCCGACTAAACGTCTATTCCAACCAGCGTTTTGACGTTCCTTCAGCAGAAGAGTTGCAGTATTTTGACGAGAGTGCGCCTGTCATTAATCTCTATGGGGCACGCAACCAGAAGGAGAGTTTCTGGGAGGAGCACCGTCCTGAGGAAGCTGGGCGTCGTAATACCAAGACCACGGCTATGCTCATGAAGCGACTCAACGACGTTCCTGCGTTCAAGTACACGATGAGATTCCTTTCCATCATGTTCAACGGATATATTCCGACCCATCCCGACCCAAGCAAGAGCAAGTTTGAGTTCGGTCCGATGAACTCGACCATCAACAACAACTCCTTAGAGGGTATGCGCTATCGTGTAGGCGGTTCTACAACGCCAGCCTTCAACAAGCGTCTCTTCCTCGACGGGTATGTGGCATATGGAGTGAGGGACAAGAAACTGAAGTATGACGGACTCGTAGAATATTCCTTCACCGACCGCAAGGAATATCGCAAGGAATTCCCTATCCACTCGTTGCGCTTTGAGTATTCCTACGACATCAACAAGATAGGTCAGAGCTACATGTACACCTCCAAGGACAACATGATGCTTATGATACGTCGCAAGAAAGACCATGACATTTCCTACCTCAGACAGGCAGAACTTACCTACACCCATGAGTTGTACAATGGCATTTCCTATAAGGCGATTTTGAGAAACCGCAGGGAATACGCCACAGAGTTCGCTGTGTTTGAAAAAATGGACGGAAACGGAAACCTTCTGCCGCAAAGTCACTACGACATGACACAGTTGGAACTCAATTTCCGCTACGCACACAACGAGAAGTTCTACCAGACGCGCAACCTGCGTATCCCCATTACCTTCGATGCCATCATCTTCAATGTCAACCATGTGATGGCGCAGAAGCATGTCTTGGGGTCCGACTACAACTATCAGCGCACAGACTTCGGGTTCCAGAAACGTTTCTGGCTGTCGGCATTTGGTTATGTGGACATCATCGCCAAGGGTGGCAAGGTGTGGACAAAAGACCCGTGGCCGCTGCTCATCATCCCCAATGCCAACCTTACCTATACGATTCAGCCCGAGTCGTACACCAATATGAACGCCTTGGAGTTCATCAACGACGAGTATCTCTCTTGGGATGTTACCTATTTTATGAACGGAAACCTGCTCAACCGCCTGCCACTTATTAAGAAGTTGAAGTGGCGTGAGGTGTTCTGCTTCCGTGGTCTCTATGGCCACCTTACAGACAAGAACAACCCGATGAAGAACGGTAGTTCTGAGGGATTGTACCGCTTCCCGTCCTATACCCATCTGATGGGCAACACACCGTATATGGAGGCAAGCGTGGGTATCGAGAACATCTTTAAGTTCCTGCGTATTGACTATGTATGGCGACTGAGCTACCTCAACCACGAGAATATCCAGAAGAGTGGCGTGAGAATGACGATAGATTTGTCGTTCTGATCCTTATCCTCTTTATCCGATGCTTAGGCATTGCCAACTTCTCCTGGGACCATTCCAAACTCGTCTTTGAAGCATTTGGAGAAATATGACGGAGAGGAGAATCCCACCTCGTACGCCACTTCCGACACATTAAGGGAACGGCTTTCGAGCAGGCGTTTTGCCTTGGAAAGTCGAGCCTTGCGTATGAGGTCAACCACTGACGATCCCGTGAGAGCCTTCACCTTCCGGTAGAGTTGTACGCGGCTCAGTCCTATCTCCTTTCCGATGCTTTCCACACCGAACTCGGAGTCTGCGAGGTTCTTTTGTATGATGTCGTGCAGTTGCTTGACAAACTGTTTGTCGCGAGGGTCGAGTTGTACTTCTGTAGCCTCTTCTTCTGTGGTCAGTGTTCCCTCTTTGAAAAGTTTTTGGAAATACGTCTTCAGTCTCTTGCGTTGCGCCAACAGGTTGTCGATACGTGCCAACAATACTTTGCTGTGGAATGGTTTGGTGATGTATGAGTCTGCACCATGTTCGTAACCCTCAGCCCGATGCTCCTCCAGGTTCTTCGCCGTGAGCATGATGACGGGAATATGCGAGGTGGTGTTGTGTGTCTTTAGTTGTCTGGTAAATTCCAGACCATCCATCACGGGCATCATCACGTCGCAAACCACTAAGTCGGGCACTTCTTTGCGGGCTATTTCCAGTCCCTCTTTTCCGTCTGCGGCTTCCAAAACAATGTAGTCACTTTGTAGGATAGTCCTTTCGTACTGTCTGATGTCGTTGTTGTCATCAATGATGAGCAACGTGGGTTTGTCACTGTTTTCGTCCACCAGTTGCTGTAGTTTCCCGTTGCTTTTGTCTTTGTCGTCAATGTATTGCAGCAGGTTTTCGTCTACATATTTCGCTCCGTTCTCCTGAGCCGTGTCGGCAGAATGGTGGTCTGCTTGGCTATCGTTGTTCTTTTCCTCCACAAATCCTTCTTGCTTTTTGGGGATGATAAAATAGAAGTCTGCACCGTTCCCTATTTCACTTTCCACCTTGACAACACCATGGTGCAGTTCCACGAACGACTTGACCAAAGCCAGTCCGATGCCCGTTCCGCTTGCCGCACCTTTCGCCTGGAAGAATCGTTCGAACACCTTTCCCGTTTCCTCCTTGGCAATGCCCTTCCCCGTGTCCCGTACATCTATGCGCAGACAGTCGTTGTCTGTTTCCTTCAACGTTACAAAAATATCGCCACCAGTAGGCGTATATTTCATGGCGTTGCTCAGCAAGTTGAACACCACGCGGGCAATCTTCTCTTCGTCGGCAATGATTTCAGCAAACTTGTTTTCCTCATCGGCAATGGTTTCTGTTTGCTTTTGGTAATCAGTTACGTCCAGATGTAGACTTATTTCCTTTCGCTTGGCGGTGAGTGCGAAGTCGCCTGTCCACGTATGTAGCCTTTCAGCAATATCGAAGCGGCTCAGCTTCAGCTCCATCTTTCCGTTCTGTATCTTGCGGAAGTCGAGAATGCTCCCCACCAACTGTTGCAAGGCTTTGGCGTTGCGCTGCACCATGGTAAGCAGTTCGCGGCTTCTCCCTTTGATGGTATGGTCCTCTAACAGCATTTCTATAGGGTCGGCTATCAAGGTGAGAGGTGTGCGCAGTTCGTGGCTGATGTTTGTAAAGAACACTAATCGCGAGTGAGTCAGTTCCAGCACTTCTTGGTTCAGCCGTTCCAGTTCGTTGTTTTTGCTTGCCAGTTCTGTGTTGAGTCTTTTCTGTTCCTCGTTCATGCGCTTCTGTTTCTCGTTCTTTCGACCCAGTTCTTCGTTGAGTCTTGCCTTGATGACATATCCCCTGAATATCAGAACGGCAGCGATGATAATAAGCAAGAGGAACACCCCTAATCCTACGAGGATTATCTTCTGGGCGTTATAGTCGGCGAGGTACTGGTCCACTTGCTTGTGAAGTGTCTTCAGGTTACGAGTCTGACGCTCAGCGTCACGCGCTTCCATCAGTGTCAGTTCTGCATTATCGCGTGTAATGATGGAAGTCTGTAGATAATTCTCCCTCTTATAAGGTTTGTGTGTGAGAATTTTCATCGCCAATGCAATCACCTCGTCACCCTTGGTAGGATAGAGATAAGTAGCTTCGAAGATGCCGTCGCGTACCAGTTCCAGTCCGCCACCCTCGGTAGCCATGGCGTCCACCCCCGTATATTTATAGGGTTGTTTTACCCCCATCTGTTGGGCAGCCACGTAAGCTCCCCACGCCAGTCGGTCGTTGTGTGCAAAAACATAGTCGAAGTCTTCGGTCTTTGCCAGTATGCGTTTCATGGCTTTGATGCCACTCTCCTCTTTCCAGTCGCCTCCTTCCGATGCCACCATCTCTATGTTTGGGGAGTCCTTGATGGCATCCATAAAACCCCTGTGGCGTTCCATGGCAGGCGACGAGCCTTCCAGTCCCCGTATTTCCACGATGCGTCCTTTGCCGTGCAGTTGCAGTGCAATGAAGTTTCCCATCGCCTTGCCTATGGCATAGTTGTCACACCCGATGAAAGCCGTATACTTCCCTGAGTTGGTCTTGCGGTCGTAGAGAATGACAGGGATGCCTTTGTCATAGGCTCGTTCCACCGCTTTAGAGATGGCGTTCAATTGGTTGGGAGAGACGATGATCAAGTCTACGCCATCGTCAATGAATTCGTTCACCTGTTTGTTTTGCAAGACGTTGTCGTCGTTGGAAGAAGCCACCCTTACCTCGATGGAGTCGTTGAGATACTCGCCTGTCTTGAGTTCGTCCTTTAGTTTGTCTCGCCAGATATCCTCCGAGCATTGCGAGACCCCGATGACAAAGCGTGGTTGTTTGTTGCTGCACCCTGTCGTGAAAAGTGCAGTGAGCAACAATATATATATTAGGTGTAAGCGTCTGTATCGTGCCATAATAGATTGTAGTAGTGTAGTCATATTAGATTGTAATAATAAGTATGTATAGTGTCGGTGTTCGTAATTCGTTGCAAAAATACGACAAATCCGCTTTGTAACCAAATAAAAAACATATATTCTTCAGCGAAAGTACTGTCATGAAGTTGTCTTCACTCTTCCGTGAAGCCGATGTACGCCATCCTTTCCTCGTTTGAATAGTTACAAAAAGAGTATTCTAACGTCATTATAATGGAGGTAGAACACGATTCGTTTTTTCTTCCACTACTCAATAAAACTAACACTAAACGAAATAACAGACCCAAAATGATATTTCTGAAGAGAAGAATGTTGCTGACAGTCCTACTTGCCATAGGGTGTCTTTCTGCAGTTTCCAAACATCCTGCCAAGTCGTCAGCATCAAGAGTCCTTGCTGCCAAGAGCTCTAAGATAGACAAGGCATTGATGCAGAGGATATACGAGGAGGTGAAGACCCCTTATAAATATGGTATGGTGGTAGCCCCTCATGACAACTGGCACAAGATAGACTGCCCTATGGTTTACCGTGAGGGCGACAAGTGGTACATGACCTATGTGGTGTACAACGGCAAGGGAGGTACTGATGGTCGAGGCTATGAGACATGGCTTGCCGTGAGTGACGACCTGCTGCACTGGCGGACGCAGGGGCGCCTGTTGTCGTATGCCGAGCAGGGATGGGACATGAACCAACGAGCCGGCTATCCCGCCCTCATTGACTGGACGTGGGGAGGAAGCTACGCCATGGCACGTTACCGAGGCCGTCACTGGATGAGCTATTTCGGTGGGACAGGTACGGGCTATGAGGCAGTGCGTGCACCGCTCCATATCGGTATGGCTTCCACACGTGGCAGCATCACCGAGGCAACGGAGTGGGAAACTTTTGATGCTCCCGTTCTCTCCATCGACGACAAGGATGCACAGTGGTGGGAGAAACTGACCCACTATAAAAGTACCGTCTACTGGGATCGTTCCAAGACCTTGGGCAAGCCCTTCGTGATGTTCTACAATGCAGGCGGCATCAACCCCGCCAACAAACTGAAGGCTGAGCGCATAGGCATAGCCCTCTCGGGTAATATGAAACAGTGGAAACGCCTCCCCCTTCGCTCGCAGCAAAATCCATCGGGAAACCCTGTATTCAGTCACGAACAGCCCGGCATCATCACCGGAGATGCACAGGTCGTGAAATTTCCCTCTACCGTTACGACAACCCGCAAGGGACGGAAGAAGAGTACACCACTCTACGTGATGTTCTACTTCTCGGCTTACAGCCCCGACCGCAAATACAATGCCTACAACACGTTTGCAGTGAGCCGTGATCTCGTGAACTGGCAGGACTGGGACGGAGCCGACCTGGTCTATCCCTCCAAACCCTACGATGACATGTTTGCTCACAAGAGTTATGTGGTCAAGCATGGTGGTGTCGTCTACCATTTCTACTGCGCTGTCAATCAAGCTGGACAGCGTGGTATTGCCGTTGCCACGAGTGTACCTATGGGGCGCTCTGATGTCAGTTTCCCTGCTTCCGAGAAGAAAGGCAAGCGCGAGGTGCAGAGCCTTGACGATGGCTGGACGGTGAAGTTCGGTTCTACAACAGAGAAGTCGATAACAGGAAAAACAGAAACCTTCCGTGTCGACGTGCCCAACAACTTAGACGATTACTATGGTTACCGCCAACTCAAACATGGCAACCTGCATGGAACAGCACGCTATAAGAAAGAGTTTACTGCCCATAAGGAGGAAGGCAAACGCTATTTCCTACAGTTTGAAGGCATAGGCACCTATGCCACCGTAAACCTCAACGGCAAGAGTTATCCACGTGAACTGGTGGGGCGTACCTGCTATACTCTTGACGTGACACATGCCCTTCGTGACGGAGATAACCTCCTGACGGTGAAAGTGGAACATCCAGCCATGCAGACCGACTGCCCGTGGGTGTGCGGTGGATGCTCTTCGGAATGGGGGTTCTCAGAGGGCAGCGAACCCTTTGGCATCTTCCGTCCTGTATCGTTGGTGACAACCGATGAGGTAAGGGTGGAACCCTTTGGTGTGCACATCTGGAACAATGTGGCTTGCGACAGCGTCTTTGTCGAGACAGAACTCAAGAACTACTCAGACCATGAACAGGAAGTGGAACTTGTCACCAAACTGGCACAGAGCAGCGGTAAGAGTTCTTTCCGACTATCAGAGAAGGTAAGGCTTGCTGCTGGTGAGACGCGCACAGTACGCCAGTTGTCGCCTGTGACAGATGTCCATCTGTGGCAAGATACCGACCCCTATCTGTACACCCTCTCCACCATTGTGAAGCGTGGTGGCAAGACCATAGACGATGTGGCTACCCCCTACGGTATACGCACGTTGTCATGGCCTGTGTTGCGACAGAAACAGGCAACCTTGGAGGGCGATTCTACCCAGATAGACACCAAGGACGGGCGCTTCTATCTCAATGGACGTCCAGTATTCATCAACGGTACGTGCGACTATGAGAATCTCTTCGGACAGAGTCACGCTTTCTCCCACGAGCAGATAGCTTCGCGCGTCAAGCAGATGAGGCAGGCTGGTTTTAACGCATTCCGTGAGGCGCACGAACCACACAATCTCTACTATCAGCAGTTGCTCGACGAACAGGGTGTGCTTTTCTGGAGTCAGTTCTCTGCCCATGTATGGTACGACAAACCCTCCTTCCGCAAAAACTTCAAGCGTCTGCTGCGCCAGTGGGTGAAGGAACGCCGCAACTCTCCCAGTATCATTCTCTGGGGTATTCAGAACGAGAGTGTGCTGCCCCGTGACTTCACCGAGGAGTGTGCTGCCATCATACGTGAGATGGACCCCACTGCCTGTACCATGCGCGCCATCACTACCTGTAATGGAGGAGAGGGAAGTGACTGGAATGTGGTGCAGAACTGGAGCGGTACCTATGGTGGTACAGCCGACAACTACGCCAACGAACTCAAACGACCCAACCAGTTGCTCAATGGCGAGTATGGCGCCTGGCGAACCTTGGGCTTTAGCCAGAGTGAAGCCGTCCGTCTGCATACAGACAGTCTCTCTCTTGCCAAGGCTTATACTGAAGAAGCTGCCGCCGCTCTCCTCGGCAAGAAGGCGATGCTGGCAGAGAGTGTGAAGGACAGTGTGTGTGGTCACTTCCAGTGGATCTTCGTTTCGCATGATAACCCAGGACGTGTGCAGCCCGACGAGGCTTACCGTATGATAGATAAGGTGGGTCCCTTCAACTACAAGGGACTTCTCTCGCCGTGGGAACAACCTACGGAAGGCTACTACTGGTACCGTAATCATTATGCCAAGGGAGCCTTTGCCAATGCCACTGACCCCACTGCCCTCAAAGTTGCCATAGACACCCTTTCGCCAACAGCTGCAGACCGCAACAGGAACATCCTGAAGCCAGAAGAGGGATACACTTATCTCTATAGAATCAACTGTGGTGGAGATGCTCTCACCGACAGCTATGGCAGTGAGTGGCAGCAGGACAATGCTGTCTATTCGCACTCATGGGCTGAGCGCTTCGGCATGAATCCGTTTACGGCAAGTCAGGGGCACATCAACACCAAGATACACGGACTGAAGAATGATGCTCTTGCCTCAGAGTCCCAAGATTCCAATGTAGAAACCGCTGGTGCGAAAAACCTCGATGCAGAAACTGCCGACGCCACGCTCTTCCAGTATTTTCGTTGGGGGCGCCACGCATTGAGATACACCTTCCCTGTTGAAGATGGCGACTACAGGGTGGAACTCTATTTCGCCGAACCATGGTTGGGCGACCGCTATGGTGCTGCCGTCGACTGTGAGGGAGAGCGTGTCTTCAGTGTCGCCGTCAACGACTCTATGGTCGTGCGCGACCTCGACCTCTGGTCTGAGGCTGGTTTTGCTGGAGCCTACAAGGTGGTGGCTGATGTCAAGGTGAAGGGTGGCGTACTTGCTGTCTCCTTTCCACAGGTGAAAGTGGGCGAGGCTGTCATTGCTGCCATTGCCATTGCAGCCAAAGGACAGGTGGCAGTTCCGTCAAAGATAGATAGTAAACTGAGTCCTACCTTCTGGGCAGACCTCGACAAGGATGTCGTCGAGAAATACCCGAAGGAAAAACTGCCCAAGGACGAAGATGTGTTCCCTGCCATACGCTACAAGTCGGAGCGCCCAGAGTGGACCATCATGCCAGGTGTGGCACGCGAGTACATGCTGCGCTTCCGTTACAAGAATACAACAGGGCAGCCGCAGGTGGGCCGCCTAAAGATTGTGGACAGCAACGGCATCGTGATGCTCGACAGGGACATGACCTTCCCCGTTACTCCCAATAAGTTTAAGACCATAGGCACCACCACCGACTCGCAGATCAATGCTGGTACCTACAAGGTGTCTGTGACGGGCGTGGACAACCTTGAATACGAATATCTTGAGGTACAATAGAGGGAAGAGTGAAGAGTTAAGAGAGAAGAACTAAGAGTTAAGAATCCAAGTGAAGAGTGGAGAATCCAAGTGAAGAGTGGAGAAATCTTATGCATATACTTAATTATAAACAACTGATGGTGGCTTGCGTGGCTTTGGCTTCGCAAGCTGTTCCGTTTGCTGTCCTTCCTGTGGAAGCATCGGCAGAACATCATGACTGGGAAGACGAGCAGGTGCTATCAGTCAACCGCGAACCAGCGCGTGCTTACTTTATCCCTTATTTCATCAAGAAAGGAGACTGCCAACTGTCGCTCAACGGGCGGTGGTCGTTCCGATGGACACCGACACCCGAAGAGCGCATCAAAGACTTCTGGCGCACGGACTATCCCTGCACTGACTGGGGCAAACTCGATGTGCCAGCCAACTGGGAGGTGAACGGCTACGGAACGCCCATCTATGTCTCGGCTGGTTTCCCCTTCAGGGCTTGTCCGCCTTACGTCACGGCAGAGCCCAAGAAGGACTGGACTACCTATGTGGAGCGCAACCCTACAGGACAGTACAAGCGCACCTTCACTCTTTCAGCCAACTCTCTGCTCTTGGGCAAAGACAGACAGACCTTCCTACGTTTCGAGGGGGTGATGAGCGCCTTCTATGTGTGGATAAACGGCAAGAAAGTAGGCTACTCGCAGGGATCTATGGAACCCAGCGAGTTCAATGTCACTCCTTACCTCAAAGCGGGCAACAACGACATCTCGGTGGAGGTGTATAAGTATAGCGACGGCAGTTACCTCGAAGACCAGGACTTCTGGCGTTTCGGGGGCATTCATCGCGACGTGCTGCTCTATTCCACTCCTAATGTCTTGATTCGGGACTATGGGGTGCGTACGCTTCCCGTCCTCTCGCAGGTAAACCCTTCTTATGCTGTCAGCAGTCGGCAGACCGGTTCTGATGCTCCGTGCGACTTCACGCTGCAGATAGACCCGCAGCTCTCTGTGGCAGGCGATGCAAGAGGAGAGGGGTACAGAGTGAGGGCATGGCTCGACGATGCCGATGGCCAGGGCGTGATGCTCACTGTGCCAGGAGAGGGACAGACGAGCAAGGAGGAAGCCTTTCTCGAAGCGAAGGCAGAAGAGATACTTGACCTTGGACACAAGGCTGCGCTGATGAACGAGTGGTATCCGCAGCGCGGTGCACGAAAGTATGGACGTCTCTCCGCTACCGTGCGCAAGCCTCATGCCTGGACCTCGGAGACGCCTTATCTCTATACGCTCCACTTGGTTTTGTTGGACGCTCAAGGTTCTGTGGTGGAACAGGTGAGTCAGCACATCGGTTTCAGGTGGGTGGCTGTAGAAAACGGGGTGCTGACGGTGAATGGCAAGCCCGTCAAACTGCGTGGTGTAAACCGCCATGAACATGACTTCAAGTTGGCTCGCGTGATGACCGAAGAGACCATGCAGCGCGACATAAGGCTTATGAAACAAGCGGGTGTAAACGCCGTGCGCACGAGCCATTATCCCAATGTGCCACGCTGGTACGAACTGTGCGACAGTGCTGGCATCTATGTCATGGATGAGGCCGACTGTGAGAGTCATGGCCTTCGTGGAACTCTTGCCTCCACACCTTCCTGGCATGCTGCCTTTCTCGATCGTGCCGTGCGTATGGCAGAACGCGACAAGAACCACCCCTCCATCATCTTCTGGAGCCTTGGCAACGAGAGCGGTTTTGGCGCCAACCAAGCAGCGATGGCAGGTTGGCTTCACTCCTTCGACCCTACGCGTCTTGTCCACTATGAAGGGGCGCAGACTCCCTACAACCCTGCATTGGGATTCTCAGAGAAAGACTTCCCTGAGACCGATCCCTCGTGTGTCGATGTTATGAGCCGCTTCTATACGAGGGTAGACCAGGAATATCTCAACCCAGGTGTGCCCGAGGGAAGTGATAAGGAGAGGGCAGAGAACGCACGCTGGGAACACCTTCTCGACATTGCCCGACGCAAGAACGACAACCGTCCAGTCCTTACCAGCGAGTATGCTCACTGCATGGGTAATGCTTTGGGAAACTTCAAGGATTACTGGGACGAGATGTATTCTCATCCACGCATGGCAGGCGGTTTCATCTGGGACTGGGTGGACCAAGGCATTTGTGCTCCGGGCACCACGCATGTGCTTTATGGTGGTGACTTCGGCGACAAGCCCAACCTGAAGGCTTTCTGTCTGAACGGTGTTGTCTTCTCAGATCGTTCCACCTCTGCCAAGTACTACGAGGTGAGACATGTCTATGCGCCTGTGTGGATAGAACAGAAGGGTGGGGAGATATGGTTGAAAAACCATCATTCCCATCTCTCTCTTGATGGTTTCGCCTGTAAGTATATTGTAACGGAAAACGGGAAGGAGGTAAGCAAAGGCTTTATCGATAAGACTGGAAAACTCACCAAGAAAAGCAATGCAGACAAGCGCGCCAAAGGAAGTAATGAGCCCATAGCCTCCATGCCGAATGTACTGCCAGGCGACAGCATCTTGCTTTGTCATGTGAATGATTTCAAGTTTGATGGGAAGGCTGATGCCCGCCTTACGCTCCAAGTGCTCTCGCCTAAGGGCGATGAGGTGGCAAGGCAACAGGTGGTCTTGCATGAAGCTCTCCTGAAGGCAGGTATGGATATGGTGAAAGATGACAAGGTGACGGCTTCCGCAAAGTCCCTGATGGCTAATGCCACCATTGTGCCTCAGTTCTTCCGTGCGCCAACCGACAACGACAAGAGTTTCGGCAACTGGATCGCCAAGGACTGGAAGAAGGCGCATCTCGACAGTACCCTTTCTGCTGTTCCTTTGAGGGATGGTGAGTATTCCTACCATTATGCTGAGGATGGCAAAGAAGGTGGCACTGTCCGTCTCCGTTTGCAGGTGCAGCCTCTCGACGATGGTTTCGTAGATGTGAAGGCTACCTACAGTTTCGAAGGTTCTCTGCCAGAGATTCCCCGCTTGGGCTTGATGATGAAGTTGCCAAGGGCAGCGTTCAGTCATGTGAAGTGGTACGGCAGAGGTCCTTGGGAGAATTATCCTGACCGCAAGCAGTCGTGTCCGATAGGCCTCTATGAGAGTAGTGTGGAAGAACAGTTCACGCATTATCCTCGTCCGCAAGATAATGGCAACCATGAGGAGTGTTCCTTCATCGAACTGTCTTCCAAGAGAGAAAGAACTAAAGGACAGTCTGCCAAGGATAATACTTCAGGGAATGTCTTGCAGGTGCTGGCTCTCGATGCACCCATCAGTTTCTCGGCACTCCCATACAGTGTGGCTGAGCTCTGTGCAGCCCAGCACGATTTCGAACTGAAGCAAGCTGAAGACCCTTCTTTGCGCTATACTTACCTCAGCATAGACTGTGCTGTCTTGGGCTTGGGCAACAGCAGTTGTGGCCCCGGTGTGCTGAAGAAATATGCCATCGACAAGAACAAGACCTATACTTTGCACTTCAAGTATAGGATAAAATAGGTGTAGTGCCTTTGCTTCGTGAATCGGAAAACTGACAAAAATCACTTCCCCAATTAGGAAAAAATATTTCTCTAACTGGAAAGATTTATGGAAGATTAAAGAACGAAGCATCCAAATACGTCATAAAGAAGTTACAAAATCAGTGTTTGTGCGTCTTAATAGATAGGAATGAACAAGTCTATTACGACGAAACAAACACTGATTTTTGTATATGAAACTAAAACAAACTCTCTTTTCGGTTACATTGGGAGCTATGATGATGGCAAGTATGCCACAGGTGGTCGGCGCCCAGACAACGATAGATACGCAGCGACAGTATCTCTCGGGACACGGATGCGATGACATGGTGAACTGGGACTTCTACTGTACAGGTGGTAGAAATGCAGGCAAGTGGACGAAGATAGGCGTCCCCTCCTGTTGGGAACTCCAGGGCTTCGGCACCTACCAGTATGGCATGCGCTTCTATGGCAAGCCAACCCCCGAGGGCATTGCCGACGAGAAAGGTCTGTATAAGTATGAGTTTACCCTGCCAGAAGCATGGGAAGGAAAGCAGATAGAACTCGTCTTCGAGGCGGTGATGACCGATGTGAAGGTGACCATCAACGGGCGCAAGGCTGGCAGTGGAAAGCACCAAGGCGGTTTCTACCGTTTCTCTTTCGACGTGAGCGACCGCATCTTCTTCGGGAAACACAAGAACAGACTCGAAGTGGAGGTGAGCAAGGAGAGTGCCAACAGTCAGGTGAACATGGCAGAACGTCGAGCCGACTATTGGAACTTCGGCGGTATCTTCCGACCAGTCTTCATCGTGGCAAAACCAGCATACAATATCGCCCGTGTGGCAATAGACGCCAAGGCAGACGGACACTTCCTTGCCGACTGTTACCTCAACCACGCCGTGACAGGTGGCAAGGTGAAGACGGAAATCGTCGACAGCAAAGGAAAGGTGGTGGCTTCGGGTGTCGCCGATGCACGCAACAGTGACGAGGCGCATGTCGACATCACGGCAAAGAATCCACAGCTGTGGACGGCAGAGACTCCGCGTCTCTATACCGCCGTGTTCACCCTGCAGGATGCCAATGGCAAAACCCTGCACCGCGAAAGACAGAAGTTTGGCTTCCGTACCATAGAATACCGTGCCTCGGACGGCGTGTACATCAACGGCCAGAAGGTCATCTTCAAAGGTGTGAACAGACATAGTTTCCGACCCGAGACGGGAAGAACACTCAGCAAGGAAAAAAACATAGAGGACGTGAAACTCATCAAGAGCATGAACATGAATGCCGTGAGACTGAGCCACTATCCTGCCGACCCTGAGTTCTTGGAGGCATGCGACTCGTTGGGACTCTACGTCGAGTGCGAACTGAGCGGATGGCATTATGCACACCCCACCATCGTGGGCAAGCAACTCGTCAAGGAGATGATTACCCGTGACGAAAACCATCCCAGCATCATCTTCTGGAGCAACGGAAACGAGGGAGGGTTCAACTACGAACTGGAACCCGACTTCGCACTGTGGGACAAGCAGAAACGTGTGGTGCTCTATCCGTGGGCTAACCGCAACGGATTTGAGACCAAGCACTACCGCTCTTACGGGGAGACGCAGGAGTATATGAGACAGAAGGAAATCTTCATGCCTACGGAGTTCCTGCATGGTCTCTACGATGGAGGACATGGAGCTGGACTGAAGGATTACTGGGACATGATGATGGCCAACCCACGCTGTGCTGGCGGATTCCTTTGGGATCTCTGCGACCAGGGTGTGAAGCGTACTGACAAGGACGGTATGCTCGACTGTGTGGGCAACTTCGGTGCTGACGGCATCGTGGGACCACACTTCGAGAAGGAGGGGTCGTACTACACCATCAAGGAGGTGTGGTGTCCCGTGCAACTGACTTGGAACAACATCGGGAAGGGAGAGTTGACCCTTGCCAACAAATATGACTTCATCAACTTGAAGGACTGCCGCTTCTCCTATCGTCTCTTGCAGATGCCTGAGATGGGAAGTTCTGCCGTTAAGGTGCTGAAACAGGGGAACATCACTGCTCCTGACGTGGCTCCTGGCAAGGAGGCACAGGTAACGGTGCCCATGACGACCGATGCTGACGCTGTGGAAATCAAGGTGGTGAACCACGAAGGTGAGGAAATCATGACGTGGAGTGCGAGAGTGAAGAGGGAAGAGGGAAGAGTGAAGAGTGAAGAGTTAAGAGTGAAAAATCCAACGGCTTCTTCTGCTGAATATAGTGAGCAAGATGCTGCAGCCGTCGTAAAGGTTGCTGGCAAGACTTATCGCTTTGACAAGAAGAACGGTAGGCTGACGGGCGTAGAGGTGGCTGGCAAGACCGTCTCGCTGAGCAACGGACCGCGCTTTGTGGCTGCACGCAGAAGTGATAGAAGTCTTGACCAGTTCTATAACCACGACGACAAGGAGGCAGAGAAGAAGAAAACACTCTATACGGAGTTTGCCGACCAGGGTGAGTTTGCCGGTTTTGAATGGAAGGATGGTGAACTGACCGCCAAGTATAGCCACGGGTCGCTCGACGATGTGAAATGGATGTTCCTGCAAGACGGTAGTGTACAGGTGACGTGCGACTATAACTTCGGTGGTGTGGTAGACTTGATGGGTATGGCGTTCGACTATCCCGAGGAGAAGGTGAAGAGCAAGGCATGGGTGGGCAACGGCCCTTACCGTGTATGGCAGAACCGCGAACAGGGACCGCAGTATGGCTATTGGCACAACGACTACAACGACCCGATTCCAGGCGAGAGTTGGGATTATCCTGAGTTTAAGGGATATTTTGCCAACGTGAAGTGGATGCAGGTCAACACGACCGAGGGAACGATTGGTTTCGATGACCTGGCACAGGATGTTCACATGGGCGTGTTCACCCCTCGTGACGGGCGTGACGAACTGCTCTATACCTTGCCCAAGACAGGACTAGCTGTGATGAAGGTGATTCCTGCCGTGAGAAACAAGGTGAACACTACCGACCTCAACGGCCCCTCTGCTCAGCCCAAGTGGCTCAGTGGGAAGGGAACAGTTTCTTTCGTCCTCAATATAGATAAGTAATGTAACTTCTATAACCTCCCGGCTTCCGGAAGTTGAATAAGTAAGAATTTGGTAATGAACAGAAAACGACAACTTGCCGCCGTGACGCTCTCGGCACTGCTCCTTGCTTCTGCAGCACACGGTGCAGAGAACAGTAGACCATGGACTTTCTGGTACTGGATGTATGGTGCCGTGTCGAAAACGGGCATCCATGCCGACCTTTGCGCCATGAAGAATGTAGGACTTGGCGGCACTTACCTCATGCCCATCAGAGGCGTGAAGGAACGGCCTGAGTTTGGAGGACAGGCAGCACAGCTCTCTCCCAAGTTTTGGGAAATGGTGGATTATTCCTTCCAACAGGCCGACTCGTTGGGACTCGACATGGGTATACATATCTGTGACGGTTTTGCACTGGCGGGAAGCCCAGCCATTCGTCCCGAGGAGTCGATGCAGAAGGTGGTGTGGAGCGACACCATCGTGCAGGGCGGTAAAGTCTTGGGATTGACCTTGGCTCAGCCTGAGACCCGCGAAAACTATTACCGAGACATTGCGGCTTACGCTGTCAGGTATGTTGAGACTCCACGGAGGTTAGCACCTGTCAAGACGGAATGGTCGGATGGAATATCTACCAAGAAGGGATATTACCTCGCTTCCAAGCCCTCGACGATTACCTACACCTTCAATTCGCCCGTGACGGTGAGGAGCATGGAGGTGCTGCCCAACGGCAACAACATACAGGCTCAGCGACTCTTGGTGCAGGCATCAGATGACGGTGTACATTTCAGAGACATCAAACAACTCGTGCCGCCCCGACAGGGATGGCAGAATACGCAGTGTGGTTATTCCTTCTCATTGCCTACCACCACAGCCAAGTATTTCCGCTTCGCATGGACTCCCGAGGGAACGCCTCCTGGGGCAGAGGACATGGATGCGGCAAAGTGGAAACCCGTGCTCAAACTACAGAGTGTGGTCCTCTCCAATGCTCCTGTCATCAATCAGTATGAGGGAAAGTCTGCTGCTGTTTGGCGCATCGATGCTGACGATGCTGCAGGGAGTGAACCCATAAAAATGGATGACGTGGTGAGACTCCAACTGCAGGACGGAAAGGTGACGGGTGTCTTGATCAATGGAAAACTACAGAAGAAACTACCCAAAGGAATGTGGAGACTGCTCCGAATGGGACACACCTCGACGGGACAGACCAATGCCACGGCTGGCGACGGCAAGGGACTCGAAATAGACAAGTTCTCTCCTGCGGCTGTTCAGAAACTCTTCGACTCTTGGTACGGACTGTTCCTGAAGCGTCCTCATGCCGAGGTGGTGAAGTATCTGCACATTGACTCATGGGAGTGTGGCAGTCAGAACTGGGGCGAGCGCTTTGCCGAAGAGTTCCAGGCACGGAGAGGTTACGACCTCTTGACTTACCTGCCCGTGATGGCAGGAGTGCCGATGGAGTCGGACGAGAATAGCGAACTGGTGCTGAAGGATATCCGTCTTACTGTCAACGACCTCGTCAACGAGAAGTTCTTCGGGACATTCACCCGTTTGGCTCACGAGCACGGCAAGATGGTTTCGCACGAGAGCATCGCCCCCACATTCCCTGCCGACGGACTCGCCCATTATCGCTTCGCCGACCATCCCATGGGAGAATATTGGCTCAATTCGCCTACACACGACAAACCAGCCGACATGCTTGATGCCGTGAGTGGTGCGCATATCTACGGCAAGAACATCGTCCAGGCAGAGGGCTTTACCGAGGTGAGAGGCGTGTGGAACGAGACACCGGCTATGGTGAAACCTTTGCTCGATAGAAATTTGGCGTTGGGCATGAACAAACTCTTCTTCCATGTCACGGCACACAACCCCTGGACTGACCGCCGACCGGGTATGACGCTCGACGGTATAGGACTCTTCTTCCAGCGCGACAACACGTGGTATTCCGAGGCACGTGGCTTTGTTGACTACATCGCCAAGTGTCAGGAACGGTTGCAGAAGGGCAGACCAGTGGTGGATATTGCCGTCTTCACAGGCGAGGAGATTCCTTCGCGCTCGCTGACTCCCGACCGACTTGTGGAGATGTTGCCGGGTGTCTTCGGCGAGGAAAGGGTGGCAAGTGAGCGGAAGCGTGTCGCCAACGAGGGAGTGCCTCTTGAAGAGTCGCCTGTGGGCGTTACTCATGCTGCCCATATCCTTGACCTCAAAGACTGGTGTAATGCTCTGCATGGATATAAATATGACTCCATGAACAAGGAGGCGTTGCTTTCCATGGCGCAGGTTCGTGACGGGCGCATCGTGATGGTGCAGGACGGTAAGGTGATGCAGCACAGTCCGCAGTATCGCATTCTTGTCGTGCCTCAGAAAGACTTGTCTGTTGAGGTGAAAAAAAAGATTGACGAACTGAGGAATGCGGGCGTTGTCGTCATCGACAGTCCATATTGTGAAAAGGATTTTTCTCAGTATAATCTGCGCCCTGATGTCGTCTTGCCAGAAGGGATGGACTATGCACACCGCTTGGAAGAGCATGATGGACAACAGCAGCATATTTATTTCGTGACCAACCAACAGAATACTGAAAGGACTGTCTCTTTGCGCTTCCGCGACAGGAAGGATTGTGTCGATGTTCATTTCCCAGCATACGGTTCAGCTCTCGTTTCCTTTGTGAAGAGTGATGATGTGAAGGATGGTGATATGAAGGATAATGATGCGCAGGACGGCGATGTGAAGGTGGATAACTTCACGTGCCCTGTATCAGGGAAAGGCGAAATCAAACTGGACGGCAAGTGGACTGTGCATTTCGAAGAGACGGGACGCGACACTACGCTCTGTCTTCCCTTCGACTGGTCTAAGAGCAACGAGCAAAGCATGAAGTATTATAGTGGTCATGTGACGTTCAGTTCTTCTTTCCAGTGGAAGGATACAGGAAAAACTATCGCTTCAGACAAGAGAGGAAATACTATCGCTTCAGACAAGAGAGGAAATACTATCGCTTCAGGCAAGAGTAGAAATCTTATAGCTTCTGTCAAGAGTGGAAATCCTACAACAGTCGACCATGTAAAGGTTCGGATAGAAGGACTGGCAGATATTGCCGATGTACTTGTCAATGGCAAGCATTACGGTTATGCTTGGACAGAACCCTACGAGGTGTGTGTTCCCCGCGACGCACTGAAGAATGGTAAGAATACGATAGAGATTGTGGTTGCCAATACCTGGCACAATGCCCTGCAAGGCTTGGATGAGGGAAAGGCTCCCTTTCCAGGTATCTGGACCAACGCCAAATATCGTACCAAGTCGAAAAAACTTTTGCCTGCCGGTATCCTCGGAAATGTTAGAATCCTGTTCTAACGCTTTTCGAAAGTGTCGACACTTTTAGCCAAAACCATCGACACTTTTGCCCAAAACCATCGACACATTAGAATTTGGGGTTCGAATTAATAAAAAACTGTGGCATAAATCGTTTTGTAACTATTCAGCTGCCCCTACAAACAGTTAGGGGTAGCTGTTAGCCTAATGGGTACGACTCATCTGCCATC
>CAVCDC010000046.1:0-21156 GCA_963600865.1 Firmicutes bacterium CAG:103
GGCCGGCGGGAGTCCAGTTCACCAAGTCCTTGCTCGTGGAGAGAGGCACGCCAGGAAAGAAGGTAAACGAGGAGTTCACCAAGTAATAGGTGTCTCCCACACGGCATACGCTCGGATCGGGATAGAATCCCGCCAAGATGGGGTTATAATACTGACGGGTATTGTCAATGGCTACG
This sequence comes from Firmicutes bacterium CAG:103, assembly GCA_963600865.1. Lineage (GTDB taxonomy): Bacteria > Bacteroidota > Bacteroidia > Bacteroidales > Bacteroidaceae > Prevotella. The sequence continues at coordinate 177 of CAVCDC010000046.1, forward strand.
TCGAAACGGGCGTCGTTGCCCGTATACTTGAAATAGTCAAACTCGGCAGTCTGAGCCTGAGCCCCCATAGCAAGCATCAGGGAAAGCGATAAGATTGCAGATTTATTCATGTTTGTAATTCGTTGATTTTAAGTGCTGCAAAGTTACACTTTTCCCTTTAAAGGGGCATATGTGGCATGTTACCTATTCTTTTCTATACGTGACAAAAACGTTTTCGTATGTATCAGAAACTTTACGATTCTCCATGATGCTGGTTCATGTAGTCACGTGGAGAACATCCATAGAGGTTCTTGAACATGGTGCTGAAGCTGGCGGGGTTGCTGAATCCGCACACATACATCACCTCTGTGACGCTCTTCCGAGACTCTCTCAGGAGTTTGGCAGCACGCTGCAGACGGATGTTTCGGATGAAGCTGTGTGGTGTCTGGTTGGTCAGCTCCTTCATCTTCCGATGGAGGTGAACACGACTGATGCCTACTTTGTTGGCTATCAACTCCACGCTCAGGTCCTCGTTCATCAGGTTCTCGTTGATGACCTGCATGATGCGGTCCATCAAGGCATCGTTGGGCGACTGCACATCCTGGGTATCGAGCTTGCTCTCCATGCTCTCGTTGCCATTGAACTTATTGCGCAGGGTTTGGCGCACGGAGAGGAGGTTGATGATGGTGCGTCGCAGTATCTCCATGTTGAACGGTTTGGTGATATAGGCATCCGCACCAGTCTGCAGTCCGTCGAGCTTGTCTTCCTCCCGGCTCATGGCGGTGAGGAGGATGACGGGGATGTGGTTGGTGTTCACGTTGCCCTTCAGTTTGGCACAGAGCGTGTTGCCGTCCATCTCGGGCATCATGATGTCACTGATTACCAAGTCGGGCTGAGTCTTGATGATCTCGGGCAGAGCCTCCTTACCGTCGCGATAAGTGAATGTTTGGAACATGTCACCCAATTGTACAGCGAGGTATTCCCTGATGGAGTCGTCGTCTTCCACAATGGCAATCTTGCTCTTGGCGGTGCCGTTGGACGTTTCCTCCTCTATCTGCTCTTCCTGTGGTGATGGTGCCTTCTCGCTCTCCTCTTCCACATTCAGTTCCTGGATGTCATCCTTGCTTTGGGTTTCCTCCGCAGGTTCGATGATTTCCTCGGGTTTCAGATGGTCCTTACCAAGGGGCAGCGTAATAAGGAACTCACTGCCTTCCAACCAGTTGGCATCACCCTTGTCGCGGTTATTGGAAGCCACGATGGTACCGTAATGCAGTTCTACGAGCGAGCGAGTCAGGTCGAGTCCGATGCCCGTTCCCACGTTGCGATCGGTAGCCTGTGTAGGACTCTGATAGAAGCGCTGGAAAATGGTCTCCAACTTGCCAGCTTCGATACCCTTTCCGCTGTCCTTGACGGCGATGCGCACATGATGGGGAGAGTGGCTCAGCGTAATGGTGATTCTGCCACCAGTGGGGGTAAACTTGAAGGCGTTGGAGAGGACATTCATCAACACCTTGTCAAAGTTGTCGCGGTCTATCCATACCGGCAGACTCTCATCGGCGTGTTCGTAACGGAACGTAATCTTCTTATATTCCGCCTGCTGTGCAAAGAGTTTGTATTCGTCATTGACAAAAGCCACCATGTCGGTCTCGCACATGTGCATCACCATCTGTCCCTTGTCGATTTTACGGAGGTCCATCATTTGGTTGACAAGGTGCAGGATGCGCTCAGAGTTCTTGCGCATCAGGTCGTAGATACCCTGTCTGTGGATATCCTTGTCTTCCTTGATAAGTGTGAGCAACGGGGTGAGTATCAGCGTCAAAGGCGTACGTATCTCATGACTGATATTCATAAAGAACTTCAGTTTCGCCTCGCCCATCTCCTCAGAATGGATGTGTTCCTGCAAGAGCAGACGGTCTTTCTCCTGGCGCTTGCGATGCTGCATGTAATAGCGTATCAGACCGAGGATGACAAGGAAGTAGAAGAACCTTGCCCAGAAGCTGGCGTACCAAGCAGGGTGGATGTCTATCGTAAACTCGCTGATGCTCGACTCCTGTCCGTTGATAATGGCTTTCACCTGGAATTTGTATGTGCCAGGAGAGAGATGTGAGAAGGATATCTCGTTCTGTCCAGCCTGTATCGTATGCCATTCGTCACCATTGATGCTATAGGCATAACTTATCTGCTCCACATTATTATATGTAAGGGTAGAGAGTTGCAGTGAGAAAGTATTGTCTTCGTGAGACAGTTCGAAGAGGTCGGTGTCGTAGACGGGCTTCTCGGTGATGGTGTACCAGCCCGACTCCATGCCGGGATAAACACTCATGTTGCCTGCCACAAAGCGCGAGATGATGACCTTGGCATCCCACTTGTGTTGCTTGATGGCAAGCGTGTTAACCCAATTGATGCCACCCGTTCCAGCCATCAACATATTATTGCCTTCGGCAAACACAGCACCGTCAGAGAACTCGTTGCTTTGCAGACCATTCTCCACATAGTAGATCTTGATGCTGCCCGTCTGAGGGTTGAGGATGTTAAGGCCATGCGTCGTACCTATCCATATGCGCCCCTTGGCATCTTCCGAGATAAACGAGATACTGTTGTTACAAAGCCCGTTCTCCGTAGTGTATATCTTGGGGTGGCTATAGTCCTTGGCGCTGTATACATAGACTCCGTCCTCCGTACCATACCATATATTGCCGCGACTGTCACAGAACACACAGTGGGAGAAGGAACCATTGTTGAGGAGGTTCTTCCCGAAGGTGCTTACCCAGTTGCCGGTCTTGACATCAAGGCAGCAGAGACCTACAGACGAGGCGATGTAAAGCTTGCTATAGTCCTTGTTGAAGGCTAATTTGGCAAGGTAGTCATTGGGGATGCTGTTCGCCTTATGGTTGCTGTCTGAGCCTTTCTGCATCGTATAGTTCTTGACGATGCCGTCGGCTCGGAGACATACCAAGCCGTTGCCCATGGTTGCCAACCACAGGTTGCCTTGCGGGTCGCTCTTGATATCGAACACGCTGAGTGTGCCTTCCAATCCTAAGTTTACAGGATGAAAGGTGCCCGCAGGGTCAAGATATCCGAATCCTTCACGGTACGAACCGAGCCAGATGTTGCCTTTCTTGTCCTGGCAGAGCGCAAGGATGGTACTGGGCACATTGGTATAGTGAACGGACGACATGGGGATGTTTTTGCTCAAGACATAGAGATAGTCCTTGTCCGTTCCTACCCATATCCTGCCGTCCTTGCTCTTGGTGATGCTCGTCACGCAGTTCTCGCCTATCCGGTTGTAAACACCAAGTTTATAGCCCATGTATCCGAAGTCATAGTTCTTGTTGGGCTGCATATATACGCCCTTTTGCAGCATGGTTGCCCAGATGTTGCCCTGCTTGTCCTCGATGATACTCGTCACCTTGGCTTTGTCTAAGTTGACTTGGTTGCTGAAGAAAGGGTCATCGATGACCGTGCCGGTCTTGAGGTCGTAACTGGTGATGCCGTCTCCATTGCTTCCGATGTACAACGTATTGTTGCGACAGACACAGAGGGTCTCTATGCTGGGCGTGTTGATGCCTTCGATGTGCGAGAAAGTGGTGGTGCCCGACTTCATCACATAGACACCGTGGTGCTCTGTGCCAAGGAAGATATTGCCCTGCTTGTCTTCTATGATTCTTTTCGCCTTCACGTTGTCGATGCCACCGAAATGGCGCGTGAGCTTACCGTTTTTCTCCAGACGCAACAGTTCGAAGGCCTCTGTGATAAACCACACCCTACCCTGCTTGTCTTCCATTGCTGCATATATATAGGTAAAAGGAGCGAGCACACCCTGTATGGCGTCACATTGGGTATAGTCCTTGTTGATGCGCATCACACCGTAGCCAGATGTGCATATCCATACCTCACCGTTCTTTCTCGTCAAGATATCATTGATGTAAGACTTCGTCTTTTCCCCGTTTTTCATCATCGGCAGACTCTTGAATCGTTTGCCATCATATATCATGATACCGTTGTTCGTACCCACGATGATGTTTCCACGGGAGTCTTCCCCGAGTCTGTTCACGTAGTTGTTGGAGAACCCCTGGTTGTCTTTGGCTTCTTTGGAGAATACCGTAAAGTTGTAACCGTCGTATACGTTCAGTCCATTGCGGGTCGCCACCCAGATGAATCCCTCATGGTCTTCGAGTACCTGAATGGCAAAGCTGCTCGACAACTGTGTGTCGGTATTGAAGAGCTTGCCACTCTGTGCAAACAGACTGGAAGCAGAGAGAAAAAGCAAGCCGAATAGAGATAAAATGTAGTTTAGTCTTGGATTTGTCATGTTTAGGTTTTTGTTACTTTCTTTTGCAAAAGTAGAAAAAATGTTGGACATTTCCGACTAATCTTTATATTTTTTCACTTTTCGTGTCCATTTTTCCCTTGTTTCACCGCTTTTGTTACATTTGAGAAATACTATGTTACATCTTGTGGGGATGTGCAAAGTATTGGTAACACTGCATAAAGTATTATATATAAAAGGTGGCTAACTTTGCCATCGAAAAATTAAAGGTTTGTTTAGGTTAGTAATAGATAGTAATCTAACAGTAGTTTAGGATTGTTATTTAGATTTGTTCCAACTATTAGATCTTAAGGAACAACATTGGAGAAAGAGGCACGTAGTGATACGTGCCCTTTCATCTAAAACCTACAAAACCTTTCATATGAAGTAACCAATAACTAAAAAATATATTTAATGTAACCTATAATTAGAGCATAAACCAATAATTAAAACATAAACTAAAAATGAACGAACATGGTTAAAACAATGCAAGCAATGAAACGGTCTGTAGCCTTGCTCTGCATCGGTATGACTTGCGGACTGACAGTTCAGGCGCAAAACATAACGGTAAAGGGACATGTTGTCGATGGGTCTGGTACAGAACTTATTGGTGCCACGATCAAGGTGAAGGGCAATCCCAGTATCGGTGCTATTACCGATATGGATGGTAATTTCCAGATTTCTGTACCTTCGGAGAACACCACACTTGTTTTTACATACGTTGGTATGAACACCTCCGAGATAAAAGTGGGAAAGAAGCGAACTGTCAACGTGACTCTCTCTGACGACAACCTCATTGACGAGGTAGTCGTTATCGGTTACGGTCAGCAGAAGAAAGCCTCTGTCGTGGGTTCTATCTCACAGACGGACGCAAAGACCTTGAACCGCCACGCTGGTGTTTCGTCTCTCGGCCAGGCTTTGACGGGTAACCTTCCTGGCGTCATTACTTATTCTTCCACTGGTATGCCTGGTGAGGAAGACCCGAAGATTGTCATCCGTACACAGACATCTATTAATGGTAACAACGAGCCTCTCGTGCTCGTGGATGGTGTGGAGCGCTCTATGAGCACGGTAGACCTTTCTTCTGTAGAAAGCATTTCCGTACTGAAGGATGCTTCCGCCACTGCCGTTTATGGTGTGAAGGGTGGTAATGGTGTTATCCTTATTACTACCAAACGTGGTAAGGAAGGTAAGGCTTCCGTACACGTAAAGGCCAATGCCACGATGAAGGTGGTCTCCAAATTGCCTGAGAAGTATGACTCATACGACACGTTCTGCTTGTTGAACCGTGTTGTAGAGCGTGAGCTGAACATCAATGGCGAGAAATCCTGGACCCATTACAAACCCATGGAAATCATCAACAAGTATCGTTATCCAGCCAATGCAGACGAATGGGACCGTTATCCTAACGTTGACTGGCAGAGCGAATTGTTCAACAAGACAGCGATGTCTTACAATGCCAGCGCCGATGTATCGGGTGGTACAAGGTTTGTGAAGTACTTTGCTGCCATCGACTTCTCACACGAGGGTGACTTGTTCAAGGATTTCACCAGCAACCGTGGATATAGCTCAGGATTCGGATACAATCGTATCAACATGCGTGCCAACTTGGACTTCAACCTTACCAAGACCACTCAGTTCTCTACCAACCTCTTCGGTAGTAATGGTGTTCGTCAGTTCCCATGGGGACAGAGCGACAACGCCAATGACTATTGGGCTTCCATCTACCACGCAGCACCAGACGCCATGCGTCCTATCTATAGCGACGGCACGTATGGTTTCTACGGTCCACGTAAGGCAGACTGCCCTAACTCAGTGCTTTCCCTCTCGCGCAGTGGTAATGAGAAAAAGACCAACACACAGATTACCACCGACTTCATCTTGACTCAAAAGCTCGACTTTGTGACCAAGGGACTGAAGTTTACCGGCAAACTCTCTTTCGACAACACGATGGTGGAGGTTGGCAGAGGTGTCAGTGACCAGTACATGGATCCTAAGACCAAGTGGATTAACCCGGACACGGGTGAGACTACATGGGGTAACGATGGCGGTGAGGACTATCATGAGTCTACAGCCTGGACTGTATCTGGCGGTCACGTGAACACGAACGCAACTTATCGTCGCTTGTATTATTTAGCACAGCTCGACTGGAACAGAAAGTTCGGCAACCACGACGTGGGTTTGATGGGCGTGTTCAACCGCAACCAGTATGCCACTGGTTCTGAGTTCAAGCATTATCGTGAGGACTGGGTGTTCCGTGCCACATACAACTATGCTATGCGCTATATGTTGGAGTTGAACGGATGTTACAATGGTTCTGAGAAATTCGGTCCTGACTATCGTTTCAAGTTCTTCCCCTCAGCATCTATTGGATGGACTGTCACAGAAGAACCTTTCATGAAGAAAATCAAGAAGTACGTGGACATGTTTAAGATTCGTGCTTCTTGGGGACGTATCGGTGATGACAGCACAGGTGCCTCATATCTCTACACAGACCAGTATAGCTATAATGGTTCTGCACTGTTGGCAGGTACTACCACATACGACTCTCCTTATACCATCTATCAGCTCTCTCGTATAGGTAACGCTAACGTACACTGGGAGACTTCAGAGAAGCGCAACCTCGGTTTCGACTTCGGTTTCTTGGGTGGTTTGATCACAGGTTCGTTGGATATCTATAGCGACAAGCGCTCTGATGTATTGTTGACCTCGCGCGCGATACCTTCTTATTATGGTATGTCTTCTACCGTTGCCAACTTAGGTGGTGTGAAGTCTCATGGATATGAGTTGGTATTGAAATTCAACAAGATGTGGAACAAGAATCTCCGCACATGGGCAAACTTCAACATGACACACGGCATCAATGAAATCACTTTTGCCGACGACCCACAGCTGAAGCCAAGCTACCTGAAGCAGGAGGGTTATGCCATCGGACAGACTCACTCATACCTGGATCATGGTTTCATCAGCAATTGGGACGACCTCTATGCCAGTCCTACACTGAACAGTCACAATGACGAGAAATACATTGGCGACTACATGATTGTAGACTTCAATGGTGATGGTAAGATAGATTCCAACGACAAGGCTCCTTACCAGTATACAAGTATCCCGCAGAACACCTTCAGCACCACACTCGGAGTGGAATGGAAGGGATTGAGCGTCACCGTTCAGTTCTATGGTGTTACAAATGTTACCCGCGAGGTAAGTTTCCCAACTTTCGAGCGCGAGACTCACATTGCATTCAAAGAGGGTAGCTATTACACTGTAGGACAGGGAGGCGACTTATCTTTGCCTCGCTGGACGACAGTAGCTGACGAAAGTCTCTCTGGAACACGCTACTACTATGACGGTTCTTTCCTCCGTCTGAAGAATGCTGAAATTGCGTATACCTTCAAAGGCAAGTGGATCAAGAGCATGCACATCAACTCTCTGAGAGTTTACCTCAATGGTGACAACCTGCTTCTTTGGACCAACATGCCAGACGACCGTGAGAACAACTTCAGCGGTAGTTCATCAAGCGGAGCATATCCTACCGTGAGAAGGTTTAACTTAGGTTTCGACCTTACATTTTAAATGATATATCATTATGAAAAAGTTGAAGTTAATATATACAATGTTGTTTGCGGCAGGCATCTCGCTTACCAACATTTCATGCAAAGACTACCTCGACAAGTCACCAAGCAGTGACATCGACCCGGTTGACCCATACAAGAACTACACTAATTTCCAGGGCTTTATGGACGAGGTATACAACTGTATCCCTCTGCTTACCTCCTGTGAGTATCACAGTTGCTGGAACTTTGGAGAGGATGAGTACTGGCAACCATCAGAGACTCGTATGCTTACCAATGCGATAGACCAGGGTAACTATTGGGGATGGGACGAGTGCTACTACTCTTATTTCCATTCGGGCTTCCGCAGCACCACAAACAGTGGGCGCTTCGATAATATTGGTGCCATCAAAAACCGACTTTGGGGAAACTCATGGTACGCCATCTATAAGTGTAACTTAGGTCTTGAGAACCTTGACAAGTTGACGGATGCAACACAGGAAGAGAAGAACATCATTGCTGGTCAGCTCTATTTCTTCCGTGGATTCTACCACTTCATGTTGATGCAGTACTGGGGAGGTCTTCCATACATCGACTTCTTGATTCCTGCCGATGCCGTATTCAACTATCCTCGTCTCAACTACCAGCAGACTGCTGACAAGGCAGCTGCAGATTTCCAAAAGGCGGCAGACCTATTGCCTACAGACTGGGACAAGACAACTGTTGGCAAGGCTACACTTGGCAAGAACAAGACTCGCGCCAACAAGATTATGGCTCTCGCCTTCTTGGGCAAGGATTTGCTTTATGCCGGTTCTCCACTGATGAACAAGGAAAGCACTGGTGATGAGAACTATAACAAGGAGTACTGCAAGAAGGCTGCAGAGGCTTTCGGACAGGTGTTGAAACTCTGTCAGGAGACAGGCCAATACCAGTTGGCAGACTTCAGCAATTATTCTGAGATCTTCTACACCAGCAACCAGAACTACAAGGTTCCAGGTCTGAAAGAAGCTATCTTCTTCGAGAACTGCGCAGGTGACTGGGTTTGGAACATGGTGACAGACTTCCGTCCTGCTGAATTGATTCAATCTGGTATCAAGGTCTATCCTACTGCCAACTATGTCGACTACTTCGGTATGGCTAACGGTAAACCTATCAAGGATATTACCCAGAAGGATGCTGACAGCGGTTACGATCCTGAGTATCCTTTCAAGGACAGAGACCCTCGTTTCTACACCAATTTCATCTATGACGGTGTGAAGTGTGTGAAGAACGGAGCTAAGGTGAGCAGCGACCCCAACATACAGTACGCTTCTCTTTACGAAGGTGGAAAGCTGCGTGTGGCTACCCCAGCAAAAGACTGTTTCACTGGTTATATGCTGATGAAGTTCACCGAACAATATCGCAATGACTTTGACGACGGCGGTGCTCGTTCTGGCAGTCACAAGATGATACTGAGCCTGATTCGCTTGGCTGATGTTTACTTGATGTACTCAGAAGCCGTAGCACAGGGATATGGTGATTTCACTAAGTCCAGCCAGGCATACAACCTCTCTGCTTTGGATGCAGTCAACAAGATTCGTGAGCGTGCCGGTGTTCCTGGCATCGCAGATGAATATCTGACATCAATGGATGGTTTCATGAGTGAGCTTCGCCGTGAGCGTGCCGTAGAGCTTGCCTACGAGGGACACCGCTTCAACGACCTGCGCCGTTGGCTCTTGCTCGACAAGGCTCCCTACACTCAGAAGACAGCAGTCTACTTCGACCGTGCTACAGACCAGAGCAACGACGACCGCTTTGCAGAGCCAGACAAAGGCCATGTGCTCAACTTGCGCGAGGAGCCTCTGGTGACACGCAAATTCACTTATCCAAAACATTACTGGTTCCCATTCTTGAAGAATGACGTACAGATGTATGAAGCATTCACTCAGAACCCCGGATGGGAATAATAAAACTCTAAGCTATTATTATGAAACGTATTATATTCAATAAGAAAATGTCATTGGCGCTGGCTTCCATGCTGGTGGCCAGTGGCGTGGCAAAAGCTCAGGAAGTGGCTGACAGCAGTCAGGTGAATGTGGCTTTTGGACAAGTTCTGAAAACTGACCTCATGGGCGGTGTCAGTGAGGTCAACATGGCAGAACAGATGAAGAAGGACTACAGTGCCTCCAGCCTGAATGACATCCAGTCGCTCATTGGTGGTTATAATGGTAGCATCTGGGGACAGTCTCCTCTCGTCTTAGTGGATGGTGCTCCTCGTGATGCGTCCTCTGTCAATGCCACTGAAGTGGAGAGCGTAACCATCCTGAAGGGTGCTTCGGCTGTGGTCCTCTATGGTTCGAAGGCTGCAAAGGGTGTCATCTTGATCAAGACCAAACGCGGACAGATTCATCCTTTGTCTATCACTGCACAGGTGAACACGGGTCTGTATACTCCTAAGGCTTATCCTGAGTTCTTGGGTGCAGCAGAATACATGACACTTTACAACGAGGCTCTGCGCAATGATGACGCCAACCAACCACTGAAGTATTCACAGGAAGACATATACAATACTGCTGCAGGCACCAATCCTTACCGCTATCCCGATATGGATCTCTATAGCAGCGACTACCTCCGCAAGTGCTACAATCGTACGGATGCTACGATGGAGGTAAGCGGCGGTAACAAGTTTGCACGTTACTATGCCAACTTGGGTATGGTCTACAACAATGACCTTGTGAAGTATGGAGACAAGAAGAAAGACGACAACTGGGCTTTCCGTGTACGTAGCAACATTGATGCTACCATTACCGATTGGCTGCATGCTTATACCAATGTCAGCGTCAATATCACCGACAACTACAAGGGACGTCCTGAGGATTACTGGAGTGCAGCCTCTACCCTGCGTCCCAACTGGTATTCACCATTGCTGCCCATCTCTATGATGGACTCAAACAACACTTCTTTGATGCAGATGGTGAATGGTACCAAGAACCAGATTGACGGTCAGTACCTCTTGGGCGGCAATATAGACAATCAGTCCACTTTGTTTGGTAACATGTTAGCAGCTGGCTATGTCAAGAACAAGTATCGTACATTTACTTTTGATGTAGGTGTAAAAGCTAACCTTGACATGATAACCAAGGGACTGAGCTTCGAGACCGCATACAGCATCGACTACTGGGATTACTATTCTGAGGGCTACAGCGTAGGTTATGCTACTTACGAACCTACTTGGGCTACTGTCAATGGCAAGGACATGATTATCGGCTTGACAAAGTATGGCAAGGATACCAATTCCACCAACGAGTCTATCGGCAGCAGTTCTTACTATCAGTCTATGGCTTTCAGAGCTCAGTTTGACTACAAGAACACTTTCGCCAATATTCACAATGTGGATGCCACTCTCGTGGGTTGGGGATATTCCAAGCAGAATGCTGCCGATGAATACCACAGCAGCAGTTCTTATCACAAGACAACGAATGTGAACCTTGGTCTGCGTGCCGCCTACAACTACGACCACAAGTATTACGCTGAGTTTGGCGGAGCATTGGTTCACTCACCCAAGTTGGCTGAGGGACACCGCAATGCATTCTCTCCATCTGCTACCTTGGGTTGGAGAATCGGTCAGGAGAAGTGGTTTAAGGATGCACTGCCTTGTTTCGACGACTTGAAACTCAACGCATCTTACTCCGTGCTCAACCAAGACATCGACATTTCAGACTACTATCTCTACCAGGGATATTACAACATGAAGGGTGGTTGGTACACTTGGGCTGACGGCCAGGGTGGTTACACCAGTCTCTCTACACGTGGTAGCAACAAGAACCTGACATTCATCAAACGCAAGGAATGGCGAGTTGGACTGGAGACTTCACTCCTTAACGGATTGGTCACACTTGACTTCAACTACTTCCATCAGTTGACAGACGGCTTGCTTACTTCGGGCACAGCGACTCTCTATCCTTCTTGGATGTCTGGAGACGGTTCTTTCGTAACCTCTCTGAACTACAACCAAGACTTGCGCAAAGGATTCGACTTCACCATCAACTTGAAGAAGAAAATCGGTAAGGTGGATGCCCAGTTGGGCTTGACAGGACAATACTTGAGCACCGAAGCCAAGCGCCGCGAGGAAAACAATGGTGAGAATACCTACCTGAACAACCAAGGTCAGTCGCTCAACGCTATGTTTGGCTATGTTTGCGAAGGCTTCTTCCAAAGCGAAGAGGAAATCAACAACAGTCCGAAGCAGACCTTTGGTGATGTGAAGCCTGGCGATTTGAAGTACAAGGATATCAATAATGATGGTGTCATCGACAGTAAGGACCAAGTGGTATTGGGCAAGTGGACGGCTCCTTTCTACTATGGTGTCAACTTGACTTTGAAGTGGAAACAGTTTACTTTATTCATGGCTGGTACCGGTAATATGGGTGGCAAGGGCATAAAGAGCAACGACTGGAGATACAACCAGAGCAAGTATACCTCGGTAGTACGTAACCGCTGGACACCTGAGACTGCAGAAACAGCTACTTATCCCCGTCTGACAGCCAAGGACAATACCAACAACTTCAGAACCTCTACTTTCTGGATGTACAGTACAGACTGCTTCACTCTCAACAAGGTGCAGCTTACTTACGACATGCCGAACGACTGGTTCACAGGAAAGATTGTCAAGGGCATGAGCGTCTATCTCCTCGGAGAGAGTCTCCTCACCATCAGCAAGAACAGAAAGTACATGGAGACATCCTACGGAGCACCTTACTGCCGTTTCTATAACATCGGCTTGAAGATGCAGTTCTAACCCTTCTACTAATAATAAGCTTTTATAGTATAACAATATGAAACTTAGAAATATAATCACAATATTAGCCACCGCATTCTTGTTGACAGCTTGCGATGACGTATTCTCGCCAGCGGCAGAGAATTTCAAAGATATTGACCAGATGGAGCAAGAACCAGACTTCGCCAAGGGTTTTATGGTGACGGCTTACCGTAATCTACCCGTCTATGTGGATGGCTCGGATATCGTAACGGACGATGCTGTTACCAACAACAAGTCTGACTCTTGGATGAAGAATGCTACTGGTTCCTATACTGCACAGAGCTGGGACCCTTCCAGCCGTTGGAATTCTGACTTGTCTTCAGTGCAGTACTTGAACATCTTCTTGCAGACCAATCTCGACAACATTGAGTTCCTGAAAAATCAGTTCACCAACGCTCTGATGAGAAGACGTCTGAAAGGTGAGGCTTATGGTCTTCGCGCCATCCACCAGTACTATTTGCTTCGTGCGCATGCTGGTTTTGACGCTGAAGGAAACTTGCTCGGTACCCTACTCTATCGCAATGTAGTAGATTCACAGGATGACCACAACCAGGCTCGTCTCTCTTTCAAGGAGAATGTAGACAGTATCTTGGTTGACCTTGACAGAGCAGAGGCTTTGCTCCCTCTCAACTATGGTGATGCCGCTACTGTGGACGATGTGCCAACCAAGTATGATGACATTCTCAAACGAGAAGAGATCGATACGGTAAAAGACTTGAAGAAAGACCTCTACAATGTAGTGATGGGTGGCAAGGTGGCCAACAACCTCGTGAGCGGTTTGATTGTCCGCGCTTTCCGTGCCCGCACCTTGTTGTTAGCAGCAAGTCCTGCCTTCCAGGATGCCTCAAACCCTGTGACATGGGCTCAGGCTGCTGATGCAGCTGCCAGTGTGGTAGATGTCATTGGTGGTCCTGCTGGTTTGCCAGCAAAGGGTCTCACTTATTATACCAATGATGATGAGATCGCAGCCATCGCCAATGGTTCTAATCCTCCAGAGATTATCTGGCGTAAGGACAAGGACACCAAGGAGATTGATGACGAGAAGAACAACTATCCTCCTTCACTCTACGGTAGCGGTCGTACCAACCCAACACAGAACTTGGTAGATGCCTTCCCTACAGCCACAGGCTATCCTATCACAGACAGCCGCAGCGGATATGACGCAAATGATCCTTATGCTAACCGCGACCCACGCTTGTCTATGTACATTATTTATAATGGTGCAAAAGAAGGTCCTAATGATAAGACTATCTACACAGGTAGCAACAGTGGCACTGACGACGGTATTGGCGTGAAGGAGACTTCCACTCGCACCGGTTACTACATGAAGAAGATGCTCAACATGACAGCCAACTGTAACTCTACCTCTCAGAACGTGGTGACTAAGTATTCAGCTCGTGCTCGTTATACAGAGTTCTTCCTCGACTATGCAGAGGCTGCCAATGAGGCTTGGGGACCTAAGGCTGACAACGGACATGGATATTCAGCTTACGATGTCATCAAGGCTATCCGCAACCGTGCCGGCATCACCGATGAGACTTACCTCGATGAGTGTGCTACCAGCAAGGAAAAGATGCGCGAGTTGATTCGCAATGAGCGCCGCTTGGAACTTTGCTTCGAGGGCTTCCGCTTCTGGGACTTGCGCCGTTGGAATGCAAATATGAATACGCAAGTAGACGGTGTCAACTGGAATGGTAATACCCCTGTCAAGTTGGAGAACATCGAGGAACGTAAGTTTGAGGACTACATGCACTACGGTCCTATCCCCTATTCTGAGGTGTTGAAATACACCAACCTCAAGCAAAACAAGGGCTGGTAATATTTGGTTACGAAATTAAAGACATTTACGAAAATGAAAACATTAAGATTAATAAATACAATGGGGGTTGCAGCCATGGCTCTGCTGATGGCTTCTTCTTGCAAAAACGGCAACCAGGAATTCTCTTACGACGGAGAGACATCCACATATTTTGCCAACGCTGGCTTTGTACGCACCTTGGAGTTAGGTGAAGACCAAGAAGCCGACTTGACCAACGACAACAACCATATCTTTGAGATCAAGGCTACCTATGCCGGTGGTTACGACAACAAGAACAATGTAACCATCAATTATCTCATTGATCCATCTCTCTGTGAGGGATACACCATGGGTGGTGCTGAAATCAAGTATATGCCTACTGAGTACTATACACTGGAAAACTCTCAGATTTCCATTCCTGAAGGACAGTTGACTGGTGGCATAAGGGTACATCTCACTGATGCCTTCTTTGCTGACCCCAAGAGCACCGAGAGCTATTATGTGATTCCAGTTCAGTTGACACAAGCTTTTGGTGTAGATAAGATTTTGGCAGACAAGTCTACCACCTTTTGCGTAGTCAAGTATGTCAACCCATGGCACGCCACCTACCTTCGTCGTGGCTGTGACGTTGTGAATGGAGTCAAGACCTATCGTCATACTGAGTATATGGAGAAGGGCGAAGTCATCAGTCTGACCACAAAGGCTCTCGACAAGGTGAGCATGATTATCTCTAAGAAAGATGCTGAAGGCAAGGCACACAATGTGCCATTGCTCCTCACCTTCGACGGAGACAACTGCACGATCACTTCTGGTGCAACTGGCGTGACGGCTTCAGGCTCTGGCAAGTTTGTAAGGCAAAGCGAAAACATGGGCGGCATCCAGCGCAATGCTCTCTATCTTGAATATAGTTTCGAGACTGCAGAGTTGGGTAGCGTTCAGACAACAGATACCTTGGTGGTCCGCAACCGCGGTGTCAAGTATGAAACCTTTACTCCCAGCAAGTAAGAACTTTTAAAGAATTAGGAAATCATGAAACAGATACAAAATATCATTCTCGCCAGTGCAGCAGCAACCTTGCTGCTCACTGGTTGTGCAGAGAAATTTGATACGAGCTATCAAGTGGATAAGCCTGAAAGTGTGGCACTCAATGAATACCTCAACTCTTTTGAGGTATTGAAAAACTATACAGGCATCAAACTTGGTACTGACTTGACGACTGAAAAACTGGTAAACAAAGATGCCACATACTCTCAAGTCTTGGCCAACTTCACCGAGGTGAATATCTCTGATGCCTTTGGTCACAACAAGATGGTGGCAGACGATGGTACGATAGACGTTACGTCAGCCTCGGAGGCGGTAAATGCCGCTAATGCTGCTGGATTCAATGTATTCGCCTACAACTTGCTCTCTCCTTCCATGTATAATATGACGACCATGAAGGAGGTGACAAAGGATACTTGGGTGCCTGGCGTGCATGAAGAAAATGACGTTGTCATTGACTTTGAGGACAAAACGGTAGGTAGTACTATTGAAGGTGACAACTTCAGTGTGATTGCCAACGACCCTGCTGGTCAGAATGGTCTGGTACTCTCAAACACAAAGAACGCCAAGTTTATGACCATTCATGTGACTTTGCCTGAGGGTGTCAAGGTGAGCAATATGGAGTCTATTTCTTTCGATTACCATACAAACAAGCAGAATAAGGATTTGGTGTTCCGCGTAAAAGTTGGTTCTGAAGTGGCAACCAAGTCTTGCGGTAAACCAGAAACGCTCAACACCTGGACCAATTACTCTTACAACTTGCAGAGGGCTGGCATCTTTGACGCTTTGACAGAAGAGAGTCTGGAAGCAAATTCCTTTGACCTGATTGTCGGACAGGGTGCCACACCGCAAAAGGTGTATGTGGACAACATCAAAATCCACACTTCTTATACAAAAGAGGGATATTATGAACCACGTCCTATAGAGGAGAAGGCTGTAGATGTCAAGAACCATCTAAACAGTTATGTAGGAGCAATGATGGAGGCCTATGGCACCCAGATTAAGACATGGGTTGTTGCCAGCGATTTGCTCGACGACTTCTTAGGAATGATGAAATCAAGTGAGGACGAGCCTGTTGAGAACGAGTTCTATCCTAACGATTATCTCGGCGAGAACTATGTGGCAGACATCTGCCAGCTGATTCACAGCAGCAATGCCGACATAAAACTCTTCTATAGCGAGAGCAACTTGTTAGGCAATGACATGAAGCAAGATGGACTGATGACCTACTTGACACAATGGAATGAGGCTGGTGCAAAGATAGAAGGTGTGGATACAAGAATTGACTTGCCCTACAATGCAGAGACCTTAGAGGAGACCAAAGCCAACTATGAAACTTTACTGAACAACTTGAAGGGAACTGGTCTCTTGGTTCGTCTGTCTGATCTCAACGTTTATTTGGCTGATGATATGGGAGGCATTCTGAACCTTAACAATGTCACCACAGAGCAGCTCAAGGCTATGGCAGATTTCTATAGATATGTTGTCAGCAAGTATCTTGAAATTATCCCAGCAGAACAGCAGTATGGTCTGTCCTTCTCTACCATCAATGAGACAAACCTGTATGTGGGACTTTGGAAGAACTACAACAGATTGCCAACCTATGTAGGAATAGCTAACGGACTTCAATCAAAGGAAATAATATGGTAAAGAAATTATTCATCTTAGTTTTTAGTTTCGTAACCGTCGCAATAAGTCAGGCTCATAATGGGCCTGCACTGCGACGCGTTATCTCTCCATCGTTGCCTATGTGGATTATCCACATCGACACATGGAATGATCCTGACCCTCAGCGCATCATCGACATGGTGCCTGAAGACATCAAACCTTACGTGGTGTTCAACCTCTCTCTTTCTGCCACACAGGCTACTTGCCCTGACGGCGAGAAAGTGTGCGACTCATGGATGAAGGTTTGTGCACAGAACAGGGTCTGGACGATGATTCAGTGTGCCAGTGGTGCTTGTAGCGCCTTCCCTGACGATGACCTCACTATCTACGAGAAGTACTTCAAGGAATATCCCAACTTCCTTGGGTGGAACTTCGCAGAGCAGTTCTGGGGATTTGAGGAAGACAGGAAATGGGAAGTAATCAATGCTGATGGTACCACTACCACCGAGGTCAGAAAGAACCCCTCTTTCTTGACACGCTTGCAGCTCCTTGCTGACATCTATGACCTTTGCCACAAATATGGCGGTTATCTGGCTGTCAGCTTTACTCAGGCTGTTTATTCTGCCAACATGATGCCTGTGGCATACATGAAGCGAAATTCCAAGATGCGTGAGTTGCTTACCAACGACAACGACCACTTCCTCTGCTGCGAGAAGTACACCATGATGAATGGTTTCTTCGATATCGAGAGCAACTGTCTCGGTGCTTACCTTGGAGGATATGCAGGTCAGTATGGCATCCGCTTCGATGCATGCGGATGGTATGGAAGCGACAACCAAGTGGATACGAACGGTGACGTGATAACCGATGCTAACGGCAACGCTCTCAAAAAGTACTACAACGACTTCCCAAAGGCTTGCGGAGCTATCCCTATCTTAGAGCACGTAGCCTTGACGGGTGAGACTGTCATCGACGGACCAGAGACCATCCCTTTGGAAGACTCACGTGAGATTCCTACCACCAAGACTGCTGATGGTTATACCCATCGTAACTGGGGTTGGTTCCCTCATTTCCGCAACATCAACATTGACATGTTCCGCAAGATATTGGATGGTACCATCCGTATCCCTACTCGTAGCGAGGTGATAGCACGCACCAAAATCTGCTTGCAAAACGACATTACTCCTAAGGATGCATCTTCCAATATCAACCAGATGGAGCCATACGTCTCTCCGGAAGGTTTCTACAATGGTATATATCGCAACGAAGCTGATGAGAATGGATGCCAGTGGCCTAACCACACTCTGACCAACCGTTGGTGGCTGAAGAGCACGGGACGTTATCCTACAATCCCCGTAGTTTACGACTTGCTCGATGACGAGGCAAAGAAGTTGACCGTGGCTGTCAAGGCAAGCGAATATTCCTCTGATACGAATTGGAACAATGTTACCAACAAGAAGAAGTATCTCAACAAACTCTTCTCGCAAGAATATAGTGGTACGATGTACGCTTCTCGCCTTGAGAACGCCTGGGTTTGCTACAACCCTTATCAGTATGACGAGAAACACGTCAACCTGACGGCGAACAAGAATGGTATGCAGTTCTATCGTGAGTATTATGCTACAACACGCAGTGCAAAAGGTACGATTTTGCCTAAGTACAATACATGTTCCCAGATTAAGATGAACCTCGCTCCATATTCACTCATCTTCATGCGTGAGAACTCAGACAAGCTAAGCCTCTACATGCAGAACTACCGTCTAAAAGACGGTCTTCGCCTGGAGCAGGGCAATCCATTACTCAATGACGACAAGAACTTGCCAGAGTTCGACCAGCAGACTGATACCATCACGATTTTGGGAGCAAGCTCTGAGCCTACCATCGAATGGAAGGACAACGGCGACCACTCACTAAGCAGCGTCAAGAGTGAATGGAAAAACAGCCAGTTTATCGTATATGTCACCCACAATGGTCCATTGGAGTTGACTATCAACTGTAAAGGCAACAAAACCACCGGCAAGCTGAAAGACGAATCTGTTACAGCTTCTGTCATCGAGAAGCCATCAGTACCTGATGCATACGATGGTGAGTTACAGTATGAGTTTGAGAACTTCGACTACAAGAATGTCAGTGGACTTTGGGGCAACGCATGGTATACGGGTTATCGCAATTACTCTGGACAAGGATGCATGAGAATGGGTACCACCAAGGGGGCTTCGCTCCGCGGATATACTCCTGTTCATAAGGCTGGATGCTACCAAGCTACAGTTCGCTATCAGTCTAATGATGGAGATGCTACTCTCAAGGTGACATGTGGCAATGCTTCCAAGACTATCACCTTGCCTAAAACAGATCTTGGCAAGTACGGCTGGACAGAATACAGCTTTGAGATCGACATGGCTGATGTCACTGGTAACATGCAGGTTGACTACGTTAGCGGTAGCAGTGCTGTCCTCGATTGTGTTAAACTCAACTACAAGAGTGAACTGACAGCTATTGCAGGTGTTTCTGCCGATGATGACATCGTAGACCGTGTAGAGTATTACAACCTCAGCGGTATGCGCTTGCCGACTCCCCAGCAGGGTGTAAACATAAAGAAAGTATATCTTCGTAACGGCAAAACGACAACGGAGAAATATTATAAATAAACAATTTTACAATCAACTAAAACTTTAAGATTATGAGAACAAGTATGAAGAGTTTGGCAATGGTTGCCGTTGCCTTGTTTGCAGGCGTTAGCTCTGTCTCTGCACAAGAAGAAGAGGAAGGCGTAGAGTTGACTGCCGACATGTGGAGCTTGTATGACGGAACAGGCAAGGATGCTCAGAAAGTGGATGGCACAATCTACAACTGGGAATGGAACATCGGTACAAGTGCGACTGTTGGTGGTGGTGGCGTTATTGCTGGCACAACTACAGTACAGGAAACTGCATTTGCCGACTTGTCTGAGTACTCAACCATGGAGATTTATGGTGAAGTGGGTCATACTGCCCGTTTGATGTTCAATCGTACAGAGGCAAATGGTCAGGCTGGAGACGGAAAAATGATTGAAATTTACAAAACCATAGGCGAAGATGGTTCAGTAAGCCTCGACTTGAAGAACGAGATGCTTCGTGGTGTAGGCGATGACAAGCAACTTGACGACTTCGCTCACTTGGTAACTATCAAGGTGCCATGGGGCGCTGAAGCTCAGATTGATGCTATCCTTCTTTTCAAGAATCCAACGACAGGCATCAAGAACATTTCAGAAGCTGACAATGATGTAGTAGTAGCAACATACAATGCAACAGGTGCACAGGTTTCAGCTAATGCCAAAGGCTTGGTCATCAAGAAGCTCCAGAGTGGCAAGACTGTTAAGGTCGTAAATAAGTAATACATGGTAAAACTATACTTCTAAATTAAGTAGTTTTGCCGTTCGGCAAAGTATTTATTACTATTAATGAATACTTTGCCGTTTTTCTTTTCCAAAAAATCTCTCTTATATACTGCAAATGTTTTGTGGGTAGAATTCTGAATCCTTGTACCCCAAAACAAACATGTCAAGTTTGACATCCGAAAAAGTCCCGAAACCATGTTGTGTTTCGGGACTTTTTATGTAGGGTCTGGCCTTCATGCCCTCCCCTACGAAACAAATTCTTTTATGATTGCCTTCTCTATGTTTAACGTCTCGGCTATCTGCTCTACGCTCATTCCTGTATGGAATAAGGCTAAGGCTGCTTTCATAAGGGCAGCATCCTTTTGCTTGATGTCGGCATCTTTCTTCTTGATGTCGGCATCCTTCTTCTTGATGTCGGCGTCCTTCTTCTTGATGTCGGCGTCCTTTTGCTTGATGTCGGCGTCCTTTTGCTTGATGTCGGCTTCCTTCTTCTTGATGTCGGCATCCTTCTTCTTGA